>NZ_JBQEQF010000008.1:0-114126 GCF_052046035.1 Paenarthrobacter sp. 22069 | reverse complement strand
GCCGGGCCGCCGCCGTCCTACTGGCCTGGCGACGGAGACGGCGACGCTGACGGGGAGGACGATGCCGCCGGGGCCGGGCTGGCCTCCGGAGCGGTGACCGGAATCTTGGCCTCGGCATCCATGGCCTTCTTCAGCGCCGCCGCAACCTTCTTCTGCGCGTCACCGTAGGCGGCGAAGTCGCCGGCGGCAAGCGCTGTCTGGCCTGCCTGGATGGCCGCGTTCGCCTCGTCCAGGGCAGCCTTCAGCTGCGCCTTCGCGTCCGCTTCCGCCGGTGTTGCCGGCGCTGCCGGACCGGCCGGCGTCTGGCCGTTGTTGGCGGAGTCACCTGCCGCTGCACCCGAATCCCCGCCAAAGAGCTGCTTGAGCGCGGCATCGAGGGTGGGCGCGAAGCCCACCTTGTCGCCGAAGGCCACCAGCACACGCTGCAGGGTTGGGTAGGACGTCTCACCGGTCGACTTGAGGTAGACCGGCTGAACGTACAGGATGCCGCCGCCCACGGGCAGCGTGAGCAGGTTGCCGTTCAGGACGTCCGACGCGCCCTGCCGCAGCAGGTTGAGTGCCTGTGACACGGTGGGGTCGGAGTTGAACTTGTTCTGCGCCTGTCCAGGGCCGGGAACCTGGGTTTCCGGCGGAATCTGGAGCAGCCGCAGCTTGCCGTAGCCGTCAGCCTTCACGCCTGCCTGGCTCCCGGCATCCGAATCCGCGGCAAGGAAGCCGTAAAGGACGTTGCGGGCGTTTCCATTGACGATCTGCGGGATGAACGACGAGGTCAGCTGGAATGCCGGCTTCTCCTGGTCGGGCATCTGCAGGGACATGTAGAACGGGGGCTGCTTTACGTCCGTTGACACGGTGGGGTCAGCCGGGGTGCTCCACACGTCGTTGTTCTTGTAGAAGCTGGTGGGATCCGTGACGTGGTACTGGCCCAGCAGCTCACGCTGGACCTTGAACAGGTCCTCCGGGTAGCGGACGTGGCTCATCAGGGCGCCCGACATCTCCGAATACGGCTTCAGCGTTGACGGGAAAATCTTCTGCCAGGCCTTGAGGACAGGATCGGTGTCGTCCCAGGTGTACAGGGTGACGGAGCCGTCGTAGGCATCCACGGTGGCCTTGACCGAGTTGCGGATGTAGTTCACCGTGCTGTTGGGCAAAGCCACGGCGCGGCCCGAGCTTGTCTGCGAATCGGCGGTGGCATCCGACAACTGCTTCTGTTGCGAGTAGGGGAAGTACTGGCTGGTGGTGTAGCCGTCCACGATCCACTTGACGCGGCCGTCCACCAGCGCCGGGTAGGCGCCGCCGTCAACCGTCAGGTACGGAGCCACCTTCTGGACCCGCTCACGGGGGCTCCGGTCGTACAGGATCTGCGACTCAGGATTTACGCCGTCGGAGAGCAGCAGGTCCGAGGACTGGAACTTGATGGCGTAGAGGATCTTGTTGAAGAACGATCCAACGTTCGGGCCGCCGTTGCCCTTGAACGTGTACTGGGTTTCCCCCTCCCCTTCCTTGCCGGATGGACGGTCCTGTTCGCGCGGTGTGGCGCCGTCGGGCGCACCGACGATTGAATACTCAGGCGAGGACTCACCGAAGTAGATCCGCGGTTCATAGGTGGTGTCGTTACCGAGCACACCGGTGGAGGGAATGCCGGACTGCAGGAAATCAGGCTTGCCGTCCACAGTGAACTTGTTGCCCTTGGCTGCCACCACCCCATAGCCGTGCGTGTACACCACGTGCTGGTTCAGCCAGCCCTGCTGGTTGGTTGCCACGTTGGTGGGGTTCAACTCGCGGACCGCGATCACGGTGTCCTGGATCTTTCCGTTCACCTCGTAACGGTCCACATTAAGGGCCTTGGGGAACTGGTAGTACGGGCGGTACTGTTCCAGCTGGGAGAAGGCGTCGGAGATCAGGTTCGGGTCAAGGAGCCGGATGTTTTCCGTGGTCTGCGCGTCGGGCGCGAGGGCGCCCGTGGTGGCAGTGTTGGTGGCGTCATAACGGGCTTCCTGGACGTCGTCCAGGCCGTAGGCCTTGCGGGTGTTCGCAATGTTGCGCTGGATGTACTGGCTTTCCAGCGTCTGCTCCGAAGGCCGGACCTGGAACTGCTGGATCACCCAGGGATACACTCCCCCGGCCAGGATGGAGGTGATGATCAGCATGGCCGTGCCGATGATGGGCAGGCGCCACCGGCCGATCACGGCGGCAACGATGAACAGGATGGCCACCAGCACGGCGGCTACGGCGAGGATGGCTTTGGTGGGAATGACAGCATTGACGTCCGTGTACAGCGCACCGGCCCAGCGGCCGCCATTGCTTTGCACGGACGAGTAGCGGTCAAGCCAGAAGTTGATGCCGAGGAGGACCAGGAAGGCCGCGCCCGTCACCGCGATGTGGATCTGCGCCGCACGGCTGGTGAATACGCCACGCTCCATCAGCCGGATACTGCCGTACAGGTAGTGCGTGAGGATGCCAGCGATACCTGCGATGACCACCACGCTGATCAGGAACCCGGTGACAAACCCCAGGAACGGCAGGGTCATCAGGTAGAAGCTGATGTCCATGTTGAACTGCGGATCGGTTTGCCCGAAGCCCACCTGGTTGAAGAAGAGCAGGACCTTCTGCCACTGGCTGGCAGCCGCGCTGCCCGCGAACAGGCCGAAGAGGACCGGCAGGCCCACCATCACGATCCGGCGGACGGGCTCCAGCTGCGCCTGGTAGCGGTTGAGGTTGTCCCGGACCTCAGAGTCCGGGGCGTAGACCGGACGCGAGTTGTACGCGATGCGGATGGAAAAGAAGACAGCCGCGAACATGAGCGCGAAACCTGCAACGAACGTGGCAATCTTGGCCAGGTTCTCGGTGACGAAGACCTCGATGAAGCCCAATTGCCGGTACCAGAGGACGTCGGTCCAGACGTTCGCGAAGAAGATGAAGCCCACAACCACCAGGGCCACGACGATCAGGGTTGGCGTCAGGGCGCCGCGTCGTGATGGTGGTCTGCCGGTGGACATGGTGCTGGCGGGTCGGGACAAACTGGGTACCTCATAGCTGGTCGTCGAGATTCGAAGCATGCGGGCGACGTACGGTACCGGTCAAACGGCTGGTTTCGTCCGTCATCTGTGCCACGACTGGCGGTAAAGCTTAGTTCCTGTCGAGTCTAGTTGGGCCCAGTCTAGTTGGGCCCGGCTTACTTGCCCGCGCAGGCCGGAAGCCCGGATGTGTCCTGTCCGCTGCCGGCCAGTTCCACCGCATGCCGGGCCTCCGACAGGTTCTGCACCCGGACCACCTGCAGGCCGTCGGGAACGTGGCCCGCCACCTCGTCGCAGTTGGCGGCGGGAGCCAGGAAGAGCGTGGCCCCTGACGAGCGGGCGCCGCGCATTTTCTGGCCGATGCCGCCGATGGGTCCCACCGAGCCGTCCGGGGAGATGGTGCCGGTGCCCGCGATATGTTTGCCGCCGGTGAGATCCCCTGGAGTCACGGTGTCGATAATGCCAAGCGAAAACATGAGCCCGGCGCTGGGGCCGCCCACCTTGTCCAGCGAGATCTGCACCTGGAAAGGGAAACTGAAGAGGTACTTCAACATGACGCCGAGGATGAAGCGCCCCTGGCCGTTGTCCTTGGGCGTAATGTCCAGCACGACCGGCTGGCCGGCGCGCTCAACCGTCACGGAGACCGTGGCGCCCTTCCCCGCGGCAAGCTCATCCTGGATCACGCTGAGCGCAGTGATGTCCTTGCCGTTGATGGATTTGAGGATGTCGCCCTGCTGGATCTTTCCTGCGGACGCGGAGTCCTTGGAGAGGTCCGCCGCCTGGAGCTGCTGGCCGTAGGGAATCTTGAGTTCATTCAAGGCCGAGGCCACCGCGTTCTCCTGGGACGTGGCCATGGCCACCGCGCTCTGTTCCTGCGCGGCTTCCCTGGTGGTTCCCGCGGGGTAGATCAGTTCCACGGGGTATACGGCCTTGGAGCCGTCCAGCCAGGCGGAGAATGCACTGAGGATACTGACCGAGCCGGTGGGACCGCCGTCGACATACACGGTGGTCAGGTCCAGGTTCCCCGCGGCCGGGTACGTTTCGCGGCCGGTCACGTTGATCACGGGATGCCCCTGGCTCTCCCCCAGCGTGTTGTAGGTGGGCCCTGGTGATTCAATGACGTACGGCACCGGAAGGGTGCCGACGGCTATTCCCAGCCCGAGCGCAGCCAACCCGGCAACCATCATGGTGGAAAGCCGCCTTCCCCGGCGACCGCCGTCGTCCGCGTTGATGCTGCCGGCCGCGCCCAAAGGAGCGGCGCCCGGGACAGGGGAAAGATCGGGAACGTGGTCCTCGGAGGGATGGCCGCCACGGGTTGTAGTCACCCCACCAACAGTACGCGCTGGCGGCACGGCGGCCGCTTTGCCTAGAGCGAACGACGGCGGCGGGCGGCAGACAGCCGACCCCCGCCGGGGTACCGTGAAGGTTGATCAACAGTCACACCAGCGATCGGCGGGACCATGACCTCCAACCCACTCAATCCGTCCAACGGCGACGACACCCCCAAGGACCCGTTGGCCGAAATGCTGCAGAACCTGATGGGCGGCAAGGGGATGGAAAACTTCGACGCCGCCGAACTCGCCAAGGCGGCCGGCCTCCCGGATGACCCCAACCTGCTGGCCCAGATGTTCTCACAGGTGCAGGCCATGATGAGCGCACCGTCCGAGGGCCCCGTCAATTGGACGCTGGCCCACGACAACGCCCGGCGGGTGGCCGCGGAAAGTTCGGACCCGTCGGTTAGCGCCCAGCAGTCACGGGATGTGGATGAGGCCCTTCGCCTCGCCGAGCTGTGGCTGGATCCGGTCACTGACTTGCCCGCCACCGGCCTGATCGGCAAGGCCTGGTCGCGGGCGGAGTGGGTGGAAGCAACACTTGGCACCTGGAAGCGGCTGACCGAACCCGTGGCCAACAGCATTGCAAACGCCCTCTCCTCCGCAATGACGGAGCAGATGCCGGAGGAAATGAAGTCCATGATGGGGGGCGCCTCCTCCATGCTGCAGAACATGGGCGGCGCGATCTTTGGCATGCAGCTGGGCCAGGCCATCGGCGCCCTATCCAAGGACGTTGTGAGCTCCACCGACATCGGAGTCCCGCTGGCCGACCTTGAAATGGCACTGCTGCCCGCGAACGTTGCGGCCTTCGGCGAGGGCCTGTCCCTCCCCGAAAACGACATCCGGTTGTTCCTTGCCGTCCGGGAAGCCGCGCACGCACGGCTCTTCGTGCAGGTTCCTTGGCTGCGCGGGCACCTGCTGGGCGCGATCGAGGCCTACGCCCGCGGCATCCATATTGATACTTCCCGCATCGAGGAGCTGGCCCGCGACCTCGATCCGAGCAATCCGGAGGGAATCCAGGAGGCGCTGTCGCAGGGCGTCTTCATGCCCCAGCGGACGCCCGCCCAGGAGCAGGCACTGGAGAAGCTTGAGACCGCGCTGGCGCTCGTCGAAGGCTGGGTTGACGAACTGACCGCCGCCGCAACAGAAAACGTCCTCCCGTCTGCCGGGGCCCTGCGTGAGACTGTGCGCCGCCGGCGCGCGACGGGCGGTCCTGCCGAACACGCCTTCGCGTCCTTGGTGGGACTCGAACTGCGGCCCCGCCGGCTTCGCGACGCCGCTACCCTGTGGGCCACGCTCAAGGAGGAACGGGGCATCGAGGGCCGGGACGCCATCTGGCACCATCCCGACCTGCTGCCCACCGCCGAAGACCTCGACGATCCGAAGGGTTTCAGCTCCCGGCGCAAGCTGGCCGAGGCCAGCGACAGCGAGGTGGACGACGCCCTGCAGAAACTGCTCAGCGGCGGCTTTGACGAAACCCCCGGTGAAGACGGCGGGGCCGACGACACCGGCGGCAAGGATGACGACGGCGGCAGCGGACCGTCCACGAGCTGACACACCGTTGGCGGGCCAGGACTTCCTGGCCCGCCAATGTTTTTAACCTCTTTTGACCCCGTGGCCGGAATACTCTTGCGTCTAGTCGGCGTCGCCCGGCCAGCTGCCCGCGGGGTCCATGTCGCCACCGGCGTCCCCGGCCGGCTGACCGGCCTTTGCGAGTCCCCGGGACGTGGCGAATGAGACGCCCTCGAGGAATGCCCTGGCCCGTGGGGTTTCGGGATACGCCTCCAGCAGCTTCCAGAACGCTGTGTTGTGGGAAGCCACCAGAAGGTGTGCCAGTTCGTGCAGCAGGACGTAGTCAATGACCCATTGCGGCATGGGCCGCAGCTTGTCCGACAGGCGGATGGTGCCCTCGGCCGGCGTGGCGGAACCCCAGCGGGAGTTCTGGTTCTTCACCCAGCGGACGGAGGTGGGTACTGACCGGCCATCGAGGTATTCGGTGGACAGCCGCGCCGCATGGGCTGCCAGTGCTTCATCCGTGGCGGGACGCCGCCGTCCGGCTGCAGTTTGCCGCTCCCCCTGTTTATGGAGTTTGGCCAGCATGCGGTTGACCCACTCCCGTTCCTGGGCGGCAGTAAAGCGGGCCGGGATGGCAACCACTGCCGTTCCGTCTTCCCAGAATGCGGCTACGGTACGGGTACGCCGGGCAGAACGCCGCACTTCCACGGGAGAGCCGTCGGACGTGGTCAGGGTGGTGGGAGGCTGGCGGGGACTGGTGCCGGAGCCGCGCCTCACAGGACGGAGCTTTCGGCGAGTACCCGGAGGACGTCTTCTCCGTACCGTTCAAGTTTGGACGGACCGACACCGGCGAGTCCGGCAAGCTGTTCGAGGGACTTGGGCCTTGCTTCTGCGATGGCGGTGAGGGTGGCATCGGTGAAGACGACGAATGCGGGGACGTCCGCGGACTGCGCCACGTCCCTGCGCCAGTTGCGAAGGGCGTCGAACGTCTGTTCCTCGTAGGTGGGCGGGCACGCATTGCATCGGCCCACCTTGCGTTCGGCACCGGTGGCCAGCATGCTCCCGCAGACCCGGCACACGGCAGGGGCAGCAGCCTTGCGGCGCGGAGCGCTTCCCTTTCCCTTGGTACTTGAGGTGGTAACGGAGTTCGGCCGCAAGCCGTCGAGAAAGCGCGAGGGCTTGCGGTTGGCCCGGCCACCGGGGGTCCGTGCGGTGCTCCAGGAGAGGGATAGGTACTCACGGGCACGGGTGATTCCCACGTACAGCAGCCTGCGTTCCTCGTCTACCGACTCAGGTGCGTCGGCGAAGGAGATGGGCATCAAGCCTTCACTGAGGCCCACGAGGAAGACGGCATCCCATTCCAGGCCCTTGGCGGCGTGCAGGGACGCGAGCGTCACGCCCTGCACGGTGGGGGCGTGCTGGGCGAGGGAGCGCTCCTGCAGTTCGTTAACGAAATCCGCCAGGCCGAAGCCAGGGCCCCGGTTCTGCACGAGTTCGTCGGCGAGCGCCACCAGCGCCGCCAGGGACTCCCACCGCTCGCGGAGCGCCCCTCCGCTGTGCGGAGCCGATTCGGTGTAGCCGAGGGAGGAGACGATGTCGCGGACGAGCTGCCCGAGCGGTTCGGCGGCGTCCGCCTCTGAAACGGCCCGGGTGGCGGCGCGGAGCTGGAGGATTGCATCACGGACCTCCTTGCGGGCGAAGAAGCGCTCGCCTCCCCGCAACTGGTACCCGATGCCTGCCGCCGCCAACGCCTGCTCGTACGCCTCGGACTGGCCGTTGGTCCGGAAGAGGACAGCCACTTCGCTGGCCGGCGTGCCGGCGTCGAGCAGTGCCTTGATCTTCTGCGCCACGGTGGCTGCTTCGGCCTCGTCATCTGTGCACTCTGTGAACTGGGGCTCGGGCCCGGCGGCCCGCTGCGCCACGAGCTGCAGGGGTGCAGCCCAGGCGGCGTCGGCCGTGGGGCCGCCGCTGCGGCGGGCCCCCAGCAGGTCGTTGGCGAGCTTCACCACCTGGGGGGTGGAGCGGTAGTCACGGATCAGCTTGACCACGTTGGCCTGGGGGTAGCGGGCCTTGAAGTCCAGGAGGTGCCGGGGCGACGCGCCGGTGAAGGAGTAGATGGTCTGGCTGGCGTCACCCACCACGCACAGTTCGTCCCGTCCGCCGAGCCAGAGCTCCAGCAGCCGCTGCTGCAGCGGGGAGACGTCCTGGTACTCGTCCACCACAAAGTGCCGGTACTGCTCCCGGACCGTGGCAGCCACCCTTTCATCCTCCTGCAGGATGCCCACAGTGATCAGCAGGACGTCTTCGAAGTCGATGACATTGCGGTCGGTTTTGACGTCCTCATAGGACTGGAAGACCCGTGCCACTGTGGTGAGATCGAAGCCGCCGGGGGCACCCCTCCCCTGGGCGTTTTCCAGGTAATTGGCCGGCGTCAGCATGGACACCTTGGCCCATTCGATTTCAGAGGCAAGGTCACGGATGGAGGCACGGTCGGTGCTGAGCCTAAGCCGCCGCGCGGCCTCGGCAAGCATTTGGGCCTTGTGGTCCAGCAAGTTGGGCAGCGTGCCGCCCACCGCCTGGGGCCAGAAGAACTGCAGCTGGCGCAGGGCCGCGGCGTGGAAGGTGCGGGCCTGGACATTGCCGGCGCCCAGGTCCCGCAAACGGCTGCGCATTTCTGCCGCCGCCCTCGCAGTGAATGTGACGGCGAGCAGGCGCTGCGGGGTGTAGACGCCCGAGTGCACGCCATAGGCGATGCGGTGGGTGATGGCACGGGTCTTCCCGGTCCCCGCGCCGGCGAGGACGCACAACGGGCCGCTGAGGGTGCTGGCCACCTCCCGCTGCTCCGCGTCAAGCCCCCCGAGGATCCGGTCCTCAAGGGAGGCTGCTCCGTCAAAATGTTCTGTAGTCACTTTTGCTGCTTTGTTTCTCGACTACCGGGTGCTGGAGTCTGGTGGATGGAATTGCTTAGGCTTCGCCGCGGTCCAGGATCCGGCCGCCGTACCAGTGCTCAATCAGGGACCTGGCAATGGACAGCCTGCTGGAAATGGTGATCTCTCCGCTGAACACCGCCTCCTGGAGTTCCTCGCGGCTGAACCAGCGCGCCCTGGTGACCTCCACGCCGTCGGGCGTTGCCTGGGTGTCTTCGGTGGCGGCGGTGAATCCAAGCATAAGCGAGGCAGGGAACGGCCACGACTGTGAGCCCAAGTACTGGCAGGCGCTGACCCGGACCCCGACTTCCTCCTGGATCTCACGGACGACGGCTTCTTCGAGGGATTCCCCTGGCTCCACGAATCCGGCCAGGGTGGAGTAGTTCCGGGCGTCCAGGGGGCCGCCGCCGCCCAGGAGCAGCCGGCCGTCCGGGCCGACTACCGTGACAATGATGGCGGGGTCGGTCCGCGGAAAGTGTTCTGAATTGTCGGCGGGGCACCGGCGCACCCAGCCGCCTGACTGGACCACCGTAGGCGTGCCACAGCGCGGACAGTGCGTGTGGGCCTGGTGCCAGTTGGCGATGGCGCTCGCTTCCACGAACAAGGCAGTGGACGTGGGCGTCAGACCCGCTGCCACCTCCCGGAACCCCGCCCACGCCGCATTCGCGGGAATGCCGCCAGTGCCCGGTTCCTGCGGTTGCGGCAGGACGAACAGCAGCAGTTCCGTGCCTGCCGGAAGATCGGCGGCCGGCAGCGCCGACCCCAGGTACACCACCAACTCCGGTGCGGATCCGGCCTTCGCAAGCGCGGCAAGGAGTTCCCTCGCCCCGGTCAGGACCAGGTCGCTGCCCTGCACCAAACCTTGGCGCCCCGACAGCACTGCGGCCAGGGCATCGGGCCCGGCGAGCAGGTCATCGACCATTCCGGGCCTGGCGCGAGCGACAGATCCACGGTCAACCAAAGCGGGCCGAACCGGAAGGAGGGTATCCACCAAATGGTTTGCCGGCAGCCGTCCCGGTGCAGCCTGGTGGACGGGTGTTACAGACTCCGCATGGCTCATGGTTCCACCGTACTGACTGCCGCGGACATTTCACATTTCCGGAGGGTGTATGTGATGCCCGGAACTTCGCGATCGGCAGCTATCTCGAGACTCGCCGCGGCCGGACCGACGTCTGGGACGGCAGGCGCTCTACCGTGGAACGGTGAGAAGAAAACCGATTGAACTGGCGGCAATTGCAACCGCGGCAGTCCCCGGACTGACCCCGACGGCCGTTAGCTCTGCGCCGGATGATCCCGCGGACTTCGACTCGGCGTTGCTCCTTGATTCTGAAGGCAAGCGGTGGCGGGTCCGGTCGCCACGGCACGCCGAAGCCAGCGCCCGGCTGGAAACGGAGTTCCTGGTGCTGCGGGCTTTCGCTCCCGGCGTCCGGGCCGAACTGCCGTTCCTGATGCCGACAGTGGCCGGGAGCGTAAGGCTCGGGGCGCTCACCACTTTCGTGTACTCACACCTGTCCGGCAGCACCCGCAGCGTCGAGGAACTGACCTCCGGGCCGGCTGGACTGGCGCGCGAGATCGGCTCCGCCCTGGCGGCGGTCCATGACCTGCCCCGGTCACTGGTCAGCAATGCCGACCTGCCCAGCTACACCCCGAACGAGTTCCGCCAGCGGAGGCTCAACGAGTTGGACCAGGCAGCCACCACCGGCAAGATTCCGGCCGGGCTGCTGCGCCGCTGGGAGCACGCCATGGAGGATGTTTCGCTCTGGCGTTTCCATCCCTGTGTGGTTCACGGCGACCTGCACGAAGACAACCTGCTGGTGGAGTCGGGACGGGTCACCGCCGTAACCGGCTGGACGGACCTGCGCATCGGTGACCCTGCGGACGACTTCGCCTGGCTGGTCGCGTCCAATGAACAGGACTTCATCAACGCCGTGCTGAAGGCGTACACCTCCAGCCGGCGGGATGCTCCGGACCAGCACCTGCTGCGCCGCGCTGCCCTGTCCGCCGAGTTCGCCCTGGCGCAGTACCTGGTCAAGGGCCTCGCGGCCGGTGACCAGGACATGGTCACCGAGGCTGAGGGCATGCTGGAGAGCCTGGCGAGCGATATCGCCGAGTACGGGGGCCAGCCGATCAGCGTCGAGCCGCTCCCTGCCGCGGGCGCCGCCGCGACGCCCGAAAGCGCCGCAGTTGCCGATCCTGCCGCAGTGCCGGGTGCAGGCGCAACGGCGGGTGCACCCGCGGTGCCTGGTACAGGCTCAACGGCTGGCTCTGCCCCAACGGCCAGCGCAGCCGCCACGCCTCCTGCCAAAGCAATGGGAAATCCCGCCGCGGGAAGTGGCAGCTCCGCGGTCACTCCTGCCGTAACAGTCATTCCCGTACCGGCGCAGCCGGCAGCGGTGGCACCCGCGGCCGTGCAGGCGCGACCCGCCTCCGAGGGTCAGACACCGTCCACGCCCGCCGTGCAGGTGACACCGATTCCGGTGGAGCCACCATCGGCAAATGCGCAGCCTGCGGACGTGCCCCATGCCCGGTCCGCGGGGGTATCAGATGAAAAGGCCGGGGATCCGGACGATACCTCTACCGCAGCCATCTCGATCATCAACGTCAAACAAGGCTGAACCGGGCGGCGCGGCACCAAGGACATCCCCGGCCCACTCACCGCGCCTGTCACGGCGCAGTGAGGCCCGGGTTCAGGGCGACGGCCGGTTCAGGGCAGCGGCAATGATTCCCTCCAGTTCGGCCGCCGTCCCCGGGTCATGGGGCCGCACGATGGCGTTGTCCGCGACGTAGAAGAAGGCGGCCCGTACCTCCTCCAGCGGAACATCCTTGAGGCGCGCCCAAGCCAGCCGGTACACGGCCAGCTGGATCGATCGTGTCTTGAGTTCTGCGGCAGACGGACGGCGGCCGGTCTTCCAGTCCACCAAGTCCCACCGGCCGTCGGCGTCCTGGAAGACAGCGTCCACCCGGCCGCGCACCACCACCTCCCCCACCCTGGTTTCTACTGGGACTTCAACGAACGCCGGGGACCGGTGGGCCCAGGGGGACGCTTTGAAGGTAGCCACCATCTCGTCGAGGTCGTAGGCAGCATCGATGTGGTCGTCCGAGCCCGGGGCTTCGCCGAGGTCGAGCATTCCGGCATTTCCGAAGTACTCCTCCACCCAGGCGTGGAAAGCTGTTCCCTTTCGGGCTGACATCCCCGGTTCACGCGGAACGGGGCGGCGCAGCCGGCCCAGTACAGCGGCCGGATCGTCCCCGAGGTCAACAAGGGTTGAGGCGGAGATATGGCTGGGCAGGTGCACGTCGTGGCCATCCCGCCGCCTCGACCGGCGCTCCAGCAGCAGCGCAGCTTCCCGCGCCCACCCTGCGGCTGCGCCCGTGAGGCCTGGCGGCGCCCCGGGCAAGGTCCCGCGACCCTGCCGCGGGCTGCTCCCTGGCCGGAAGTTGACTTCCTGCACCGTCTCTTCGGCCTGCCACTCGCCCGCGCCGTGCTCCATGTTTGCCAGTACCCTTTGCGCGGCTGCTTCCATGGCTGTCCTGCGGCCCGGGACCAGCCTCAGCCGTGCACCGTTTCGCGGATCAACCGGTCCTTCGAGGGGATCGTACGGCCAGCATGCTTCTTCCGTTCCAACTGTCAGCGGACTCGCATCCGGCAGTGCCGCCTCCTCCAGCGACAACGGATGCACCCGGGCGCCGGCAACGGCAGCACCACCGGCGCCCGGGGCCAAGGACTCGAGCTCGGCCAGGAACGGGGACATTTCCGCGCGGCCGGCCCGTGAGCCTACCCAGGCGGAACTGGAGACCCACAAGACATGCTTTGCCCTTGTGTAGGCGACGTATGCCAGCCGCCGCTCCTCCGATTCACCGTGTGCCTGTACGTCGGATTTGAAGACCTTTTCGGCGTCCAGCCAGCCTTTCTGGTCCGGCTGGTCGAGATCCCACTGCGGGAGGTCGGCCCGGTCCCCGCGCAGGGGCCACGGCAGTGCAGCAGCTCCGCTGCTCCAGCGCGAGTCCCGGTCGCTGGGAAAGGCACCGGCATTCAGCCCGGGGACAAAAACAACATCCCACTCCAGGCCCTTGGAGGCATGGACAGTCAACAGCTGGACGGCTTCGCGGTTGACATCGCTGGCCGGGGCCTCCAATCCGTTCTCTTCAGCCGCTGCGGCTTCGAGCCAGGCAAGGAAAGCCAGAATGTCCACACGCTGAGAGGTGCGGAGGAATCCGGCAGCTGCGTCGTGGAAGGCATCAAGGTTGCGCCGGGCCTGGTGAATGCTGATCCCCGGCCGCGCCGCCACCTCAATGTCCAGCAACATGGACCGCTCCACTTCGCCCAGGAGCGTAATAAGCTCGTCCCCCAGGTAACCCCGCAGCTGACGAAGTTCGGTGGACAAAAGGGCGAGCCTGCGGCGCGCCTCCAAAGTAAGGGTGCGGCCGTTGGACGACGTCCACCCGTCCCGGGGCAGGAAATCCAGGGCCTCCACAAGACTGGCCCCATCAGTCAGATCCCCTTCGAGGACAGGGGCATCCGCTTCATCGGCGTCGCTGTCAGGGTTATCGCCGTTAAGACCTTGTGCAGCATTTCCCCGCCTCCGGGCGAGCTGGTTGGACCAGTCGCGCAGCGCCATGAGGTCGGCGGGACCGATCCGCCACCGGGCGCCCGCAAGCAGCCGCATGAGGGCATCCGACCGGCCGGGGTCGGCAAGGACGCGCAGCGTGGCCACCAGGTCGACGATTTCCGGCGTGTCCAGGAGCCCCCCAAGACCCACGATCTCGTAGGGAATTCCCCGGGCCTCGAACTGGCGCCGAACGGTCTCCATCTGGGCGCGCCTGCGGCACAGGACTGCCAGGGCCGGCGGTTCGGCTGCACCGTCAGGCTTCAGCTCAAAGTCGGTCACCCGGTATTTCAGGACGTCCTCTGCCAAGGCGGCAGCCTCATCAACGTCACTGGCAAAGCGGCCAAGCACCACAGCGCCCTCCACCGCATGCGGGCTGGGCTGCAGCGGCGGTACTTCAGCTGTGGCTGCCTTGCCTCCGGCAGGGGCATTCTGTGCCGCGGTACGACTAAGGGACTGCGACATTACGTTGGCCGCTGCAAGGATTGACCGGCCGTTCCGCCACGCAGTGGTCAGGTAGGAGGTGGGAGTGGGCGCCCAGCCGTCTTTCCCGTCCGGCACATCGGTGCGGACGGGAAACTCGCGGACGAAGTGGAACAGTTGGCCTGCCGAGGCGCCGCGGAATCCATAAATTGACTGGTTTGGGTCCCCTACCGCCGTCACTGCATGGCCTTCGCCGAAGAGACGGGAAAAGAGGACCAGCTGCGCGTACGACGTGTCCTGGAACTCGTCGAGGAGGACCACCTTGTAGCGCTGGCGTTCCATCCTGGCAGCGAGCGGAACGTCCTGCGCCACCTTCGCGGCGAGCGCCACCAGGTCGCCGAAATCGAGTGCACCGCGGGACCGCTTGGCGGCGGCATACCGGCCCACCATGTCCGCAACGCTTGCCCTGGTCCGGAGCATGGCCCCGAGGTCCAGGGCGGCCTTCGCCGTGTTCCGTTTCTTGCCGGCAAGGTACGGCAGGGACTCGAATTCCGAAAGGCGCGCCATGAGCCATGCTTCGACGTCCTCGGGTTCCTGGAGGTGTTCGGCGCACTCTCCCGCCAATTGGATAACGGCCTTCACCAGTGTCGACTTTGCGGCCCGGAAGTGGGCGTACTCTCCGTCATAGGCCTCCACCACCTCACTGGCCAGCTGCCATGCCTGCGCGCCGCCCAGCAGCACGACGTCGCGCTCCACCCCCAGCCGCAGTCCGTAATCGGAGACGATGCCGCTGGCGAACGAGTGGTAAGTGGATACTTTGGGCTCCAGGGCGTCGCTGCTGAGCAGGCCGTCCGGGAAAACACCTCGGGTGGTCTCCCTGGCGGCGAGGCGCTGCAAAGCCAGGAGCTTGGACCGGATCCTGCTGGCAAGTTCTCCGGCGGCCTTCCGGGTAAACGTGACACCGAGGACTTCTTCCGGGGTGACCCATCCGTTGGCCACAAGCCACACCACCCGGTCTGCCATGGTGGCGGTCTTTCCCGATCCGGCACCAGCAATGACCAGCCGGGGCGCCAGGGGGGAGGAAATGATGGCGGATTGCTCGGGCGTGGGCATGTTGCTTCCGCCGAGCATCGCGGTCAATTCTTCGGGACTGAAGCGAACCGCGGGGGTGGTGTCCTCCGCCGTCAGTGCCTCGCTCATTCGGTGACCTGCCTTCCACGCACACACAACGGGCAAACCTCCGGGAGCCTGCAGCCGTGGCCGCCGTGGCTTCCCTTGGCCGGGTCGTGACGCGCGGTGAATTCGCTTCCGCCCATCACCGCCGCCGCCTCCGTCACCATGTCCAGTGCCCAGTTTTCCCGGGGGTCGAGTGGTTCCTGTTGCTGGATTGCCGGATTGACGGCACTGGTCCCTAGCTGAGCAAGCACCGCGCCGCCCGACGAACTCCGGGCCCCACCCGCGCCGGCGTCGAAGCCGCCGGCCAGCACTGCAGCCTGGTAGGCGCCAAGCTGCGGATGGCGGGAGAGCTCATCCTTGCCGGGCTGGCGCTTGCCGGTCTTGAGGTCGACCACCACCAGGCGGCCCTCGCCGTCGATTTCCAACCTGTCCACCTGGCCACGAAGCAACGCCTCACGCGGAGCCGCTTCGTCCACAGTCACCTCGCCGAGGGCAACTTCGAAGTCCTGCTCGACTCCCAGCAGGCTTCGGCTTTCACTCCTCATGGTCAGCACATACTGGGCCAGTTTGCGGACCATGGCCTCCGCGCGCTGGAAGTCCAGCTTCCCTTCCCAGTTGTCCTTCATACCCAGGGCCGGCCAGCGGCGCACCAATTCGGCAACATACTCCGAACCGGAGGCATCGGGCATGTCCTGCGCTATCGCATGCACCAGGGTGCCAAGGCTCCGGGCGAAGTCGGTGGCAGGTTCCCCACCCGCTGCCTGCACGAACCAATCCAGGGGCGATTTCTGCACGGTCTCCACCTTGGACGGGGATACCGACACCGTTCCTCCCGGCGGAACCACTGCCTCAGTGGACGTCAGTGGGGCGAGCCCCCACCAGGTGCCGGGGTGCGCCCCGGGGACCGGCGGCTCCACTGACGCCAGATGCGCCAGGACCCTCGCAGCCTCATCCGCCTGGGCGGTTCCGTCCTTCAGGTTGCCGACGCCGTCTCCGAATTGCGCTGCGTCCCCCACCAGCTGGGCATGCTGCCGAAGCTCGGCAACCAGGGCGCGCAGCGTCATGGGCCGTTCCACCCGGGTGAAGACCCGGCCCTCCTCCCCCGGTTCCAAGGGTGCAACAAAGTCCAGGAAGGAGGACGGTTGGTCGTCTTCGGATGAAACCGCCGTGCAGACCAGCAGTTCCCGAGCCCTGGATACCGCGGTGGAGAAACTGCGGAGTTCGTCGTAACGGATATCGCGCAGCCGGCTCAGGGGGTCCCGCTGGAGGGCGTACTCCGGGCCATGTTCCACCGCATCCGCGTACAGCGTGCTTCCCAGCAGTTCACCCCGGAGCCTGGTGTTGGGCCATACTGCCTCCTGCAGTCCGGCGATGATGACGACGGGCCATTGCCGGCCCGCCGCACTGGCCGGCGTCATCAGTTCCACGGCATCATCAAGCTGGGCACGGGCGGCAAGGGTGTCCATGGGAAGCTCCTGGTTGAGGAGGTATTCCAGGAACTGCTCCGGGCCAGCGCCGGGCATCTGGTCCACGTAGCGCTCCGCCGTGTGGAAGAGCGCCATCATCGCGTCAAGGTCGCGGTCGGCCCGCGCCCCATGGGGTCCCCCCGCCAAGGCGGTGGCCGTCCAGGCGGTGGACAAGCCCGTGGAACTCCAGAGGGCCCACAGCACCGATTCGGCATTGGCGCCAGGCAGTCCGGCTGCGTCACGTCCGGCCTGGATCATCCGCGCCGTGCGCCGCGCGGCCCGGCCTTCGATACCCAAAGCGCCCAGCGCGCCGGGTTCCAGCAGTGCCTCCACCAGCAGCACGTCGCTGGCGCGGCCACCTCCGCCCAGGAGTTCCTCTCGCCGCAGGGACTGCCGGAGCCTGCGCAGCTCAATGGAGGTGGCGCCTCCGATCCGGGAGGTAAGAAGTGATACAGCGGCTTCCGGCGTCAGCAGCCCTGGATCCAGGGCGATGGCGAAAGCATCCAGCAGCGGGCGCACGGCTACCTCGTCCCGGACGGCAGACTCGGCCACGGGGACCTGAACGGGAATGCCCTGCCCCGACAAGTAGCGCTGCAGCTCGCTGACCTGGCCGCCGTTGCGCACAATGACGGCAATGTCCGCAAGGTCGCGGTTGTGGTTGATGTGCTGGTCCAGGATGCGTTGCGCAACGTAGCGCAGTTCGTGCACAGGCGTGGGAACCAGATGCGCCTCAACATTGCCGGGGCTATCGCCGGGGTCCGGCTGCCCGGACCGGGCGGGAGGCTCCAGGCGCCGTGCGAGCTGTCCGCCGGCACGTTGGGAAATGCGGCCGGCCACGTTCATCCATGCGTTCGCCACTGCAGGCGCCAGGCCGTGGGCGTGCCACAAGGGCCGTTCAAGGACAGGAGCCTGTGCCGACAGCAGCCGGGGAAGCTCGGCGGCAAGGTCGGGCCGCGCTCCGCGGAAACCCTGGACGACGGTGTCCGGGGAGGAGGTTATGTAGCAGTCTCTGCCGGCCGCGATATCTGCGAGCAGCTCGAAGATGGCCGGGTTGGCCTCCTGGATATCGTCCACCAGGACAACCTGCAGCCGGGCGCGTTCCGCGGCAAGGAATTCCGGTGCGTCCTGGAAGATCTGCCGGGCCGCGGTGATGATCCCTGCGGGGTCGAAGGCTTCCGGCATGCGCAGGTCAAGGACATCGCGGTACTCGGCGTACAGGGCTGCTGCGGCCTTCCAGTCCGGACGGCCGCAATCATCCGCCAGCCGCACGAGGTCCCCGGCCGTACGGCCCGACTCGATAATGCGGTCGAAGAGCTGCCGCACCTCCTGGCGGAAGCCGCGGGTTTCCAGGGCGCCGTCAAGATCTGCAGGCCAAGGCAGTTCCAGTCCCGGAATCCTGTGCCCCTCCAGGAGTTCCTTGATGATGAGGTCCTGTTCCGGGCCGGAAAGCAGCCGGGGCGGACGGGGAAGCGGGATGACGCCTTCGGCTTTGGCCCGGCGGATCAGGTCAAACGCGTAGGAGGCCCATGTCCTGGCCGGAGTGGTGCTGAGGCTCCGGTCCAGCCGGGCTGTGAAGCTGTCACGAAGGAAATCCGCCGCAAGACGGGTGGGCGCAAGGATCAGAATGCGTTCGGGGTCGACGCCGTCCCGGACCACCCGCTGGACGGCTGCCTCGACGAGGACGGTGGTCTTTCCGGTGCCCGGAGCCCCCGGCACCAGGACCGGTCCGGAACCCTGGACGACGTCGACCGCCGCCTGCTGGTCCGGGGTGAGCCGAAGGGCAGCAGCGTGCAACCGCCGTGGCGGCAGCAGGCGAAGGACAGGGCTGCCTTGCGGGCCACTGCTGCCGGCCGGGGATCCAGCGCCGGCATAGCCCTGCCCCTGGCCGTCGTCCGGCTCCTGCCGGCGCGGTCCCCGGGGACCGGTCATGGGAATTGTTACTGTCACAAAATCATTCCATCATCAGGCACCGACAATTTGTGGAGCCGGCGCTCCAGGTCCTCGGCAATGGCATCAATGCGGTCAAAATCACCGTCCGCCGGCGCCCAGCGCGCTGCTGCCAGATCCACCCGCCACCGGCCCTCCCCCGCCTTCAGGAAGGAGCTGTAATCGCCTGCAAGCGGTGTGCCCTCGTCAAGGTAGAGGAGCAGGGCCTCGGCCTCGTGACCCTCCGGTGCATGGCCGCTGGCCTTCAGGACCCGCCACCAGGGAACACTGCCCCCGTGATGGCTCATGACCGAACCCACCTGGCGCGGTCCGCCCGATCCCAGGAGCTCGGCAACGTCCCCGTACGCCACTGCGGACCCTGCCGGCACCAGCCGGACAATGGCCAGGACCGCCTGGACGTACTCATTACGCATTGATCCAATGTAGCCGCAGTGGCGTTCCCCGGAATTGTCGGCGGCTCCCCGTAGCGTTGAAGCATGAGTTCCTGGAACACCCTGCCGCGTGCGGCCTTCGACCTTGAAACCACCGGCCGCAATTCCCGGGCGGCACGAATCGTTACCGCCTCCATTACCGTGGTGGACCACGAAGGCGGAGTCATCAAGGAGCACGAGTGGCTGGCTGATCCGGGGGTGGAGATTCCCACCGAGGCAAGCGATGTGCACGGCATCACCACCGAGCAGGCCAGGCGGGACGGCAGGCCCGCGCATGAGGTCACCCGCGAGGTCGCCGCCGTACTCCAGGAACTCTTTGATTCCGGCACGCCGGTCATCGCCTTCAACGCCAGCTATGACTTCACCGTCCTCGCCGCCGAATCCGCCCGCTACGGCGTCCCCCAGCTCAGCCGCTTCCCTGTGCTGGACCCCTACATCATGAACAAGCAGGTTGACCGGTACCGCAAGGGCAAGCGGACCCTCAGCGCGCTTTGCGAGGAGTACGGCGTGGTCCTGGACAACGCCCACACCTCGGCAGCGGATGCCCTGGCCACCCTCCGTGTCCTGGATGCGATGGCGGGCAAATTCCCCAAGCTGATGATGCCGGCCAGCCAACTGCACCAGCTGCAGGTGGACTGGGCCACCAGCCAGGCATCGGACTTCCAGGAGTACCTCCGGAAAACGAAGCCGGCCGCCGTCATCGAGGGAGACTGGCCGGTACTGCCGCCCCAGGACGCCACCGCCGGTGGCTTCTAGCGGTCCCGCAGCACACCTCAAATATGGGAGGCAAGTCACAGTTACGGCGGTTAACAAACCTCCTCCCCTGAGCGCGCACGGATTCGTTATCCACACGGTGCAGCAGCCGCGCTGCACTTGGCATCGCCGAACAGCAGAATATGATTCGGACTCAACCCCCTACAGGGAGCCAATTCTTCGGAGCGCCCGGTTAATTCACCGTAGTGAGACAATAAAGTTTTGCGGTCACCCCTGCCCCGAACGGCCCGACCGGCTTAGGACAGGCGCCACAGCGCTGCCTTGCGGCCCGGTCGACTTATGACTCACACGAAAGTGACAACCTGATGAAAATCAAAGCGATGAAGTGGCTCACTACCGCTCCCGTTGCACTTGCCCTGGCGGTTTCCCTCGCAGCCTGCGGCGGCGGCTCTTCCCAGCCCAGCGGCACCCCCACCGATGCCCTCGCCGGCAGCGACCAGCAGACGCTGGACAAGTACACCACCGCCGATGTCACCCCGATCGACAAGATCGACAAGACCAAGCTCGGCCTCATCACCGAGGGCACCCTGCGTGTCGGAACCCTCTCCGATGCACCGCCGAACATCTTCATCGACCCGTCCGGCAAGTTCACCGGCTACGACAACGAGCTGCTGCGCGCCATCGGCGACAAGCTCGGGCTCAAGGTGGAGTTCGCTTCCACGGACTTCTCCGCCCTGCTGTCCCAGGTGGCCAACAAGCAGTTCGACGTCGGATCCTCCTCGATCTCCACCACGGACGCCCGCCGCAAGACCGTTGGCTTCACCAACGGCTACGACTTCGGCTACATGGCCGTGGTGACCAAGAACGGTTCCAAGGTCAACGGCTTCGCCGACCTGAAGGAAGGCGTCCGGATCGGCGTCGTCCAGGGAACCGTCCAGGACGACTACGTCACCAACACTCTGAAGCTTGAACCCGTCCGCTTCCCGGACTACAACACGGTCTACGGCAACGTGAAGAACGGCCAGATTGACGCCTGGGTGGCACCGTCGCAGCAGGCAACCGGCCAGGTCAAGGAAGGCGACAACACCAAGATCGCCGAAAAGGTTGTGAACACCCAGAACTTCACCGCGTACGCAGTGAACAAGGACAACCAGCCCCTGATCGACGCCCTGAACTCCGGACTGGACGCAGTGATCGCTGACGGCACCTGGACCAAGCTGACCTCGGAATGGTACAAGGACCGTCCCACGGCCGCCGAGCAGACCCCGCAGGGCTGGAAGCCGGGCAGCAAGGCCGTCAAGATCCCCGCGGCCAAGTAACCAGGGCGTTCCATGGATATCCTCAAGCAACTCGCGGACACCTTCCTTGACTGGAAGGCGATGGGCGAAGTCATTCCCAAGATGTTCGCCGTCGGTTTGCCGAACACCCTCGTGCTGGCCATCATTTCCGGCATCATCGGCACAGCTCTGGGAATGCTGCTCGCCCTGATGGGGATCTCCCGGAACGCCGTGGCACGCTGGATCGCCCGTGTCTACACGGACATCCTGCGTGGCCTTCCGCCGGTGCTGACCATCCTGGTCATCGGATTCGGGTTCGGGCCCATCGTGCGCGAAATGACTGGCTCCACCAGCCCGTACCCGATGGCCATCACCGCGCTGTCCCTCATGTCCGGGGCGTACATCGGCGAGATTTTCCGCTCCGGCATCCAGAGCGTGGACAAGGGACAGCTGGAGGCCTCCCGGGCCCTGGGGTTCGGCTATGGCCCATCCATGCGGCTCGTAGTGGTTCCCCAGGGCATCCGCCGGGTCCTGCCCGCCCTGGTGAACCAGTTCATCGCGCTGATCAAGGAGTCCTCGCTGGTGTTCCTCCTGGGCCTGTTGGCCACGGAACGCGAAATCTTCCAGATCGGCAAGGACGCGGCGGCCACCACCGGCAATCTGTCGCCCTATGTCGCCGCTGCCGTGTTCTACCTGGTGCTCACCATTCCGTTGACCCACTTCGTGAACTGGATCGATGCCCGGCTGCGCACCGGCCGGCCGGAAAAGAAAGAGCCGGACGACGCTGCAGCCATCGTCGGGAAGGGAGCCCAGGCATGAGCGAGTTCGCGTCCGGAACACTGAGCGCCAAGAACATCCACCTGTCCTTCGGCAGCAACCATGTCCTCCGGGGCATCGACCTGCACGTTCCGCAGGGCACCACGGCCTCCGTGATCGGCCCTTCCGGCTCGGGCAAGTCAACGCTGCTGCGGGTCATGAACCGCCTGATCGAACCGGACCAGGGCGATATCCTGCTGGATGGCCGTTCGGTGCTGAAGGACAACCCGGACGAACTCCGGCGCCGGATCGGCATGGTGTTCCAGCAGTTCAACCTGTTCCCGCACAAGACGGTGGCGGAGAACATTTCGCTCGCCCTGCGGAAGCTGCGCAAGCTTTCCAAGGAGGAGGCGCGAAGCCAGGCCCTGGAACAGCTGGACCTGGTAGGGCTGAAGCACAAGGCGGATTCCCGTCCGGCGAACCTGTCCGGCGGCCAGCAGCAGCGCGTGGCCATTGCCCGTGCGCTGGCCATGAAGCCGGAGGTCATGTTCTTCGATGAGGCCACCTCTGCGCTGGATCCCGAACTGGTGAAGGGTGTCCTGTCCCTGATGGCGGACCTGGCCGAGGGCGGCATGACCATGGTGGTGGTGACGCACGAAATGGGCTTCTCGCGCAACGTGTCGGACACTGTGACCTTCATGGACGCCGGCGTGGTGGTCGAGTCCGGGCCCCCGGAACAGATCTTCACGGCGCCCCGCACGGACCGGCTCAAGGGCTTCCTCTCGGACGTCCTCTAGGCCCAAAGGCAGGCAGGAACAAAAATCCCCGCCTCCCGGACCTTCCCCTTTCAAGCAGGGGAAGTGTCCAGGAGGCGGGGATTTTTGCGTTAAGTGACGACGGCGGTCCTAGCCTTGGGCGGCTGCGGCCGCCTTCGCTGCGGCGGGCAGTGCGTCGTAGATCCGGTTCATGGCGTCGTCGTCGTGGGCGGCGGACAGGAACCACGCCTCGAAGACCGACGGCGGCAGGTAGACCCCCGATTCCAGCATGGAGTGGAAGAACGGTGCGTAGCGGAAGGCTTCCTGTGCCTGGGCGTCGGCGTAGTTGTGGACCCCGTGGGCGGAGGTGCCGAAGGCTACGGAGAAGAGGTTCCCGGCGAACTGGATGGAGTGGTCCACCCCGGCAGCATCCAGCGCGGTGGACAACGCGGAGGACAGTTCCAGGGAACGGACATCGATGAACGAATAGACGTCGCGGGTGGCATGGGTCAGCGTGGCGACGCCCGCGGCCATGGCCACGGGGTTCCCGG
The DNA here is from genome assembly GCF_052046035.1 of Paenarthrobacter sp. 22069. Classification (NCBI taxonomy): domain Bacteria; kingdom Bacillati; phylum Actinomycetota; class Actinomycetes; order Micrococcales; family Micrococcaceae; genus Paenarthrobacter; species Paenarthrobacter sp. 22069. The sequence continues at coordinate 91,236 of NZ_JBQEQF010000008.1, read as the reverse complement.
ACAGCGTACCGGCCTGGTACACCGGGCCCGTGGGGGCCAGGTAGTCCATGACATCGGCACGGCCGCCGAGGGCCGCCGTCGGCATGCCGCCGCCGATGACCTTGCCGAACGTCAGCAGGTCAGGCGTCCACGGGTCCTCGGCGTCCGCGGCGCCGCCGGTCAGGCCCCAGTAACCTGAGTAGCCGGTGCGGAAGCCCGTCAGGACCTCGTCAACGATAAGCAGAGCCCCGTGCTCGCGGGTGATCCGCGACAGCCCTGCATTGAACCCTTCAGCCGGGGTGACAACACCCATGTTGGCGGGAGCTGCCTCGGTGATCACTGCCGCGATGTTGGGTCCGTGGGTGGCGAAGGCTTCCTTGACGGCCTGGAGGTCGTTGTAGGGCAGCACCAGGGTTTCGGCCGCGGTGGCTTCGGTGACCCCGGCGGAACCGGGCAGCGCCAGGGTGGCCACGCCGGAACCGGCGGCGGCGAGCAGCCCGTCCAGGTGTCCGTGGTAGCAGCCGGCAAACTTGATGATGAGGTTGCGGCCGGTGAATCCGCGGGCCAACCGGACAGCCGTCATGGTGGCTTCGGTGCCGGTGGAGACCATCCGCAGGCGTTCGACGGCGGGGACCCGCTCCTTAACGATTTCCGCGAGGTTGGCCTCGTCCGGGGTGGAGGCACCAAAGGACAGGCCGCGGTCAACGGCAGCGTGCACGGCGTCCAGCACGGCGGGGTGGGCGTGGCCGAGCAGCGCGGGACCCCAGGAGCAGACCAGGTCCACGTATTCCTTGCCGTCGGCGTCGGTGAGGTAGGGCCCCTTGGCGGAGACCATGAAACGCGGGGTGCCGCCCACTGACCCGAAGGCGCGCACGGGTGAGTTGACCCCGCCCGGCATCAGCTGGCGGGCGCGGTCGAAGAGTGCCTCGTTGCGAGGATTGCTGGAAGTCATGGTTCCTATTCTCTCAGGTGGCCGGCAAGCTCAGTTAGCCGGCGAGCAGTTCAGCCACGCGGGGAGCCACAGCCGTGCCCATCAGCTCAATGGAGCGCATCATGGCAGCGTGCGGCAGCGGCCCGTTGCTGTATTTCAGGTCGAAGCGGTCCACGCCGAGGTTCCGCTTCAGCCGGACAATTTTTTGGGCCACCGTCTCGGGCGATCCCACGTAGAGGGCGCCTTCGGACGAACACAGGGCATCGAACTCGCCGCGGCCCGCCGGACCCCAACCGCGCTCTGCCCCGAGCTTGTTGCGAAGGGCAAGCCAGTGCGGGAACAGCTCCTCGCGGGCCTGCTCGTCGGTGTCGGCCACGTGGCCGGGCGAATGGGTGGCCATCTGCTGCATGGGGTGGCCGTACTTGGCCATCGCTTCACGGTAGAGGTCAGCCAGGGGCCGGAAGCCCCGTGGCTGGCCGCCGATGATGGCGAAAATAATGGGGTAGCCGTACTGCGCGCAGCGGAGCACCGATTCCGGCGTTCCCCCCACGCCGATCCAGGTAGGCAGCAGGTGGTGTTCCAGGGGCGGGAAGACGTTGAGGCCGTGGAGTGCCGGCCGGCTCCGCCCCTCCCAGTGCACGGGCTTTTGCGTCCGGACCTTGCTGAACAGCTCGAGCTTCTCTTCGAAGAGCATCTCGTAATCGGCAAGGTCCAGACCGAACAGGGGGAAGGACTCGACGAAGGATCCGCGCCCCAGCATGACCTCCGCCCGGCCGTTTGAGATGGCGTCCACCGTGGAAAACCGCTGGAACACCCGGATGGGGTCATCCGAGCTCAGCACGGTCACGGCGGACCCCAGCCGGATGCGCGTGGTGCGCGCTGCGGCGGCGGCCAGGAAGACTTCCGGCGCGGAGACGGCGTAGTCCCGGCGGTGGTGCTCCCCCACGCCGAAGGCATGGAGTCCGACGGCGTCTGCCAGCTCAGCCTGTTCAAGCAGCTGCCGCAGCACCCGGGCGTGCGGCTGGGGGCTGCCGTCCGGGTTTACGCCGACGTCGCCGAAGGTGTTCAGGCCGAGGAGGATGCGGTCCTCCCCCACGGGCGCGGTGGGTCCGGCAGAGGGTTGTTCCGTCACCGGGATTCCTTCAGCCAGCCGGCAAGCTCCGCGGCCCAGTAGGTGAGGACCATGTGCGCGCCGGCCCGGCGGATGCCCAGGACTGATTCCGTGATGGCTGCGCGGCGGTCGATCCAGCCGTTGGCGGCCGCGGCCTCGATCATGGCGTACTCGCCGGAAATCTGGTATGCGGATACCGGCACCGGGCTCATCGCAGCGACGTCGGCCACGATGTCCAGGTAACTCATGGCCGGTTTCACCATGATGATGTCGGCCCCCTCGGCCAGGTCCAGTTCCACCTCGCGCAGCGCTTCGGTGCGGTTGCCGGCATCCATCTGGTAGGTCCGCCGGTCGCCCTTGAGCTGGGAATCCACCGCTTCCCGGAACGGTCCATAGAACGCCGAGGCGTATTTGGCGGCGTAGGCGATGACGGAGGTATTGGCGTGGCCGGCCTTGTCCAGCGCAGAGCGGATGGCGGCAACCTGGCCGTCCATCATGCCGGAGGGGCCCAGCATGTGGGCGCCGGCGTCCGCCTGCGCCACCGCCATCCGGGCGTAAATCTCCACGGTGCGGTCGTTGTCCACGTACCCGTCGGCGTCGAGCACTCCGCAGTGCCCGTGGTCGGTGAACTCGTCCAGGCATACATCACTCATGATCACCAGGTCATCGCCAACCTCCGCGCGGACGTCGCTGATGGCCTTGTTCAGGACGCCGTCCGGGTCCAGTGATGCCGAGCCTTCGGCGTCGCGGGTCTCGGGGATGCCGAACAGCATGATGCCGCCCAGGCCAAGTTCAACTGCCTCTGCGGCGGCCCGTTTCAGGGTGTCGGTGGTGTGCTGGACCACGCCCGGCATTGAGGTGATGGGGTTGGGTTCGGTGAGTCCTTCCCGGATGAAGGCCGGAAGGATAAGTTCGGCCGCGGACATCCGGGTTTCGGCGGTGAGGCGGCGCATCGCGGGGGTGGTGCGCAGGCGGCGGGGACGCTGGTTGGGGAAAGTCATGGTTCCTGTCTTCGCGTTGTCTGGTGAGGTTTGCTCGAACGGGGGCATTAGTCAGGTCAGGTTGAGGGCTTTGGCGACGGCTGCCACCAAGCCATCAGGCGTGGGTTCCGCTGCCACGGCGGCCACGGTGAGGCCCACCGCGGTGGCTTGGTCCGCCGTCGACCTGCCAATCACCACCAGCCGGCAGCCTGCCAAGGGGCCCAGCGCAGCGATCCGGCGCACGGCGCTTGGCGAGGCCGCGATGACCGCGCCCATGCGGCCCTGGGCAATTTCTGCCGCAGCAGCCTCCGGCGTCAGGAGGGGGTACGACGGCGGCTGCGGGCCGCCGTCGCCGTCCTCCGGCGTCACGGCGAGCCTGCGCTCGGCTGCCGCGGGGTAGTGGACGGTGCGGTAGGCCGTCACGGCGGTAACAGCGGCGCCCGCTGCAGCCAGGCCTTCGGCCAGGATGGGGGCGGCGATGTCCGCCTGCGGGAGTAGCACCTTGCCGCGCCCGTCCCAGACTGACAGCAGGCCGGCGGCAGACTGTTCTTCGGGCGGCGTGAGGGCAACGGCAAGTCCGCCCGACTCCAGCAGCCTGCACGTTGCGGGGCCGACGGCGGCGACGCGCGTGCCGGCAGCGACCAGTTGGCCCAGCCCCAGCCCACGCTCCGCGGCCTTCTCCATCAGGACGTGCACCGCGGTGGCACTGCTGAGCACCAGCCAGTCGAAGGCCCCCGCCGCCAGGGCGTCGCAGGCGACGTCGAGGGCGTGCTGGTCCGGTGCCCGTTCGAAGTCAATGAGCGGCAGCAGGACAGGTTCGGCGCCGGCCTTCGCGAGGGCCGAGACCAGGGCAGCCGATCGTTCCGGGCTGCGCGTGACCAGGACCCTGGCTCCGCCCAGCGGTTTATCGCTGGGCGGCTGCCGGGATCCGGACATGCGGGATGGCTGTGTCATCGCCAGGTCAGGACGCCTGCAGATCTGCGATGCCGGCGGCGCCGGCGGCGAGGAGTGCCTCGGCGAGCTCGATGCCGAGCAGGGTGGCTCCGACTTCCGTCAGGCCGTCCGTGGCGCGCTTGTCCCGGACGGTAGCGGTGCCGTCAACGGCACAGACCACGGCTTCCAGGTGCAGCATGCTGCCTTTCCGGTAGGCGTAGGCACCCACCGGGGCCGCGCAGCCCGCTTCCAGGCGGGCGAGAAGGGCGCGTTCGGCGGTGACGGCAAGGCGGGTGTCGGGATCGTCGAGTGCCGCCAGGGCCTGGGCCAGGACCTCGCGGGAGCCTTCGGCGGACCCCGGCTTTGGCGGTGCGTCGGCCGTCCGGCATTCGATCGCGAGGGATCCCTGGCCGGCGGCGGGAAGCATGACATCGGTTTCGAGGTATTCCGTGACGGCGTCCAGCCTGCCGATGCGTCCCAGGCCGGCGGCAGCCAGTACCACCGCGTCCAGGTCGCATGACTTCCCGGGCACCACCTGGTCCGTGGAGTTGCCGGGCAGTCCGGGGACGCGGCCCAGCCGGGTGTCCACGTTGCCTCGGATGTCCACGATCTCCAGGTCCTGCCGTGCGGCGCGCAGTTGCGCGGCGCGGCGGGGGGAACCGGTGCCCACGCGGGCTCCGGCGGGCAGATCCGCCAGCTTCAGCCCGTCGCGGGCACACAACACGTCCCGGACGTCCACCCGGCGCGGCGTGGCGGCAAGGCTGAGCCCCACGGCTGCCCCGGTGGGCAGGTCCTTGAGTGAGTGGACGGCGACATCGCATTCACTGCGGAGCAGGGCGTCACGCAGGGCTGCGACAAAGACGCCGGTGCCGCCCATCTGGGAGAGCGACCCCGTGAGGACATCGCCGTCCGTCCGGATGTGCACCAGTTCCACCGGAAATCCTCCGACGGCGGAAAGCTGGTCGGCGGTCTGCTGGGTCTGGGTGAGTGCCAGCTTGCTGGCACGGGTTCCAATGCGGACGGTCACGGCTGGGCCGTTTCGCCGGCAGCGGCCGGGTACGGGTCGTGGCCTGTGCCGACGGTGGTGTCGGCGCCCGCGATGGTGGGCTTTTCGCCGCGGAAATTGGCGCAGCATCCGGGCCGGCAAACGTCGTACCAGGGGCCAAGGTCCGTCACGGCGGGCCGGTCGCTGATGTTGTTGGCGACGGTCCGCTCGCAGATGAGATCCACCAGCCCGTCAACGAACTTCCGGTGGGTGCCCGGCGTGGGGACCCGGGTTGCGGCAAGGCCGAGGTTGGCGCAGGTTTCCATCGCTTCGGTGTCGAGGTCCCATACGACTTCCATGTGGTCGCTGACGAAGCCCAGGGGAACGATGACAACGCCCTTGACGCCCTGGCCGGCCAGTTCCTCGATGGCATCGTTGATGTCCGGCTCAAGCCACGGAACGTGCGGGGCACCGGAACGGGACTGGTACACCAGGGACCACGGCACGGTGAGCCCGGATTCTTTCCCGACCCGTTCGATCACGGCGGACGCGTTGGCGAGGTGCTGGGCCACGTAGGCGGACCCTTCCTCGAACTCACGGGGCTCACCCTCGGACCGGCCGGCGGCCTCGGCGTCGCGGGTGGGGATGGAGTGGGTGGCGAACAGGACGTGGACCGGGGCGTCGGGCGTCCCGGCAGCGGCAAGTTTGGCGCGGACCTCGGCCAGGCCGGCGGCGGTGCCCTCCACGAAGGGCTCCACGAAGCCGGGGTGGTCGAAGTACTGGCGGACCTTGTCCACTTCCAGCCGGCCGTCCAGTCCGGTCTCGGTGAGCGCCATGCCGATGTCCTCGCGGTACTGGCGGCAGCTGGAGTAGCAGGAGTAGGCACTCGTGGTGAGCATCAGCACCCGGCGGTGGCCGGCGTCGTACGCTGCCTGCAGCGTCTCGGGAATGTACGGCGCCCAGTTGCGGTTGCCCCACAGCACGGGCAGCTCGATGCCGCGGGCGGCAAGTTCGGCTTCCAGCGCCGCCTTGAGTTCGCGGTTCTGCTGGTTGATGGGGCTGATGCCGCCGTTGGCACGGTAGTGGTGCGAGACTTCCTCGAGCCGCTCGTCCGGGATACCCCTGCCGCGGGTGACGTTGCGGAGGAACGGGATGACGTCATCCTGTCCTTCCGGACCGCCGAAGGAGGCGAGCAGGACGGCGTCGTAGTTCTTGGGCGCCATGCGGCCGGCCTCGGTGACCGGATTGACGGCCGCGGAGAGTATTGGGTCGAGCGGATTCATGCGAGCACCTCTGCTACTTCGTCGGCGGTGATCCGCCGTCCGGTATAAAACGGAATTTCCTCACGGACGTGGTTGCGTGCCTCGGTGGAGCGCAGGTGGCGCATCAGGTCGACCAGGTCAACAAGTTCAGGTGCTTCCAGGCCGAGGATCCACTCCCAGTCGCCCAGCGCGAAGGAGGAGACCGTGTTGGAGATGACTTGGGGGAAGTCGCGGCCCAGCAGGCCGTGGTCGCGGAGCATCTTGCCGCGCTCAGCCTCGGGCAGGAGGTACCACTCGTAGGAACGGACGAAGGGATAAACGCACAGCCACTCAGCCGGGGCGACGCCGCGGGAGTAGGCGGGCGTGTGGTTCTTGGCGAACTCCGCCTCGCGGTGGACGCCCATGGCGGACCATACGATCTCGGTTCCGGCAAACAGGGTGCTGCGGCGGATGTCGCGGATGGCCTGCTGGAGCGCCTCCGGCTTGGGCCCGTGGAGCCACACCATGACGTCGGCGTCGGCGCGCATGGCCGAGACGTCGTAGCTGCCCCGGTGCGTAACGCCGGCTGCGGCCAGGCGTTCCAGCAGCGCTTCGAAGTCGGCCGCAGCATCAGCGCTGCGGACCACGGGCTCCGACCGCTTGAAAACCGTCCAAAGGGTAAAGAACTGCTCGGCTGATTCTTCGGTTTTAGTGACAGATTCGGCAGAAGTGTGGCTCATGGTTACAAGTTTGCCCCTTCGCGCCCTCAAGGCGAAACCGAAGAGTTCTACAACTCGTAGAAGTGAGCAATCTCACCCTTACGGCGAAGTGGGCCACGCACCGTCGCCTCAGAAGGGTTTGCGCATGCGCACGAACACTAGCCCCGCCGCAGCTCCCACGCCCACCAGTCCCGCGCCCAGCCACACCATGGGACCCTGCAGGTCCGGCAGCGGCTGGGTGGAAGAAACTGCCCGCGCGGAACTGGCAGGAGGTGCGGCTGCCTGCGGTGCCCGGGTGAGCTGGGAGTTCCGCGCGTTGATGGACAAGGCAGTCGGAAGCGCGGAAGCCCGTGTGGCATCCGTGCTGGCGGACCCTCCGGTTTCCGCATCGGTTGTTCCCGCCAGACCGTCCTGGTCCGTTGCGCGCTGGCCTGCGCCGGCCGGGCCTGTCTCGGTTTGCCCGGCGGCTGCCGGGTCGCCAGCGGCACTGCCCGGGCCAGCGGCATTGCCCGGTCCACCGGCCGTGGCAGGACCTGCGGCAGGGGCAGGGCCTGCGCCTGCCGCCGGAGCCACAGACCCGGACGCGCCGGACCCCGTCTTCGTGGTGGAACCTGACGCAGCAGGGGCTGGAGACGATGGGCTGCCTGCGGGTGCCGCAGACGCGGTTGACGGTAGTCCAGGCGCCAGGGGCGTCACCGATACGGTGGGAAGCGGGAGGCCGGGAAGGGGCAGTGCGGTGGCGGACGCATCCGCCGTGGCGCCGGCTGCCGCCGCCGGTGAGGCGGTGGAGAGGGTTGCCGTCACCGCCGGAACGAGGGTACCGGGAACGCCAACGATGGAGGGGGCTTTCGGGCCCGGAGTGCGGTCGGCAGGGGCGGGTGCGCCGCCAGCGGCGCCCTGGACCCGGGCTTCCGCGGCGGGGTCCTGGGGCGGGGGTGCGGAATCATCGGCCAGGGACGCCTGGACGCCGGTGGACAGAACCAGTACCGCTCCGACGGCCGCAGCTGCGGCTCCGCGTCGGATTCCCCCATGGATACCGGTCCGGGACATTGAAAGCTCGGACCTGTGTTGAACCATAGTCATCGACCCTAACCAGAACGCCTGCCCGATTGGAAACCGGGCAGGGCGCCGCCACGGACGGTGCGGGCGGAATTCACCCTGGAACCGGCCCGCTGACCTGCGGTGATGTTCAGGCGGCGGCCAGTTGGCCGATTTGCTCACGTGTGTCGGCCACCACAGCGGCCAGGCCGTTCCCGGCCACCCAGCCCCCCACGACGGCCAGGCCGCCCGCGGCCGTGCATGCCCGGCGGATCTCCGCTGCCCGTGCCCGGTGTCCCACCGCGGCGAATGGCAGGGACCCCCGCCACCGCACCACGTCCCAGCCCCGCACGTCATCTTCCGTGATGCGGACGCCAAGCAGGGATGATGCGTCCCGCAGCGCGGCCGCAAAGAGTTCCTGGTCGGTTTCCGGGCCCACCGGTTGCGCCGCGGCGCCGTCCACCCGTCCGTAGGAGAGGCGGACCACGTGGCGGCCCGGGCCGGCGGCGGCCTCAAGCCAGTCCCATTTACCCGTGGCGTGCGTCAGCGCCTTTGCTTCGACGCCCGGCGTTTGGGGCGCCACCAGGATCCCGGTTCCCCTGGGACGCCGGTCCAGGTCCGGTTTGTCCACTACCAGCGTGACGAGCTTGACGTCGGGTCCCGCCGCCGGCTTCTTTCCCGCGATTGCAGGCAATGAGCCTTCCAGCAGCCCGACGGCGGCCGGACCGTCCACGGCCACGACCAGCAAGTCTGAGTGGAAGGCGGTCCCTGCCGCTTCGACCTGCCAGCCGTCCGGAGTGCGGGAAACGGCATCGGCGGCAGTGCCGGACATAAGGGTGACGCCGCGGCCGCGGAGATCCGCCACCAGGGCGTCAACCAGGGTGTGCATGCCGTCTTCGAGGCCTGCAACGGCGGAACCGGCTTTGGCCGGTTGGGCAGACGGGGACGTGCCGGGAGTGCCTGCGCCGCGCCGTTGCGCTGCGACCGCGGCAGCGAGGGAGCCGTGCTTCCGCAGCCCGGCCCGCAGGCCCGGGGCCACCATGTCGACGTCGAGGAGGCCAGGATCGGCGGAATGGACGCCGCCCACCACCGGTGAGACCAGGCGTTCCAGGACGCGCGGCCCCATTCGTGTACGCACCAGGGCGGCGACGCTGGTCACGTCCGCGCCAGCCCCCACGGAGGCGGGCAGCAAGCGGTCCAAGGATGCGCGCAGCGAGCCCACGAGGCCCAGGGTGCGGCGCACCTCGGGGTCCCATGGGTTTGCGGGAATGCCCAGCACCCCGGTCCTGGGGAGTTCGCGGGGGCCGTCCGGCAGCTGCACCCAGGCGCCACCCGGCCGCGGCGGCACGATCCTGCCGGCAAGGCCCAGTTCGGTGCAGAGGCGTGCGACGGCGTCCGAGCGGGTGGCAAAGGATTCGGCACCGCTGTCCAGGGTGAGTCCGGCGACCGTATGGCTGCCCACGCAGCCGCCCCATGCGGCCCCCGCCTCCAGCACGGTAACCGTGCAGCCGGCGGCGGCGAGCTCCCGTGCGGACAGCAGCCCGGAGATTCCGCCGCCCACCACCAGCGCCGTCGGGGACTGGTCCGGAGCACTGCCCACCGGTTACTCCGGCGAGATGGAGTGGATGAGCTCCACCACCCGGGTCAGGACCTGAGGGTCCGTTTCCGGCGGCACGCCGTGTCCGAGGTTCAGGACGTGGCCCGGTGCGGCGGAACCGGCAGCGATGACCTCCCGCACGTGGGTTTCGAGGATATCCCAGGGTGCGGCAAGCAGTGCCGGGTCGATATTCCCCTGCAACGGCACGCTTCCGCCCAGCCGGCGGTTGGCCTCGTCGAGGGGCAGCCGGTAGTCGACGCCCACCACGTCCACGCCCACGTCGCGCATGGCAACGAGGAGTTCGGAGGTTCCGGTGCCGAAGTGGATCAGCGGGGCACCAAGGTGGCGGACATGGTCCAGGGCACGGGCCGACGCCGGTGCGACGTACTTGGTGTAGTCGGCCAGTCCCAGCGAGCCCGCCCAGGAGTCGAAGAGCTGGGCGGCGGAGGCGCCGGCCTCAAGCTGTGCCTGGAGGAACATTCCCGAGGCGTCGGCGGCCCAGTTGGCCAGCGCGTTCCAGGTTTCCGGGTCGGCGTGCATCATGGTCCGCGGGCCGAGGTGGTCGCGCGACGGTTTTCCTTCCACCATGTAGGCCGCCAGGGTGAACGGGGCGCCGGCAAAACCGATCAGCGGCGTCTTCCCCAGCTCCGCCACCGTGAGGCGGACCGCTTCGCGGATTGGTTCAAGGGCTTCCCACGTGAGTTGCGGCAGGGCGGCAACATCGGCCGCGGTGCGTACCGGCTTGTCCAGGACGGGGCCTACTCCGGGCACGATGTCAACACCGACACCGGCGAGCTTGAGCGGGATGACGATGTCCGAGAAGAAGATGCCTGCATCCACGTCGTGGCGGCGGACGGGCTGCAGGGTGATCTCGGAGGCCAGCTCCGGCCGCAGGCACGAGTCCAGCATGGCGATGCCCTCACGTACCTTGAGGTATTCCGGCAGCGACCGGCCGGCCTGCCGCATGAACCAGACGGGACGGCGGGATGGCTTGCCTCCGCGGTAGGCCGTGATCAGCGGTGAGTCCGCTGTGCGGCCGTCCATCAGTGGATGGTCTGCAGCGAGGGCGCCGGCAGCGGAGACGGCAGGGCTAGGAGTCATGCTCTTGATTGTGCCGAAAAAGAGGCCCAAAAGATAACGACAACCTGTCTCCCGGGGCGCTGGGACGGGGAAGGTGTCGGGGATCACTGGGGCATGTGGCGACTATCCTTTCCGGTGGTTGTTCTACCCGGCCACGAAAAAGCTATGATTGGTCTGCTGTGGTTCTTTTCTCATTGGTGGCTACACACGCCGACATCGACCTCGAAACCGTTGCTCAGTTGAGCAACGGTTCCTCCGGGATTGCCGCATCCGCCCTCACCGAATCCCCCGCCGTTGCCGGCGCCGTGGTCCTCGCCACCTGTAACCGCTACGAGATTTACGGCGAGGCACGCGATTCCGACGACGTCGAAGCAGCCCGCGCCGCTGTCGTCGCCCGGATCAGCGAGGCCAGCGGGCTTCCCGAACCTCTCGTCTCACGCTCGTTCAGCACCCGTACCGGGCCTGAAGTGACCCAGCACCTGTTCGCCGTCAGCGCCGGACTGGACTCCGCCGTCGTGGGCGAACGCGAAATCGCGGGCCAGGTGCGCAGGGCCCTGATCACGGCCCAGCACGACGGCACCGCCAGCGCCGGGCTGGTCCGGCTCTTCCAGGCTGCTTCCAAGACCGCCAAGGAAGTGGGCGCGCAAACGGCGCTCGGTTCCCGCGGCCTGTCCATCGTCTCGGTGGCCCTGGACCTGGCCACGGATCTTTCCGAAAATCCCGACTGGTCAACCAAGAAGGTTGTGCTGTTCGGAACCGGCGCGTATGCCGGTGCCACCATGGCCCTGCTCCGGGAACGCGGCTGCACGGACATTTCTGTCTTCTCCTCCTCCGGCCGGGCCGAAGGCTTCGTGGCCTCGCGGGGCGGCACGGCCCTCGACGCCGACTCCCTGCGGGACGCCGTGGCTGCCGCCGACGTCATGATCGGCTGCAGCGGATCTGACAGCCGAGTCGAGGCCGATGAACTCGCCCAGGTCCGCGCCGACTCGCCCCAGCCCCTGATCGCCATCGACCTGGCCCTCACCCACGACTTCGACCCCGCCGTCGGCGAACTGGACGGCGTGGAACTGCTGACCCTCGAGTCGGTGCGCCTGGCCGCGCCACAGGAACAGTCCGAATCGCTCGCGCAGGCCAGCGGCATCGTCAAGGTCGCCGCCAAGGCCTTCGAGCAGGAGCGCCAGGCCCGCTCGGTCGATTCAGCCATCGTTGCCCTGCGCCGGCACACCATGAATGTGCTGGATGCCGAAATGGAGAAGGTCCGCGCCCGCCACGGCTGCACCGCCGCCGCGGAAGAGGTCGAATTCGCGCTCCGCCGCATGGTCAAGCAGCTGCTGCATGTCCCCACCGTCCGCGCCCGCGAGCTAGCCGCGAACGGCCAGCAGGACGACTACGTTGCCGCGCTGGAGGCCCTGTACGGCATCACCGTGGAGCAGCCGGCCGAGGCTGCGCCGGCCGCCGAGTGCCCGGTGGACCACAAGGGCCGCGAAACCGCCTGAGGTTCTCCCTCCCCAACGCCCCATCAGCATTTGCCCCTAAACCGGAAACGCTAAACCGGAAACGCCCCATCACTTTCTTCAGGGAGGTGATGGGGCGTTTCTCAAAAAGCCGCTAAAGGTGATGGGGCGTTTCCGGTCAGTAGACGGGCTTTCCGGGCTCCACATCCCGCACCCAGGCCAGGATTCCGCCGTCGAGGTGGCTGACCCGCTGGTAGCCTGCCTGCCTCGCGGCCGCCAGCACGGTCGCGGAGCGCGTCCCGGCCTTGCAGTGGAACACGATCTCCCGGTCCTGCGGGAGTTCGTCCCAGGCCTCGCCGGCAAGGATCCGTCCCTGCGGGATCAGTTTGGCGCCGTCGATCCGGACGATGTCGTATTCCCCCGCCTCACGCACGTCCACCAGTTCGAAGTCCTTGAGCCCCGCCTTCCGCGACGCCAGCATGGTGGCCAGCTGGGTGGCGGTGACCGTATGTTCGGTGTCCGCCTGCGTTTCCGGGGCTATCCCGCAGAAGGCCTCGTAATCCGTGAGCTCGGTGATAGGTTCCGCTGCCGGGTCCTTTGCCACCCGGATCTCCCGCCAGCTGCCGCCCAACGCGTCAAAGAGGGCCACGCGGCCCAGCAGGGAACGTCCGACGCCGGTAATCAGCTTCACTGCCTCTGTCACCATCAGCGATCCCACGGCGGCGCAGAGCATGCCGAACACGCCGCCCTCACCGCAGGACGGCACGGAACCGGCAGGCGGCGCCTCCGGATACAGGTCGCGGTAGGTGGGCCCGTGCTTTTCCCAGAACACGCTGACCTGGCCGTCGAAACGGAAGATCGAACCCCAGACGTAGGGCTTGCCGAGGATCGCTGCGGCGTCATTCACCAGGTACCTGGTGGCGAAGTTGTCCGCGCCGTCCAGGATGAGGTCGTAGCCGCTGAACAGCTCCAGGGCGTTGGACGAGTCCAGGCGCACGTTGTGCAGCCGGACGTCCACCAGCGGGTTCAGCTCCGCGATGGCATCGCGTGCCGATTCGATCTTGGGCCGGCCCACGTCGCTGACGCCATGGATCACCTGCCGCTGCAGGTTGCTCAGGTCCACCACGTCGTCGTCGACGATGCCAATGGTGCCCACTCCCGCCGCTGCGAGGTACAGCAGCGCGGGGGCACCCAGCCCGCCCGCGCCGATCACCAGCACCCTGGCATTCTTCAGCCGCCGCTGCCCCAGGGCTCCGATCTCGGGAATGATCAGGTGCCTGGAGTACCGTTCCACCTCGTCGGGGGTGAGTCCGGCCGCCGGTTCCACCAGCGGATCCAGCGAAATAGTCGAAACATTTGCGGTGAAAGACGAAGCCATACTTCAATGTATGCCCCGGGATACCGCCGGGTCATATTACCCCGCAGTAAAGTGAAGGTAACTGCAATGGAAAGAAGGACAACTGTGGTCCCTGAAGCACGGGCCGACCGCCCGACCGCCGCTGAACCGCAAGCTGCCTCCCGTCCCGCAGGCCAGCGGTCCGCCCGGATGCCACGGGATGAGCGCCGCGCACAGCTGCTTGCTGCGGCGCAGGAGGTGTTCGTAGCCAACGGCTACCACGGTGCGGCGATGGATGAGATTGCGGAGACGGCGCACGTGAGCAAGCCGGTGCTGTACCAGCACTTCCCTTCCAAGCGGGATCTTTACCTCGCCCTGCTGGAAAGCCATTTGGCGTCGCTGACTGAGTTGATGCTTGGCGCTCTGAACTCCACCACCGACAACGATGAACGCGTCCAGGCCGTTATGCGCGCCTACTTCCAGTTCATCGCCAACGATGACCAGGCCCACCGGCTGGTGTTCGAATCCGACCTGATCAACGACCCCGATGTCAGCTCCCGGCTGGAAACCTTCAACCGGACTTTCGCCGATGCCATTGCCCGGGTCATTGCCGAGGACACCAAGCTTCCCCACCTCGAGGCGGAACTCCTGGGCCGCGGCCTGGCCGGAATGGCGCAGGTCAGCGCAAGGTACTGGCTGGAAACGGACGGCAACCTCGACCTCGATGTGGCCAGCGACCTCATCTACCGTTTAGCTTGGCGCGGAATCAGTCGCTTCCCCAAAGAGTCCTAGACTACAAATAAGACAACACCCCGTAGAGAATCACGAGCACTTCACAGGCTGGGAGGCCCCCCTTGGAAATTAAGATCGGCGTTCAAAACGTTGGCCGCGAGATCGTGCTGGAATCGACCCAGGACGCGGAGACGGTGGCCAAGGTTGTCGGCGAAGCCATTAATGGGGGCAGCGAGCTGCGCCTGAAGGATGACAAGGGACGCGTGATCATTGTTCCCGGCAACGCGCTGGCGTACGTGGAGATCGGCGCCGAAGAGGTCCGCCGCGTTGGGTTCGGCCAGTTCTAGCCCCGGTTTCCAAGGAGATCCATGCTTTCGCTGACCATCGTGGTGCTAGCCACCGTCGCCGCGGGCTTCATCGTCTGGGCCAATGACAAGCGGCATGCAAAGTACGGTGCGGCACTGCCGGCCGGCGTCGCCGTCGCTGTGGCGGCGCTGGCGTGGATCATCCTGATGGCTGCGGGCTTCGGCTACTTGCCGGGCCTGACCTGGCTTCCGTGGGTCCTGCCCGTAGTCCTCGGCATCGCCGCGGCGATCATCGCCGTGGTCTTCCTGGGCCGCACGCGCGCCCGCCATGACACGGAGCGGCTCACCGCGATCCTGCGGCGCTGAGACGGCCTGCTCCCGGCGTCACTGTCCGGACAACAGAATAAACGGCTGTGGCCGGNCCGGCCACAGCCGTTGAGCGACGGCCCGGGGCTAGAGGAACTCGGCCCGCCCCTCCATCGCGGACGAGGCCAGGGCGTGCTCCCTGCGCGGTATGCGGCCGGCTGCCCTGGCCATCCTGCCGGCCATCACGGCATGCTTGAACGCCTCGCCCATGAGCACGGGGTTCTGGGCGCGCGTCACGGCTGTGGCCAGCAGAACGGCGTCACAGCCAAGCTCCATGGCCAGCGCGGCGTCCGAGGCCGTGCCGATGCCGGCGTCCAGGACCACGGGCACCGAGGCACGGGAGACGATGAGCTCGATGTTGTGCGGGTTCAGGATCCCCAACCCGGTGCCGATGGGGGCGCCCAGCGGCATGACCGCGGTGGCGCCCAGGTTTTCCAGCCGCAGCGCGAGCACGGGATCGTCGTTGGTGTAGGCGAAGACTTTGAAGCCGCGGTTGACCAGCTGTTCCGTGGCGTCCACGAGTTCCACGGCGTCCGGCAGGAGGGTTTGTTCGTCCGCGATGACTTCCAGCTTCACCCAGTCCGTCTCCAGGGCTTCACGGGCCAGTTCCGCCGTGAGGATGGCGTCCCTGGCGGTGAAGCAGCCGGCGGTGTTGGGCAGTACCCGGATTCCATGGTCCACCAGCAGCTGGAACAAGGAACCGGTCTCGGCCGTGGAGTAGCGGCGCATGGCCACCGTGGTCAGCGCGGTCCCGGAGGCCAGGAGCGCAGCGCCCAGGCCATCGAGGCTGGGCGCACCGCCGGTGCCCATGATGAGCCGGGATTCGAGGGCGACGCCGTCGATCACCAAGGAGTCGCCGGCGCCGGTGCCGGTGGAGCAGATGGTGTTGGTTTCGGTCATGGCGTCAGCCTCCCTGTACTGCTGTAACGAGTTCGATGTCGTCGCCTTCGGCGAGCGCCGTGGCGAACCACTGGCTCCGCGGCACCACCTGGGCGTTGTGTGCGACGGCGACGCCCAATTTGCCGCCGTCCGTCGCCTGGCCGTTCTCGGCAAGCGGGCGTCCGGTGACCTGGCTGACGAGCGCGGTGATGGAGGCGCCGTCGGCCACGTGGTGCGGTTTTCCGTTGAGGATGATGTTCACGCTGTCTCCTTGATGTGCGGGCTTGTGCCGGCCGTCACCGGCCTGGAAAAGCGGTCCGGGCTGAAGGGCGCCCAGCGGGGATCGGCCTTTCCGTCCAGCAGTCCGGTGCAGATTGCTGCGGCGGCAGGGGTGAGCAGGACGCCGTGCCGGAAAAATCCTGTGGCGATGATGAGCCCCGGAACGTGGCCTGCGCTGGTGGCGTCCGGGCCGGAAGCCACCTGTACCCGGCCCAGCAGAGGGGCGTTGTCGGGGGTTCCGGGACGGGCACGGGCAGTGGATTCGAGCAGTTCAAGTTCGGCGACGGCGGGCACCAGCGCCTGGGCATCGCGCAGCAGCTGGTAAACACCGCCGGCGCTGACGGCGTCAGAGAGGGCATCCTCCCGCTGGGTAGCGCCGATCACCACGGTGCTGTCCTGCCGGGGAACGATGTACACCGGCACGCCGTGAACCAGGCCGCGCACCGTTGAGGTCACCAGGGGCCGAAGATGTCCGGGAACGGCCAGGCGGAGGATGTCCCCGTGGACGGGCCGCAGTGGCAGCTCAAGCCCGTCCGGCAGGCCACCAAGCGCCCCCGCCTGCAGCCCGTTGGCGACGACGGTTTCCGCGGCCAGGACGGTCCCGCCGCCGGACAGGCTGACGCCCGCAACGGTTGGGCCCTCCCACAACAGCCCTGCGGCCCGGCCCGGCACGGCAAAGCCCTGCACCGCCCCGGCGACGGAGAGTTCCGGGTTTCCCTGCGCGGCGCCGGCGAGGGCCAGCCGCAGGGCCAGGACCAGCCGCCTCGGATCCACCTGGTGGTCCGATGGGGTATCCATGGCGCAGGCGATGGCCGGGCTGAGGAGCGGCTCGCGCTTCCGGGCCTCCCGCACCGTCAGGGGCTCCACCGCCAGGCCGTTGGCCTGCTGGACGGTCCGCAGGTCCATCAGTGCACGCCGGTCGGCGGCGTCGGCACCCACGGCGAGTGTCGACGTCGTCAGGTATCCGCAGTCCTCGCCCGTTGCAGCGGCAACGCGGGCAGCGAAGGCCGGCCAGCGTGATGCGGAATCGAGCATAAGTTCCAGGAGGTCCTCCTCCTGGTAGTGCAGTTCGCTGACGGGGGCAAGCATGCCCGCGGCTGCCCAACTGGCGCCTGTACCCGGCGCATCGTCGATGACGACGACGGAGCGCCCGGACCGCTGCACTTCCCAGGCAATCCCGTGCCCCACCACTCCCCCGCCGATGACGGCGACGTCGGCGCGGACGCTGGAATTGGCGGAGGGGTCCGCCGCCCCGGGAAAACTGTCTAAGGGGGTGCGCATCTGGTTCCTTCCCTACGCCGGCATTAACCGGATCAGGTCAAGCGGTCGGCTCTGACGCCCTCTCAGCCCGGCGCTTTGTGACAGCTGCCGCGGGCTCCCGCAGTACCAGCCCAGTTTAGAGGAACTAGGCTTGCAGGCATGAATGTGTCCACCTCATCCTTCCCTGCCGGTCCGCACGCCCCGGCCACCGAAGTTGTCAATGCACGGGACAACGACGCGCTCAAGGCGGCCCGCCTGTACCTCTGCACCGATGCGCGCCGGGACCAAGGCGACTTCGCCGGGTTCGTGGACGCGGCATTCACCGGCGGCGTGGACATCATCCAGCTGCGGGACAAGGCCATCGAGGCCGCCGAGGAACTGGACCTGCTGGCCATCCTGAAGGAGACGGCAGTCAGGCACGGCAAGTTGTGGGCCGTCAACGACCGGGCGGACATTGCGGTGTTGTCCGGGGCGCCGGTATTCCACGTCGGCCAGAAGGACCTGCCCCTTCCGGCGGCGCGCACCCTGGTCAACGGCAACGCAGCCATCGGGCTTTCCAGCCACACCCCGGAGCAGGTGGACGCTGCCTTGGCGGCCACCGCAGGCCCGTCAGGCCTGGACTACTTCTGCGTCGGGCCGGTCTGGGCCACGCCCACCAAACCCGGCAGGTCCGCCGTCGGGACCGGGCTGGTGGAATATGCCGCCGAAGCCTCGCGTCAGGCCGGGGAGCCGGTGCCGTGGTTCGCCATCGGCGGGATCGATCACGGCAACGTCCGGCAGGTGGCGGAAGCGGGTGCACGCAGGATCGTGGTGGTCCGGGCCATCACCGGGGCCTCCGATCCCGCGGCCGCTGCGGCGTCTCTCGTCGACGCGCTGGACGCCGCCGCCTCCTGATGCCATATCCGTGGACTTGGAGCTAGGCTGATTTTTGTGTCACACCATCGGCTGGCCCCCAACGTCCATGACCACAGGAACGCCCTGGAAGAGGCGTTGGGCCAGCTGCGCACCGAACTGGAACTGCCGGGCCCGTATCCGGCGGATGCCGTTGAGGATGCCCGCGCTGCCGTGGCGGCGCTGGAGCTGCCGTCCTACGACCTGACGGCCGTCGAATTCATCACCATCGATCCCGCATCGTCCACGGACTTGGACCAGGCGGTGTTCATCGAGCAGGACGGGAACGGCTACCGCGTGCTGTACGCGATTGCCGACGTCCCGGCGTTCGTGGTTCCCGGTGGCCCCCTCGATGCGGAAACGCGGCGCCGGGGCCAGACGTTCTACGCGCCGGACGGGCGCATCCCGCTGCACCCGGAAGTCATCAGCGAAGGGGCCGGGAGCCTGCTGCCCGGACAGGACTGTTCAGCCTTCGTCTGGGACTTCACGCTCGGCGACGACGCGGGCGTGCTGTCCGTAGGTGTCCGGCGTGCCAAAATCCGCAGCCGCGACAAGCTCAGCTACAAGGGCGCCCAGGCAGACCTCGACGCAGGAACCGCTTCCCCGGTGCTGAAGCTGCTGCGCGAGGTGGGCCTAAAACGGGTGGCACTTGAACGGGCACGCGAAGGGGCCAGCCTCAACATGCCCGAGCAGGAGATTGTGCAACTGCCCGACGGCGGCTACCGCATCGACGCCGTACCGCAGCTTCCGGTGGAGGACTGGAACGCGCAGATCTCGCTGATGACGGGAATGGCCGCAGCGCAGCTGATGCTGGAGGGCAAGGTGGGCATCCTGCGCACCATGCCGGCTCCGGACGAGCGGAGCCTGAAGCACTTCCGGCTCCAGACCGAGGCACTGGGCAAGCCCTGGGACGGCCACGCCAGCTACGGCGAGTACCTGCGGTCGCTGGATCCCACCGATCCGCGCCAGCTGGCGATCATGCATTCGGCCGGCATGCTGTTCCGCGGCGCGTCCTATACCGCCTTCGACGGCAGCGTCCCCGAGGACGGCATCCAATCCGCCATCGGCGCTGCCTACGCCCACACCACTGCACCCCTCCGCCGGCTGGTGGACCGCTTCGTGCTGGTCATCTGCGAGGCCCTGAGCAACGGCGGCGATGTTCCCGGCTGGGCCCGCGAGGCCCTTCCGCTGCTGCCGGGCATCATGGCCGGCTCGGACCAGCTGGCCTCCCGCATGGAGCGCCTTGCCCTGGACACCGTTGAGGCGGCGCTGCTGCTGAACCACATTGGGCAGGAGTTCGACGCAATCGTCATTTCGGGTTCCAAGCCCCAAAACGGGAACGGGAACGTCTCCGGCGCCGGCTCCGGCAACGGGAACGCCAAAAATGGCAACGGCAAGAACGGCAACGGCAATGGAAGCTCTGGCATTATCCAGATTGCCGAACCCGCCGTGACCGCGCGCTGCGCCGGCGAGTTGGAATCCGGCACCAAGGTCCGCGTGCGGCTGGTTTCGTCGGACATCACCACCCGCCAGGTCCACTTCGAGCTGGTTTCCTGAGGCTCCAGCGGGCGCA
This sequence comes from Paenarthrobacter sp. 22069, assembly GCF_052046035.1. Taxonomy (NCBI): domain Bacteria; kingdom Bacillati; phylum Actinomycetota; class Actinomycetes; order Micrococcales; family Micrococcaceae; genus Paenarthrobacter; species Paenarthrobacter sp. 22069. The sequence continues at coordinate 71,567 of NZ_JBQEQF010000008.1, read as the reverse complement.
GCAGGCGGGGCGAAAAGTGTTTCCGCGCCCGTACGGCTAGACTGGGAGGGTAGAAACTGGATGCCCGGTCGTTGATTTCCTGAATTAGAAACCAACAAGCCCGCCCCTACGCGATCTTGAGATTTGCCCGCTGGTCACCAGTGCCAGCATTAGATAGCCCGCGATCGGCTTCCACTGGAATTGCTTGCGCGCCTGAGCGTGCTCCGGAGCGGCCACACTGGCCGGCCCGTTGAGCAGGCGGCGCCAATGCCTAAATGAATAAGGAAACTCCCCTGTGAGTGAATTGCATACCCACCAGCTTCTGAGCGACGCGTCCGGCACGGAGACCATCGAGCCGGAAGAAACCATCATCTCCGACGAAAAGCCGCATGAGATCGCGGAAAAGTCCTTCTCGGACTACAACGTCCGCCAGGACATCGTCGAATCCCTGGCTGACGCCGGCATCACCCACCCCTTCCCCATCCAGGCCATGACCCTGCCGGTGGCCCTGGGCGGCCACGACATCATCGGCCAGGCCAAGACCGGCACCGGCAAGACTCTGGGCTTCGGCATTCCGGCCCTGCAGCGCGTCATCGGACAGGACGATCCCGGCTACGCCAAGCTCGCCGTCCCGGGAGCCCCCCAGGCCCTGGTCATCGTTCCCACCCGTGAACTGGCCGTGCAGGTTGCCGGGGACCTTGTCACGGCATCGCGGAAGCGCAACGCCAGGATCGCCACCATCTACGGCGGACGCGCCTACGAGCCGCAGGTCGAAGCACTGAAGCAGGGCGTCGAGGTAGTGGTCGGCACCCCCGGCCGCCTGATCGACCTCTACAAGCAGAAGCACCTGAGCCTGAAGAACGTCAAGATCGTGGTGCTGGACGAGGCCGACGAGATGCTGGACCTGGGCTTCCTCCCGGATGTGGAGACGCTCATCGCGGCAACTCCCGCCGTGCGCCAGACGCTCCTGTTCTCCGCCACCATGCCCGGGCCGGTCATCGCCATGGCCCGCCGCTACATGACCCAGCCCACGCATATCCGCGCGGCGGATCCCGAGGACGAGGGACTGACCAAGCGCGACATCCGCCAGCTGATCTACCGCGCGCACAGCATGGACAAGACCGAAGTGGTGGCCCGCATCCTGCAGGCCCGCGGCCGCGGCCGGACCATCATCTTCACCAAGACCAAGCGCACCGCAGCCAAGGTGGCCGAGGAACTCGTGGACCGTGGCTTCGCGGCCGCCGCCATCCACGGTGACCTGGGCCAGGGCGCCCGGGAGCAGGCGCTGCGGGCGTTCCGCAACAACAAGGTGGACGTCCTGGTGGCCACGGACGTCGCCGCGCGCGGCATCGACGTCGAAGACGTCACCCACGTCATCAACTACCAGTGCGTGGAAGACGAGAAAATCTACCTGCACCGGGTGGGCCGGACCGGCCGCGCCGGCAACAAGGGCACCGCCGTCACGTTCGTGGACTGGGACGACATGCCGCGCTGGGGCCTGATCAACAAGGCGCTGGGGCTGAGCGTGCCGGAGCCCGTCGAAACCTACTCCTCCTCGCCGCACCTCTACACCGACCTCGACATCCCCGAGGGCACCAAAGGCCGGCTGCCCCGCGACAAGCGGACCCTGGCCGGTGTCGACGCCGAGGTGCTTGAGGACCTGGGCGAGACGGGCAAGAAGAACAGCCGCGACGGCGGCCGGTCACGGGACAGGGACGGCCGTGGACGGGAAGACCGCAGCGGAAACCGCGCAGGTGGCCGCAGCGCCGGCGACACCAAGCGCAGCGGCGAGCGCCGCCGTCGTACGCCTGACTCCGCCGCCCCTGCCAGCGAGGCCGTTGCCCCCGCAACCGAGGGCGAACAGCCCTCGCGGACCCGCCGGCCCCGGACCCGCACCCGCCGCCGCAACGGGGAAGTGGTGGCAGGTGCCGACAAGGGCACGCAACCTGGCACGTCCGAGGGCTAACTGCCGGAGATGACTGACACTGTTTGGGCGCCGGACGGCGGCAGCCTGGTGGTGCATGCGGACAACGCTGCATACCTCCCCACGCTGCCGGACGGCGCCTTCACACTCATTTATGTGGATCCGCCCTTCAACACGGGCAGGCCGCAGCAGCGCCAGGAAACCCGGATGGTGGTGAACGCCGGCGGCAGCGGGGACCGGGTCGGCTTCAAGGGCCGCTCCTACGACACCATCAAGGGTGCCTTGCACCGCTACGACGATGCCTTCAGCGACTATTGGTCCTTCCTGGAACCCCGGCTGGTGGAAGCGTGGCGGCTGCTCGCCGATGACGGGACGCTCTACCTCCACCTGGACTACCGCGAGGTGCATTACGCCAAGGTCATGCTGGATGCCATCTTTGGCCGCGAGTGCTTCCTGAACGAGATCATCTGGGCCTATGACTACGGCGCGCGCGCGAAAAACCGCTGGCCCACCAAGCACGACAACATCCTCGTCTACGTGAAGAACCCCGCGAAGTACCATTTCGACAGCGCCGAGGTGGACCGGGAGCCGTACATGGCGCCGGGTCTGGTGACGCCTGCCAAGCGTGAACTTGGGAAGCTGCCCACCGACGTCTGGTGGCACACCATCGTTTCGCCCACCGGCAAGGAAAAGACGGGCTACCCCACGCAGAAGCCCGAGGGCCTGGTCCGGCGGGTGGTGGCCGCTTCGAGCCGGCCCGGTGACTGGTGCCTGGACTTCTTCGCCGGCTCCGGCACGCTCGGCGCGGTTGCCGCCAAGCTGGGCCGGAAATTCGTGTGCGTGGACCAGAACCAGCCGGCCATCGACATCATGGCCAAACGGCTCGGCGCGCACGCCACCCTGACCGGCTTCCGGTCCAGCTAGGGGCGGACGACGGCGGCCCCCGTACCGAGTGCCTCGATCCGTGCCAGCATGTCGGGAGCGGTGAGGTTTTCCCCGAGCAGGTTCGGTTTGCCCGTGCCGTGGTAGTCCGATGATCCCGTGACCAGCAGGTGGTGCGTGGCTGCGAGCTTCCGGAGGAATCCCCTGCCCTCTTCGGGGTTGTCCCGGTGGTCGATCTCCAGGCCCGCCAGGCCGGCGTCGATCATGTCGTGGTAGGTCCGCTCCCCCACGATGCGTCCCCGTGCGGACGCCACGGGGTGGGCGAAGACGGGAACGCCCCCGGCGGCACGGACCAGTTCGACGGCCGTGGCGGGGTCCGGCGCATAGTGCGGGATGAAGTACCTGGACCGCGAGGTGAGGATGGAGGCGAAGGCCTCGGAGCGGTCCTCCACCACGCCGGCGGCGACAAGGGCATCAGCGATATGCGGCCGCCCAAGGGTGGCGCCGGGTGCCACGTGGTGGATCACGTCGTCCCAGGTGAGGGGATAATCCTCCGCCAGGATCGTGACCATCCGTTCGGCCCGGGTCAGGCGGGAATCCTTGGCCTTGGTGATTTCCTCCAGGAGGCCCGGATGGTTGGGATCATGCAGGTAGCTCAGGAGGTGGACGCTGATGCCTTCCTCTGTCCGGCATGAAACCTCCATGCCCGGAACCAGGGCCACGCCGTACTGTACGGCGGCGGCAGCGGCCTCGTCCCACCCTGCCGTTGAGTCATGGTCGGTCAGGGCCACCACGTCCAGCCCGGCCCGGGCGGCGGACGCCATGACATCGGCCGGGGTCTCGGTGCCGTCGGAGACGTTGGAGTGGGCATGCAGGTCAATCCTCACTTATCCAGCGTAGTGGACGGCACTGCCGTGTTCGCTTAGCCGGGACGCTGGTGAGACGATGGTGCCGTGAACGATGCCGAAAACACCCATAACTCTGCTTCCCAGCCGCTGGAGGAGCGCGTCAACAACCGCTCGCAGCGGCCCAGTTCCAACGCCTTCAAGGCCTTCATGGCCAGCAACTGGGCGCCGTCCAGCCAGGAGCTTCCCCGGCGCGATGCCGTCGCCGGTTACGCCGCGAACCGGCGCAAGGCGGTCTCGGCCCAGTTCAAGGGCGAACGCCTGGTCATCCCTGCGGGGCCGCTCAAGGTCCGTTCCAACGACTGCGACTACCGCTTCCGCCCGCACTCGGGCTTCGCGCACCTGACAGGCCTCGGCCTGGACCACGAGCCGGACGCCGTCCTGATTCTGGAACCGGTACAGGAGGGAACGGGCGACGACGGCGCGAACCACCGGGCGACGCTCTACTTCCGCCCGCTGGCCGGCAGGGACACGGAACAGTTCTACGCGGACTCCCGCTCCGGGGAATTCTGGGTCGGCGCCCGCCCCACCCTTGAAGAGTTCGAGGCCCGGCTCGGACTCGCCACCGCCCACATTGATGAGCTGGAAACGGCCATCACCAAAGATGTGGGTGCCCCGGAAATCGGCGGCATCTCCATCCGCCTCGTCCGCAAGGTGGACGAGAACATCGACGCCCTGGTGGACACCGCCCGCTACAACACGGCACGGGACCCGGAGAACCTGGACCTCGCCGTCCTGGATGCCCTGGACGAAAAGCTCAGCGAGGCACTTTCCGAACTGCGCCTGCTCAAGGATGAGTGGGAAATCGAGGAAATGAAGATCGCCGTGGCCGCCACGGTCGAAGGGTTCGAGGAAGTGGTCAAGGCCTTGCCGCGGGCCCTTACCCATGACCGCGGCGAGCGGGTGGTGGAGGGCGCTTTCTTCGCCCGCGCCCGCGAGGCAGGCAATGAGCTGGGCTATGACACCATCGCTGCGTCCGGCAACAACGCCACCGTGCTGCACTGGACCCGCAATACTGGCCGCATCCACGCCGGCGAGCTGCTGCTGCTTGACGCCGGTGTAGAGGCGGACTCGCTCTACACGGCAGACATCACGCGGACGCTTCCGGCCACCGGCACCTTCAGTGACATCCAGCGCAAGGTCTACCAGGCCGTCCTCGATGCCGCCGACGCCGGCTTTGCCGCTGCCAGGCCGGGAACCAAGTTCCGCGACATCCACACAGCGGCCACCACGGTCCTGGCCGAGCGTCTGTCGGAATGGGGCATCCTGCCCGTCAGCGTGGAGGAAGCGATCAGCCCGGAGGGGCAGCAGCACCGCCGTTGGATGCCGCACGGGACCAGCCACCACCTGGGCCTGGACGTGCATGACTGCGCACAGGCCAGGCGCGAGCTCTACCTGGACGGTGTCCTCACCGAGGGCATGGTGTTCACCATCGAGCCCGGCCTGTACTTCAAGAAGGAAGACCTGGCGATTCCGGAGGAATACCGGGGCATCGGCGTCCGGATCGAAGACGACATCCTGATGACCGCAGACGGCCCCGTCAACCTCAGCGCCGCCCTGCCGCGCAAGGCTGAAGACGTGGAGGACTGGATGGCCGGCATCTACCGGACCGAAGAAGCCTGAGTCCAGCCAGGCAACAAAGAGCGGGGCCGCNTCCGGCGGCCCCGCTCTTTTGTCTTTTGTACAGGCGTCAGGCTTCCTGGACCAGGATGGTCCCGGCCCTGTTACTGCCGGTGTTCCCCACGGTGCTGGTCCCCGTCGGGACCACGGTGGTCGTCTTCCTGGTGTTCCCCGCTGTCCGCCGCGCGCTGCTCAACACCGGGCCCCGCTGCTTGCCCCATGCCTGCCTGGCCGGCCTCTGCGGCAGGGCCGTGGGGCAGACGGACGCCGTACTGCGGGCGGCCGTCCGGCAGGTCGGGGTAGCGGACGGAACGGACCGGCTGCGCCGGCTGCTGGCCGCCGTGCTGCTGGCCGCCGTGCTGCTGGCCGGCTTCGTCCTGGTAGCCACGGCCGTCCTGGCCTGGTCCGCCCTGGACTGGCCCGCCCTGCGATGTGCCGTCCTGGGCTGAGGAGCCGGAGGACCGCTGGCCGTAGGGGTCGTTCCAGCCTGCGGGACGGGCCGGGCCCTGTTCCTGCCCCGGCTGGTGCTGGTAGGGCTGGTTGTAGTAGTCCTGCTGCGTGTACGGGCCGTGGGTGGCTGCCGCATCGGAACGGGACATGGGAAGCTGCTGCAGCAGCCGCCGCGCCTCGTGGGCGGCCTCGGGCGCCACGATCACGTCGTAGCTGGTGGCCACCACCTGGCTGGTGGACGTAAAGTCCCGCTTTCCGCGCTGCATGGCGTAGGTGACGATGCCGAACAACATAAAGAACGCCGCACCCATCAGTACGGAGGTCATGATGGAGAAGTACCCGGGCGACGGGGCGAAGAAGGACAGCATGACGCCCACGAACAGGCCGAACCACATGCCGCTGAGCGCTCCCGACAGCGCCACCCGAGGGTAGCTCAGGCGCCCCGTAACCCGCTCCACCATCTTCAGTTCGTTGCCCACGATGGACACCATCTGGACCGGGAACTGCTGGTCCGCCAGGTAGTCGACCGCTTTCTGGGCGTCGAGGTAGGAAGTGTAGGAGCCTACGGTGTCACCGGTGGGAACAGCCCGGGCATCGTCCGGTCCGTTCGCGGCGCCGGCCTTGGGAGCACCAAAAATGTTAGACATAACCCCATTCTTGCCCATCAAGGTGGGTGCTGCCTGTAAATTCAGCTAAAAGAGAGCAGACTCGGTAGCCTGTAGTGGTGAGCACAACACCTACCCGCGTCTTCGTGGCACGCCTGCTGGGCCTGGACGTCTTCGACCCGCTGGGCGACCGTCTGGGCCGGCTGCGTGACGTTGTTGTGCTGTCCAGGGGAACCCAGGGAGCCCCGCACGTAGTGGGCATCGTGGTGGAAGTTCCGGGGAAAAAACGGGTCTTCGTGCCAATGACGCGCATCACCTCGATCGACCAGACCCAGATCATCTGCACGGGCCTGGTAAACCTGCGCCGCTTCGAGCAGCGCGGGGCGGAAACACTGGTAGTGGCCGAGATGTTCGACCGCCGTGTCACCCTCCGCGACGGCAGCGGGGACGCCACCATCGAAGACATCGCCATCGACCAGCACCGGTCGCGGGACTGGTTCGTGAGCAAGCTCTTTGTCCGCCGCGGCCACTCCCTGTCCCCCTTGAGCCGGCTGCGCCGCAACGAAACCCTGATCATCGACTGGGCAGACGCGCAGCAGGGACCCCGAACCGAACCGCAGGCCGCCACCCAGTTCGTAGCCAACCATGAGGACCTCAAACCTGCCGACTTTGCCGAGGCGCTGCAGGAAATGAGCGACAAACGCCGTTTCGAGGTGGCCAGCGAGCTGCAGGACGAGCGGCTCGCAGACGTGCTCCAGGAACTGCCCGAGGACGACCAGGTGGAAATCCTTTCCGCCCTGGATGTCCAGCGCGCCGCCGACGTCCTGGAGGAAATGGATCCCGACGACGCCGCCGACCTCCTCGGCGAACTGCCCTCCGCCCAGGCCGAGGAACTGCTCCAATTGATGGAGCCCGAGGGTGCCGAAGACGTCCGCCGGCTTCTTGAGTATGACGAGGACACTGCCGGCGGCCTGATGACCCCGGTACCGGTCATCCTTCCCCCGGAGGCCACCGTCGCCGAAGCCCTGGCACACGTCCGCCGGGAGGAGCTTTCCCCCGCCCTGGCCTCGTCGATCTTCATCGCCCGGCCGCCGCTCGAAACCCCCACGGGCCGGTTCCTGGGCGTGGTGCACATCCAGCAGCTGCTGCGGTTCCCTCCGTTCGAGGCACTGGGAAACCTGGTGGACAAGAACCTGGAGCCGTTGTCCGACCAGGCCCACATCAGTGAAGTGGCACGGACTTTGGCCACGTACAACCTGAACTCCCTCCCGGTGGTCAATGACGCCGGCCGGCTTGTGGGGGCGGTGACTGTTGATGACGTATTGGATCACTTGTTGCCGGACGACTGGCGCGCCCATGATGGCGAAGCCCCGATAAGAAGGCTCGGTGGCCGCATTGGCTGATAACAGCGCTCCGAAGAACCCCAACCAGCGGAACCTGGCCAACGCGGAATCGAAAGGCAGCCTTGACACACCCCTGAGCGCCCGCCAGCGGATCCTGCCCAAGTTCTCCCCCGACCCGGACGCGTTCGGGCACGCCACCGAGGGCTTTGCCCGGTTCATGGGCACCCCGCAGTTCCTGGTCTACATGACGGTGTTCTGCATCTTCTGGCTGGGCTGGAACACGTGGGCGCCCGTGGAATGGCAGTTCGACTCGAGGGACCTTGGCTTCACCCTGCTGACCCTGATGCTCTCGCTGCAGGCTTCCTACGCGGCGCCCCTCCTGCTGCTGGCGCAGAACCGGCAGGACGACCGCGACCGCGTTTCGGTGCAGCAGGACCGCCAGCGCGCCGAACGCAACCTCTCCGACACCGAGTACCTGACCCGGGAACTCGCCTCCCTGCGGATCGCGCTGCGCGAGGTTGCCACGCGCGACTATGTGCGGGCCGAGCTTCGCTCGCTCCTGGAGGACCTGCTCGAGGCCCAGGAGGAACTGCGGACCCATGACGACACGGGCCCGGGCTCGCACGAATCCCCCCGGGACAAGGTGAAGGACAAACTGCGTGAACAGCGGGACCGGCAACGCAGCCCGCGCACGCAGCAGATTCCCCGGGTCAAGCCAGGCCACTCTGCCCAATAACCCGCCAGGCCCCACCGGCCTGCCCCCGCAACTGCACGAAAGCCGAGGCTCCTCCCATGAGCGCCCCCATGGATCCCGCCACCTCCAGCACGGCCCCGCGGCCCGAAGCCGTCAATGACGCCCTGGCCACCGTCATCGACCCCGAACTCCGCCGCCCCATCACCGAACTGGGCATGGTGGACTCCGTGCACATCGCCGCAGACGGCAAAGTCACCGTGGCAGTCCTGCTGACCATTGCAGGCTGTCCACTGCGCGACACCATCACCGCAGATTCACAGAAGGCCCTCTCCGCCGTACCCGGCGTCACCGCCGTGGATGTTGAACTCAAGGTGATGGACCAGGCCCAGCGCGATGCCCTGAAGGAAAAGCTGCGCGGCGCCGGCGGCCAGCGGAAGATCCCGTTCAACGAGCCCGGGTCTCTGACCAAGGTCTATGCCGTGGCGAGCGGCAAGGGCGGCGTGGGCAAGTCCTCGGTCACGGTCAACCTGGCCACGGCCCTGGCAGCCCAGGGCCTGCGCGTGGGCATCGTGGATGCCGATGTGTACGGCTTCTCCGTTCCTGCCCTCATGGGCATCACGCAGCCGCCCACCCAGGTTGACGACATGATCCTGCCGCCCGTTGCCTTCGGGGTCAAGGTCATCTCCATAGGCATGTTCGTGACCGGCAACCAGCCCGTCGCCTGGCGGGGGCCCATGCTCCACCGGGCCCTTGAGCAGTTCCTCACCGACGTCTACTTCGGCGACCTGGACGCATTGTTCCTTGACCTTCCGCCCGGTACCGGCGACATCGCCATCTCTGTCGCCCAACTGCTGCCCAAAGCCGAAATCCTGGTGGTCACCACACCCCAGGCCGCCGCGGCCGACGTCGCAGAACGGGCGGGTGCGATTGCCACCCAGACGGGACAGACAATCGCCGGCGTCATCGAGAACATGTCCTACCTGGAGATGCCCGACGGCGGCCGGATGGAATTGTTCGGCAGTGGCGGCGGCGCGGTTCTCACCGAACGCCTCAGCGGAACGGTCGGGGCGGAGGTACCGTTGCTGGGGCAGATCCCGCTGGACATCAGGCTGCGGGAGGGCGGGGACGCCGGGCTTCCGATTGTCCTGGGGCAGCCGGACTCCCCGGCAGCTGCGGCCCTTGCCGGAATTGCCGGGCAGCTCGCTGCCAGGCCGCGTGGCCTGCCGGGAATGAAGCTGGGCCTGCAGCCGCGCTGAGGTTGTCGGGGCCTAGGTTGCTTCGGTGTCGAACGGGGCCGTTTCCCCCGGCGCCAGCCGTTCCACGACCCTTTCGGGCCGCTTGGGCGCCGAATCCGCCACCGCTGCGGCACCTGAAACGGCAGCCACGGCTGCCGGGGCACCGGAACTGACGGGTTTGGTGTCGTCGAGCAGTGCTTCCTTGATGATGCGGCGGGGATCGTATTGGCGGGGGTCGTACTTCTTCCAGTCGACATCGTCGATGTCGATGCCTACTTCTTCCTTGATCTGTTCACGCGCGCCGGAAGCCATCCGCCGAAGTTCCTTGACCAGGTTTGCAAGCTTCTGGGTATATTCGGGCAGCCTCTGGGGGCCGATCACCAGGACGCCAATGATCAGCAGAAGTATGAACTCCGGGCCGTTGATTCCAAACACTTTAGGAAGATTACCCTCTCCAGGCTGAGAGTGACGATTCCCGTCCGGCGGACGGGTAAACAGTCCGTGTCACCGGCTGAACAGGGCTGCGATCTTGCTGATGCCGCGTTCCAGCCGCGCCTCCAGCGGCTCCGCTGACTGCCCCCCGGCGGCTTCCGGCACCTCGGCCGCAACGCCCTCCGAGGCGGTTTCGGCACGCCGCTGCAGGATGGGCAGGGCATCATCCGCCTGCTCCGCCGGCAGGTCGGACCGGTAGGTGATGGTGAGCCCGGCCGTCCGGTAGGTCGCAGCCCCGGGGGACGTTCCCCACACGTGCAGCGGGCCGCCCTCCCCTTCCGTTTGACCGACGCCGGCCGGGGACTGGTCCGCCGCTTCCGTGGCCAGCGCATGCTGTTCAGTGACAGTGGCGTGGTGGGCTCCGTCCGTGAAGCGCAGTTCCACCGCGGGCTGCCCGTCAACCACCAGCGCGCGGGCCGCTTGCAGGTGGAACCCCATCGCCTGCAGTTCGGGACAGGCCCATCCTTCGGAACGCAAGGTGGCCAGCTGGGCGTCAGTAAGCGTGCGGCCGTCGGCGGGGGTCTGGGACGAGGCATGGGAAAACGCCGCTTCGGTTCCCGCTGGCCCGCCCGTTTCAGGATCACCGGCCGCCGTGAAGGCGCCCACCGCCAGCACTCCGGCCGCGGCCATGGTTCCGCCGGCCGTGAAAGCGAGCGCCCGGGCTGCGATGCGCGGTGTGACGCCCTGCTGGACAGGCACCGGGGGTTGCGCGGCGAGCTCGTGGGTGCGCGTCAGCAGCCGCGTGGTCAGGTCGTCACTGGCGGGTGGGATTGGGGCTTCCCGAAGCCGCTCAAGATACTGCCGCTCCCGGCGCATGGCGGACGCACACTCGTGGCATGCTTCCATGTGCCTGCCGGTGCGTTGATGCCTGCCGCCGAAAGGAAACTGTGGCTTCATGCGCCGTTCAGAGAATGCCGGCGATGCGGGGCATCGAAAGCTTGCGGCGGGACTGCTGCGGGCGCGGGTCACGGTGGGCCAGCTTTTCCCGAAGCATGGTCCTGCCCCGGTGGATACGGGAGCGGACGGTGCCCAGCTTCACACCCAGGGCTTCGGCGACTTCGTCGTAGGACAGCCCCTCCAGGTCGCACAGGACCACGGCGGCGCGGAAGTCCGGCGGAAGCTCCTCCAGCGCGGCCTGCACGTCCAGGTCAAGGTTGTTCAGCTCGAAGCTCTGCTCGGGACCCGGCTCACGGCCGGGGAGGCGGGACTCGGCGTCCTCCGCCAGGGCGTCGAAGCGGATGCGGGTCTTCCGGCGGGCCTGGTCGAGGAACAGGTTGGTGGTGATGCGGTGCAGCCAGCCGTCGAGTGTTCCCGGTTTGAAGTTGTCCAGTGAGCGGAAGACGCGCACGAACACCTCCTGGGTGAGGTCCTCGGCGTCGAACTTGTTACCGGTCAGGCGGTATGCCAGCCGGTAAACCTTCGCCGAGTGGTTGGTGACCACTTCTTCCCAGGTGGGACGGACCCACTCATCATCGGGATGGCTTACTGCAGGGACAGGTGCCACAACTGAAGATGACATCGTCCACTCCCCTCGTGGAATGCTAACGCCCGGATACTGTTGACATCTCTGATTCGGCGCCGGTCACCTTTTGGATGAGCGGATACTAATCATGTCAAACTTGGCTGGGAATTTCCTGACCGGGGGCCAACTTCAGCCTTGGGCGCAACGGCGGCTTCCCGGGCCAGCCGGGCCGGACCCAGTAGGCTTGAGGAGACATTCCCCCCCTTACGCCCAGAAAGCGATAATTCATGAGCGCCGACAAGTCCAGCAGCTGGTCCTATGCAGAAGATCTGCCCGCTGAGGATGAGGTTATGCTTCGGGCACGGGAGCGCTCTTTCGAACTGGGCGTCAGCGCCATCAGCCCCGGCGTCGGCGCCGTCCTTACAGTGCTGGCTGCTGCTTCCAAAGCCCAGACCGCCGTCGAGATCGGCACCGGCGCCGGTGTCTCCGGCGTCTGCCTGCTCCGGGGCCTTGGCCCGCACGCCGTCCTGACCACCATCGACGTGGACGTTGAGCACCTGCGTGCTGCGCGCGAAGCGTTCGCCGAGGCCGGCAGCCCCGCCAACCGCACCCGCACCATTTCCGGCCGTGCCGGCGATGTCCTGCCGCGGCTCACGGACGGCGCCTACGACCTTGTGTTCATTGACGCGGACAAGCCCGGCCTGCCTGGTTACGTGGAACAGGCCATCCGGCTGCTCAAGCGGGCAGGGCTGCTGATCATCAACGACGCCCTGGACAAGGACAAGGTTGCCAATCCTGCGGGGCGGGAGCCCAACACGGTAACCCTTCGGCAGGTGGGCAAGGCAATCCGCGACGACGACAGGCTGTCTTCGGCGATGCTTCCCACCGGTGACGGCCTGCTGGTGGCCGTCAAGAAATAGCCTTCCAAAAAGGTCAGGGTGCGCAGCCCGTGGGCGGCGCACCCTGACCGGCACGACTATTCGGTAACGCCTACCAGGCATTCCTTGAGGTTGGCTGCTTCGGCAGCGTTCAGTTCGACCACCAGGCGTCCGCCGCCTTCGAGCGGGACGCGCATGATCAGGCTGCGGCCCTCCTTGGTGACTTCCATTGGGCCGTCGCCGGTGCGTGGTTTCATAGCCGCCATGAGGAATTCCCCTCCATTTTGTCCCAGGACTGATCAGCCCGGGCGGGCTGTGTCCGCATGTCGATCAGGCCGCTATGGCGGGGTGGTGCTTCCACCGCCAAGGCTGCTCGTTTTCTGAATGCTTATGTCCTTGCTTACCTATCATTATCCCGGAATTACCCGCACGTAGCTAATCGATGGACATTTCCATACCGGTGTTTTTCCCGCCCTGACCTGCACGGAAGCCGGATTTGCTAGGGCGGATAATCCCCTCCGCCGGGCAGCTGGGCCCAGGCCCACAGCCAGACGATCCAGACGATCTGGAGCAGCAGGAACATGACCACCACCGTCCCCCGGTAGGCCTTCGACCGCGAGAGGAAAGCGGCCCCCAAGGCCAGCGGAAACAGCGGAAGCAGCATCCTGAACGTGCTGGTCTGGGGGTGCAGGAACACCACCAGGTAGCCCATGTAGCAGGCGCACCAAAGCCGGAGTTCGACGCCGAGGCGCACGACTGGGGGCAGGAACAGCATGGCGGCGAACAGCGCAACGAAGACCAGCGGGGCAAGGACGCCCAGCACGGGGCCGAAGAGTTCGACGCCGGTATCGAACCAGGGCTTGAACGGGACCAGGTCCTGGCCGCGCCAGACGGTTTCGGTCTTGGTGTAGGCCTGCGGGTCACCCGTCGCCGCCCAGGCGGCCGCGGGCCAGGCAAGTGCCGACAAGCCGGCGACGGCGGTAAGCCCGGTCAGCGCCGCCAGGTCCCGGACGGAGTGGGCGCCTTCACCGGCCGGACGCTCCGGGCCGGTGCGTGCGTAGGTGACCGCGCGGAAGACCAGCAGCAGCCCCGTCATCGCGGCGAAGGGCACGCCGACAGGCCGGGAGAGGCACAGCAGCACCACCATAGGGATGGCCCAGAGGTATTGGCGCCGCACCAGCAGGAGCAGGGCCACCGCGAGCAGCAGGAGGGACAGCGGCTCAGCGTACGGCACCTGCAGCACAGCGGAAACGGGAAACACTGAAAAGAACGCAACACCCCACATGGCAGGGGCGTGCTGGGCCTTCTGCCGGAAAAGGGTGTACACCGCCAGCGCCGCACCCCAGCCGGCCAGCATGGCCACCAGGGTCAGGGAGGCAGCAGGAGCCAGGCCTGTGATACGGCTTAGTCCGCCGGCCAGAGCGGGAAAGAGCGGATAGAACGCCCACGTATTTTCCTGCACGTTGCCGGCGGCGTCCGTGGGAAGCACCGAGGGGTAGCCGCCGGCGATGACCTGGCCGTACCAGCGGGCATCCCAGATATTGATGAAGTTCCAGTAGTCCGGCTTGGCCGGGAACCACGGATTGGGGCCCTGGTGGAGCGCCGCGGCCATGAAGATGCAGGCGGAGACCAGCCGGGCGCCGGCATAGAGGGCGGTGACCTGGACCCACCATGGCCAGCCGCGCACAGTTCCGGCAGCGCGGCGGGCCGCATCGCTGGCGGAAGCAAGCGGGCTGCGGCGGGCCACTGTGCTCACAGGCCGCCCTTCCCCTGCACGGCACCCTCATGGCGCACGCTGTCGGTATCCCCGTCCGCGCCTTCTGTTTCCGCCTCTTCCACTGCGGGCGCAGCAGGCGCGGGTCCGCCGTCGAACGGTTGCCCGGGATGGTCGTCCTTTGCCGCCAGCCGGCCACGAAGCTCCGCAAGTTCCGCGTCCCGGGCGGCCAGCTGGTCCGCCAGTTCGTCCAGCACCTGGTCCACCTGGTCCATCCGGTAGCCGCGAAGGCCCAGCGAGAAACGCAGACGGGCCACGTCCTCCGGTCCTGCGTGCTCCGGCAGCAGTACCGGCGGAAGGTTGGCGGGCGGATCTCCGAAGCCGCCGTCCAGCAGGGTGGGCAGCGCAACGCCGCCCGTCTTGCGGGAACGCCCGCCCAGGACGGCCCAAAGGACCGCCGCTACCAGCACGACGGCGAGGAAGACCAGAAAGAAACTCACTGTTCCATCGTGCCAGACCTGTGGCGCAAACTCCGGTGCGCGGCTACTCGGGCCGCTGTTCCCCGTTCAGGGAAGGGGTCACCCCGCCGTGCAGGACCCGGTCCACTGCTTCCGCGGGGTCGTCCACCAGCTGGATGAGGTCGAGGTCCTTCTCCGAGACCATGCCTTCGGCCACCAGCGTGCCGCGGATCCAGTCGATCATGGGCCCCCAGAAGTCGATGCCGAGGAGCACGATGGGGAAGGAGGTCACCTTCCGGGTCTGCACCAGGACCATGGCCTCGAACAGTTCATCCAGTGTGCCCAGGCCGCCGGGCAGCACGATGAAGCCCTGCGCATACTTAACGAACATGGTCTTCCGGGCGAAGAAGTAGCGGAAGTTGATCCCGAGGTCCACCCACTGGTTCAGGCCCTGCTCGAACGGCAGTTCAATGCCCAGGCCCACCGACACGCCGTTGCCTTCGACCGTCCCCCTGTTGGCCGCCTCCATGGAGCCCGGGCCGCCGCCGGTGATCACCGCCACGCCGGCTTCAGCGAGCTTGCGGCCTACTTCCACGCCCATCTCATAGTAGATACTGCCCGGTTTGGTGCGTGCCGACCCGAAGACGCTGACCGCTTTACCGATGTCCGCGAGAGCGCCAAAGCCTTCCACGAATTCGCTCTGGATCCGCAGGACCCGCCAGGGGTCCGTGTGGACGAACTGGCCCGGCCCCTTGGTATCGAGCAAATGCTGGTCCGACATTTCCACGGCCGCCTGCTTGCGGCGCAGCTCAAGGGGCCCCTTACGGCGCGGCTGTGAATTCTTGGCCGGATCTGCGTTGATACTCATTCCCCTAGGCTAACCTCCAGCGCCAGGTATCTCTTGAATCACGATCGGCATGAACTTGGGGTGATTGGCGTCATAACGCAGCGTTGTTCGCTAGATTCTTTCTTATGACTACTCATGTGCCCGGCGATGCTCTCGTCTCCCTGAAGGCCGTTAATAAGCATTACGGCCAGCTGCACGTTCTAAAGGACATCAACCTCCAGGTCCGCAAGGGTGAGGTTGTTGTGGTCATCGGGCCCTCGGGATCCGGTAAGTCCACCCTCTGCCGGGCCATCAACCGCCTTGAGACCATCGAGGGCGGAACCATCTCCATTGACGGGAAGGTCCTGCCGGAAGAAGGCAAGGAGCTGGCCAAGCTCCGCGCCGACGTCGGAATGGTTTTCCAGTCCTTCAACCTGTTCGCGCACAAGTCCATCCTTGAAAACGTCACGCTTGGACCCATCAAGGTCAAAGGGACGTCGAAGGCGGAAGCTGAAAAGGAGGCCATGGCCCTGCTTGAGCGCGTGGGCGTCGGCCAGCAGGCGCCAAAGCTTCCCGCCCAGCTCTCCGGCGGCCAGCAGCAGCGCGTCGCGATTGCACGTGCCCTGGCAATGAAGCCAAAGGTCATGCTGTTCGACGAGCCCACCTCCGCGCTCGACCCCGAGATGATCAACGAGGTCCTGGACGTCATGGTGCAACTGGCGAAGGAAGGTATGACGATGATCGTGGTCACCCACGAGATGGGCTTCGCCCGCAAGGCCGCGGACCGGGTGGTCTTCATGGCCGACGGCCAGATTGTCGAGGATGAGACGCCCGAGGAGTTCTTCACCAACCCGAAGAGCGACCGCGCCAAGGACTTCCTGTCCAAGCTCCTCACCCACTAAGCACACCGCACCCCATCAGGCCGCCGCGGGCGGCCAACCAATGAAAGGTATCTGATGAAGAATTTCTTTACCCGGAAGAAGCCGCTGTTTGTCGCGGCAACCGCGGCGTTGGCTCTTTCCCTCAGCGCCTGTGGCGGTTCCGGCGGTGGCGGCACGGCTTCCTCCGGCACGGACGAAGCCCCCTACAAGGTGGCTGACAACGTGACCCTCACCGGCAGCCCCACCTACGACGCCATCAAGTCCAGCGGCAAAGTCCGCATCGGCGTCAAGCAGGACCAGCCGGGCCTTGGCTTCAAAGACGCGGCCACCGGCGAATACACGGGCTTCGACATTGAGATCGCCAAGTGGATGGCAGCATCGCTGGGCATGAGCAAGGACAAGATTGAGTTCAAGCCCATTCCGTCCGCCAACCGCGAGTCCGCCATCACCAACGGTGACATCGACTACTACGTGGGCACCTACTCCATCACGGACAAGCGCAAGCAGCTGATCGACTTTGCCGGACCCTACTTCGTCACCGGCCAGGGCCTGCTGGTGAAGAAGGACAACTCCAGCATCAATAGCGAGAAGGACCTCTCCGGCAAGAACGTTTGCTCGGCCACGGGTTCCACTCCGATCCAGAACATCAAGGCGAACTTCCCGGACACCAAGACCACCGAGTTTGATACCTACTCGCAGTGCGTTGAGGCGCTCAAGAGCGGCCAGGTTGACGCGGTCACCACCGACCAGGCCATCCTGCTCGGCTACGCGGCCCAGGAACCGGACAGCCTGAAGGTCGTCGGCCAGCCGTTCACCACTGAGAAGTACGGTGTCGGACTGAAGAAGGGCGACACCGCGCTGCGACAGTTCATGAACAAGACGTTCACGGACGGTAACTCTGTGTGGCAGAAGATCTACGACCAGACGCTGGGCCAGTCGGGCACGAAGGTTGAACAGCCCAAGGTAGAGAACTACTAAAACCAAAGTCGAGGGGGCGGCCATTCAGCCGCCCCCTCTTCCACTGTCGAAAGCGACGATTCTGTGAATACGCTGCTGAACAATTCGGATCTCTTCATTACGGGTTTCCGGAACACACTCATACTTTTCTTCTTCTCGGCGATCTTCGCCCTGGTCCTCGGTACCATCGTTGCCGCGCTTCGGGTCTCCCCCGTTCCGGCCATGCGCGCCACGGCGACCCTTTATGTCAACGTGGTACGCAATACCCCGCTGACGCTGGTTCTCTTCTTCTTCGCCCTCGGGTACCCGAAACTGGGCCTGGTACCGATCGACTTCACCACCGCCGCGATCATTGGCCTGAGCCTCTACACGGCCACGTACGTGGCGGAAGCGGTCCGCTCCGGCATTAACACCGTGCCGGTAGGCCAGGCCGAGGCTGCCCGCGCCATCGGCCTGCCGTTCACCCAAACCCTGACCCTTGTGATCCTGCCGCAGGCTTTCCGCGCCGTCATCCCGCCGATGTTCAGCGTGTTCATCGCCCTGCTCAAGAACACCACGGTCGCCGCCGGTTTCTCGGTCTTTGAAGCCGGCGCCATCCGGGCAAACCTCTCCGAGCGCGGCGAGCCGGCGATGATCGGCCTCCTGTGGGTGGCGCTGGTGTTCATCATCCTTGTCTTCATTCTTTCCGCGCTGCAGCGAAAGCTTGAACAGAAGTGGAAGGTTGCACGATGAGTTCAATCCTTTTTGACGCCCCCGGCCCAAAGGCCCGTGGCCGCTACCGGATCCTCGGCGTCGTCACCGCCCTCGTGATCCTGCTGATCGTTGGATTCGTGGTGCTCCGCTTCGCGGAGAGCGGTCAGTTCGAGGCCAAGAAGTGGCAGCTGTTCACCTTCCCGCTGGTGCAACAAACCATTGCCCAGTCCGTGGGTGCCACATTGGCCGCCTTCGGGACCGCGGCTGTTCTCAGCCTGGTCCTCGGCGTGCTCCTGGCGTTTGGCCGTTTGTCGGACCGCCGCTGGATCAGTGCCCCGTGCTACGGCTTCACTGAACTGTTCCGGGCAGTTCCGCTGCTGATCCTCATGATGATTTTCTACTACGGGCTGCCCACTATCGGCGTCCAGGGAATCACTCCTTTCACCGCAGTGGTTGCGGGCCTGGTGCTGTACAACGGGTCGGTCCTTGCTGAGGTGTTCCGGGCCGGCATCGAGTCCCTGCCGCGGGGCCAGAGTGAAGCCGGGTATGCCATCGGCCTTCCCAAGAGCCAAGTCATGACGAGCATCCTGCTTCCCCAAGCCGTCCGGTCCATGCTTCCGGTCATCATTTCCCAGCTGGTGGTCATCCTGAAGGACACCGCCCTCGGGTTCATCGTCACGTACAACGAGATCCTCTTCCAGGCGAAATACTTTGGCAGCCAGATCCAGTACGGTTCCCCCATTATCCCGGCAGCCATCGTTGCCGCCTTGCTCTACGTGGGGATGTGCCTGATCCTGGCAGCCTTCGCTAAATGGCTGGAGCGCCGGCTCTCCCGGAAGCCGGGCGCAGCCGTGATTCCCGCAGCTGTGGTTCCCGCGGAGGTCTAACCGCAGCCGCGAGCACCAACAACGGGAAGTGNGGGGCACTTCCCGTTGTTACGCGGCTGGGCCAGCGCCGTTCTTGGTCAACCAGCCTCTTAGCGGCCTTACAGAACCAGCCAGCTTTTGAGCGCGTCCAGGCATTTGCGGATGGCATCGGCGTGGACGTGCTCGTTGTCCTTGTGCGCCAGCAGCGCGTCGCCGGGACCAAAGTTCACGGCCGGGATGCCCAGCTCGCTGAAACGCGCGACGTCGGTCCAGCCATATTTGGGCTTGGGCTCGGCTCCGACTGCCGCAACAAAGGAGGCGGCGGCCGGGTGCTGCAGCCCGGGACGGGCTCCCGCGGCGGCATCGGTGCGGACCACGTCGAAGCCCTTCAGCAGCTCCCTGACGTGGGCTTCGGCCTGGTCCGGCGTCTTGTCGGGCGCGAACCGGTAGTTGATTTCCACCACGCAGCGGTCCGGGATGACGTTGCCGGCCGTGCCGCCGTTGATCTTCACCGCGTTCAGGCTCTCGCGGTAGTCCAGGCCGTCCACGTTGATGGTCCGCGGCTCGTAGGCCGCCAGGCGCGCCAGTATGGGCGCTGCGGCGTGGATGGCGTTGCTGCCCATCCACGCACGTGCTGAGTGTGCGGCCTCCCCCAGCGTGGTGGCCTCGAACCGGCTGGTGCCGTTGCAGCCGCCCTCCACGTTGCCGTCCGTCGGCTCCAACAGGATGGCGAAGCTGCCCTGCAGCAGATCCCCGTGGTTCCGGACCAGGCGGCCAAGGCCGCTCTTCACCGCCTCCACTTCCTCGTGGTCGTAGAACACGAAGGTGACGTCCCGCCGGGGCTGGGCGCCGCCGTCGAACAGGCCTGCCGCCAGGGCGAGCTGGACCGCCACGCCGCCCTTCATGTCCGTGGCGCCGCGCCCGTACACGATGCCTTCCCCGGGGACTCCGGACTCCCAGGTGGACGGCACGGTACCCTTGGCGCCCTCAGTCGTCGGCAGTGGAACGGTGTCCAGGTGTCCGGCCAGGATGACGCGCTCATCCAGGCCAAGCTCTGTACGGGCAATGATGGCATCCCCGTCCCGCACCACCGTGAGCTGGGGAACCTTCAGGAGGGCGGCTTCGACGGCGTCGGCAAGCTGTTGCTCATTGCCCGACACGCTGTTGATATCCATCAATGCTGCGGTCAACAACGCCACGTCCTGGCGGAGGTCGAGGGTGGTCACGGCGGGTTGGGGCGCGGTTTCGGCAGTCACGAAGCCAGTCTAGTTCGAACCGGCTGCCCCGCCCTCGATAGACTGGGGGACATGACTGAGACCGCTTCTTCCGCTGTGCCCGAAACCCTGACTTCCTCCGCTGACGACCGTTCCGCCTACGGCTTTGGCGTGGCCACCATCGCCACCTCCGGCGGCGAGGCCACCGTCCTGGACGCCTGGTTCCCCGCACCGGCACTCGGCGTGGCGGCCGAGAACCTCCGCTCCGTGGAGAACGCCGACGAAGCCCTGACCAGTATCGCCGAAAACGGCCGGGACGAAGACCGCGGCACCGAGCAGAAGGTGGTCTTTGTCCAGATCAACCTGGATGAAGCCCCCGCGGACACGGCCGACGCCTACCTCCGGCTGCACCTGCTCTCGCACCGCCTGGTCCGGCCCAACACCATCAACCTGGACGGCATCTTCGGCAAGCTTCCCAACGTCGTGTGGACCAACTTCGGGCCGGCCGCCGTCGAAGGCTTTGAACTGACGCGCGCCAAACTGCGCCGCCGCGGGGCGGTAACGGTCTACGGCATCGACAAGTTCCCGCGCATGGTGGACTACGTGGTCCCCAGCGGTGTCCGCATCGCCGACGCCGACCGGGTCCGCCTCGGCGCGCACCTCGCGGCCGGGACCACCGTCATGCATGAGGGCTTCGTCAACTTCAACGCCGGAACCCTGGGCACCTCCATGGTGGAAGGCCGCATTTCCGCAGGCGTCGTGACCGGCGACGGCAGCGACGTTGGCGGCGGCGCCTCCATCATGGGCACCCTCTCCGGCGGCGGCAAGGAAAAGATCACCATCGGCGAGCGTGTCCTGCTTGGCGCAAACTCAGGTGTGGGCATCAGCATCGGTGACGATTCGGTGGTGGAAGCCGGCCTCTACGTCACGGCCGGCACCCGCGTCCGCGTTCCGGGCCCGAAGGACGAGGTGGGCGAGGACACCACCAGGATCGTCAAGGCTGCCGAGCTTTCCGGCGTGCCCAACCTGCTGTTCCGCCGCAACTCCACCACGGGCGCCGTGGAGGCCCTCCCCCGCAAGGGGCAGACCGTGGAACTGAACGACGCCCTGCACGCCAACTGATTCCTTCGTGGCACCTCTGTCTGTGGCGCGCAGACGCGGCCTGCGCCGCCTGGCGGTGCTGCTGCTCACCCTTGCCCTGCTGGCAGGCGGGATCTACACGGCCGTGTACTTCGTGCAGCGTTCCGAGACACTCGTTTCGGAACGCTGCACGGCGGCAGCAGCAGGCCGGAGCGGGGAACTGGCACCGGATCAGGCAGCCAACGCGGCGCTGATCACCGCCGCAGCCGTCCGGCGTGGACTCCCTCCGCGGGCTGCCACCATCGCCCTGGCTACGGCGATGCAGGAATCCAAGCTGCGCAACATCGAGCACGGAGACCAGGCGGGCCCGGACTCGCGGGGCCTCTTCCAGCAGCGGCCGTCCCAGGGGTGGGGCACCGAGGCGCAGATCATGGATCCGTACTATGCCGTTAACGCCTTCTATGACGCGCTGGTGAAGATCCCGGACTATGAGACGCTGGACATTACCGAGGCCGCCCAGCGGGTCCAGCGGTCCGCCTACCCCAAGGCGTATGCCCAGCACGAGGACATGGGCCGCGCGTTCGCGTCCGGGCTTACCGGGCAGACCCCGGCCGGGGTCCAGTGCACCCTTCGCTCCGCCACGGCCGGCGGGAACTCCGCCACCGTTGCCACTGAGCTGGAGCAGGCGTACGGCGGCGTGGACGCGCAGGTGGACGGCGCGTCCCTGGTAGTGGATGCCGACGGAGCGTTTGCATGGTCGGTTGCCCAGTGGGCGGTGGCCAACGCCAAGGACCTCTCAGTGACCCAAGTGGAGGTTGCCGGCCATACCTGGCAGCGGAACGGCGCGGACGGCTGGAAGGAGTCGGGCGCCGCCGAAGGCCAGGTGCGCATCACCTTGCGCAAGGACGACGGCGGGAGCTGAGTGCCGCCGTCGTCCTGAGGGATGACGCGCTAGACCAGGATCTCGAGCACCGGCTGGACGTAGCTGCGGAACAGTTCCGGCTGCCCCATGAGCTCCTGGCTCATGATGATCTTGTCCGGCTCCAGGTACCAGGCGCGCTGTTCATCCAGCGGCAGCTCGATAATTGTCAGGGTGAAGTCGCGTGAGTTCCTGCCCACTTCCATCAACCTGTCGTCCACCATCTCGCCGAGCAGCTGGTCAGTTCCGGTTGCCACGCGTTCGGCTTCAAGTTCGGCGTACTCGCTCCGCCGTTCCCTGGCCCAGGTGAGGGCAGCGCCGAAGTGGGCGTGCAGCAGCCGCTGGAGGGCTGGCGAGTTGCCGAAGGCTTCAAAGCCGGGCGGCGAAAGTTCCGGCGCCATGTGCGGGTGGGCCTTGACCAGCTGCTCCCACCACGCCTCCCATTCAGTCTTCAGTGCGCTGAGGCCGCCGACGTCGGAGGTCAGGTGGGTGTGGTCGGCCGGCCTGATCTTGGGCGCCGCATGCGAAAGTACGGGGCGGCCAACACCATTGAGGCCGGCGGCGTCCCGGACGTAGAGCGCAATCATCATCGGTCCGGACGTATCGGTGGTGATCTGCCATCCTGAACCGCTTGCGTGCTGCATCCAAAGTCCTTCCCCTGGCCCACTTCTTCCGGGCGCCACGCGCCCGTCCGGCTTACCGGCTATCAGTCTATTCCCGCAGCCTATCCGCGGTAATGCCGGGACGGTGCGAGGATGCAGCAGGTGTTTACCGCACCAGGCCGTCCAGGTGCCGTTCCAGGACGTCCCGGCACATCCTGGCCGTCATCCAGCCCGGTTGCAGCAGGGCATGCATGCACAGGCCGTCCAGCATGGCCAGGAGCCGCTCGGCTTCCAGCACCAGGTTCTCCTGCGGTTCATCACCGGGCAGCACAGCGGCAACCACTGCACCCACGATGGCGGCGACTTCCCGGTGGCTGCGGTCTGCTTCCGCGGCAAGGAACGGCCTGATGCGTGCCGCGTTCTTGAAGGCCAGCCAGGCGCAGGCTTCCACGGCTGATTGCTCGTCGAGGGGCAGCATGCCGCCCAGGAGGGTTAATACCGCCTCCCGCTGCGCGTGGCTGTCGCGGACAGCCTCCCGGACAGGCGGCAGCAAAGCCTCCAGCCGGCCCACCACCCGGTCCACCACCATGCCGAACGTAAACGCCAGGAGTTCCTCGCTGCCCGCAAAGTAATGCCGCACCGAACCCACGGCCAGCCCGGCCTCATCCGCCACTTCCCGCAGGGAGGCCCGCTCCAGCCCATCGACGGCGATAATGCGGAGGACCGCCTGGACTACATCCTGCCGCCTGGCACCGGCGTCTACTATTTTGGGCACCATCCTTATTAGCACACTTGTGCTTCCACTGCCGCGCGCGGTCGCCCGCCATCCGGGACGCAGGGGCGGGGACCGCCTGCCGTGGGATAGCGTTGAGGCATGAAAATCTTGGTTACGGGGGGCACCGGGTATATCGGTTCCCACACTGTTCTTTCCCTGCAGGAAGCCGGCCACGACGTGGTCGTCATCGACAACCTGGTCAACTCCAGCGAGGAATCACTGCGCCGCGTGGCGGAACTCAGCGGCAAGACCGCGGACTTCCATCACGTGGACCTGGTGGACGAGGCCGCCGTCGAAAAGGTCTTTGCCGGCGCGGGCATCGACGCCGTCATCCACTTCGCCGGCCTCAAGGCCGTGGGCGAATCCGTGCAGGAACCGCTGAAGTACTACTACAACAACCTTGTAGGCACCCTGAACCTGATCCGCGTCATGGACCGGCACGACGTCCGGTCCATCGTCTTCAGCTCTTCCGCCACGGTCTATGGCGAGCACAACCCCATCCCTTATGTGGAAAAGATGGAGATCGGGGCCAACAACCCCTACGGCCGCACCAAGGAACAGATCGAAGACATCCTTGCAGACCTGGGCGCAGCCGATCCCCGCTGGCACATAGCACTGCTGCGCTACTTCAACCCGGTGGGCGCCCACCCCTCAGGACGGATCGGCGAAGACCCGCAGGGCATCCCCAACAACCTGGTGCCGTTCATCGCCCAGGTTGCCGTGGGCCGCCGCGAGAAGCTCATGGTGTTCGGCGGCGACTACGACACCCCGGACGGAACCTGCCTGCGCGACTACATCCACGTGGTGGATCTGGCCGAAGGGCATGTCGCGGCGCTGAACCACATCGCGGACCGGACCGGCGTGTTCCGGTGGAACCTTGGCTCGGGGAAGGGCTCCTCCGTCCTTGAGGTCCTGCGTTCCTTCGAGAAGGCCGTGGGCAAGCCCATCCCCTATGAGATCACCGGCCGGCGCGCCGGAGACCTCCCCGCGTTCTGGGCGGACGCCACCTCGGCCCTGGCGGACCTGAGCTGGTCCACCACCAAGACCGTCGACCAGATGTGCGAGGACCACTGGCGCTGGC
Organism: Paenarthrobacter sp. 22069; assembly: GCF_052046035.1. Taxonomy (NCBI): domain Bacteria; kingdom Bacillati; phylum Actinomycetota; class Actinomycetes; order Micrococcales; family Micrococcaceae; genus Paenarthrobacter; species Paenarthrobacter sp. 22069. The sequence goes on along the minus strand of NZ_JBQEQF010000008.1, from coordinate 47,032 downwards.
AGAAGAACAACCCCCAGGGCTACGCCTCCTGACCCTGCCCTCCCCATCGATTGCTCCGTAACGGCCCTATTGAGCCCCAAAAGGGCCGTTATTCAGCAGTGGATGGTGAATAAAACGAAACGGCCGCCCACCTGTGGAAGGTGGGCGGCCGTCGTCGTAATGCCTGTCGGCGGGTGGGCCCGCATCGGCGAGGGACCCGGACCGAGCTTGCGAGGTCCGGGAGCCGGTGGGGATCAGCGGACGGGGTAGTCGCGCTCCGGTTCACCGATGTACAGCTGGCGCGGGCGGCCGATCTTGGTGTTCGGGTCGCTGATCATTTCGCGCCACTGGGCAATCCAACCCGGCAGGCGGCCGATGGCGAACAGCACGGTGAACATCTTCTCCGGGAAGCCCATGGCCTTGTAGATCAGGCCGGTGTAGAAGTCCACGTTCGGGTAGAGCTTGCGCTGGATGAAGTAGTCATCGCTGAGCGCCTTCTCTTCCAGGCGCATGGCGATATCCAGCAGTTCGTCGTTGCCGCCGAGCTTGCTGAGGATCTCGTGGGCCGTGGCCTTAACGATCTTGGCGCGCGGGTCGTAGTTCTTGTAGACCCGGTGTCCGAAGCCCATGAGGCGGACGCCGTCTTCCTTGTTCTTGACCTTCTCCATGTAGTCCTCGGGCTTGAGGCCCTCGGCCTGGATCTGGCGGAGCATCTTCAGCACGGCCTCGTTGGCGCCACCGTGCGCGGGGCCAAAGAGGGCGTTGATGCCGGCCGAGACGGAGGCGAAGAGGTTGGCGTTGGAGGAGCCCACCAGGCGGACGGTGGAGGTCGAGCAGTTCTGCTCGTGGTCTGCGTGCAGGATGAGCAGCAGGTCCAGGGCCTTGACGATGACCGGGTCCAGCTCGTACTGCTCGGCGGGCAGGCCGAAGCTCAGGCGCAGGAAGTTCTCCACCAGGTTCATGGAGTTGTCCGGGTACAGCATGGGCTGGCCGATGGACTTCTTGTGCGCGTAGGCGGCAATAACCGGCAGCTTGGCCATCAGGCGGATGGTGGAAACCTCCACCTGCTCGGCGTTGAACGGGTCCAGCGAGTCCTGGTAGAAGGTGGACAGCGCGGACACGGCCGAGGACAGCACCGGCATGGGGTGCGCGTCGCGCGGGAAGCCGCCGAAGAAGCCCTTGAGCTCCTCGTGCAGCAGGGTGTGGCGCCGGATCTTCTGGTCGAACTCGTCCAGCTCGGTGGGCGTGGGCAGGTTGCCGTAGATCAGCAGGTAGGACACCTCGAGGAAGCTGGAGTGCTGCGCCAGCTGCTCGATGGGATATCCGCGGTAGCGCAGGATGCCGGCATCGCCGTCGATGTAGGTGATCGCCGAGGTGGTTGCTGCGGTGTTCATGAAGCCGGGGTCGAACGTGACAGCGCCAGTCTGCTTCAGCAGCTTGGAGACGTCGTAACCTTCGTTCCCTTCAACAACCTGGATGCGCGGGAGCTTCAGCTCGCCACCTGCATGGAGCAGGGTCGCAGCATTGTTGGTCTCAGTCATGGAGTCCCCTTCATGAGGCGTCTTCGGCCTCTGTCGAAAGCTTGATCCAATATCAGGTGAGCCGCGCACGAAGCCTGAGGAGACAGGTTCCAACACCCGGGCTGCCTTCTTGTAGAAAGCCACCATTGATCGTCACTTAAAAAGTACCGCTCCTTGGCGGGTGTCACTAATCCGAAGGCTTCCAATCCGGCCCAAAACACGCCGGATGTGGGGCGAGTCACACTATTATTACGTGTCCTCAGGAAGAGGATCCGGCAAGCCGTTCAACCGCAGCGTCGATGCGCTCGTCGGATCCGGTCAGCGCCACCCGGACATAGCCGTTGCCGGCGTCACCGTAGAAGACACCGGGGCCCACGACGATGCCAAGGCCGGCCAGCCGCGACACCGTGTCCCAGGTATCCTCACCCGCCGTCGACCACAGGTAGAGGCCGGCGTCTGAATCCTTGATCTGCAGGCCGAAGTCCAGCAGCGCGGGGACCAGCCGTTCCCGCCGGCCCCGGTAGAGGTCCTTCTGGGCTTCCACGTGGGCGTCGTCACCCAGGGCAACCCGCATGGCCTCCTGGACCGGGTAGGGGACGATCATGCCGGCGTGCTTGCGGCTGTTGACCAGGTTTGGCATCAGGTCAGGGTCGCCGGCGACGAAGGCGGCCCGGTAGCCGGCAAGGTTCGACTGCTTGCTCAGGGAGTACACGGCAAGCAGGCCCTGGTGCGAGCCGCCGGCCACACGGGGATCAAGGATGCTGGGGACCCGCTGGCCGCCGCGCTGGATGTCCCAGCTGCCCCAGCCAAGCTCTGCGTAGCATTCGTCCGAGGCCACCACAGCGCCCAGGTCACGCGCCTGGTCAACCAGGGCCTTGAGCGATGCTGCATCGCGGACGCTGCCGGTGGGGTTGCCGGGCGAATTGACCCAGATAAGGCGCACGCGTGAACGCGTGGCATCATCGAGCTCGTCCAGGTTGTCGGTGGCAACGGACGTGACGCCGGCAAGGGTGGCACCGATGTCGTACGTCGGGTAGGCCACCTTGGGGCGGACGACGACGTCTCCGGGCTTGAGGCCCAGCAGCAGCGGCAGCCACGCAACGAGTTCCTTGGACCCCACTGTGGGCATGATGTTCCGGGGATCCAGGCCGGACACGCCGCGCCGGCGCTCGAACCAGCCTGCGATCGCCTTACGGAGCGCCGGAGTGCCGTGAACGGTGGGATAACCGGGAGCATCCGCAGCGGCTTTCAGCGCGTCCTGCACCAGTTGCGGCGTGGGATCAACGGGCGTCCCGATGGAGAGGTTTACGGCTCCCCCGGCATGCTCCGAGGCTTTGGCCAGGTAGGGCGCCATGGCCTCCCACGGGTAGTCGGGCAGGTCCAGGCCAAAGGAATTCACTGCTGCGGTCACTTTCCGTCCGGTCAGTGGTCTTGGTTCTGCGGCGGCAGGGCGGCGATCATGGGGTGGTCCTTGCCCGTGTTGCCGATCTTGGCCGCACCGCCCGGGGAACCGAGGTCGTCGAAGAATTCGACGTTTGCCTTGTAGTAGTCGGCCCATTCCTCCGGGGTGTCATCCTCGTAGTAGATGGCCTCCACGGGGCAGACCGGTTCGCACGCGCCGCAGTCGACGCATTCGTCCGGATGGATGTACAGCGAACGCTCGCCTTCATAGATGCAGTCGACGGGGCATTCCTCAATACATGCCTTGTCCTTAACATCCACACACGGCTGCGCGATTACGTACGTCACGTCCCTGGCCTCTCCACGTTGGGTTCCGGCGTCCCGCCGGCTCTTGCATCCGGCGGCACGGCCGGACTGTTGACATCTGAGCCTATTATCTCCCAGCCCGTTACCGCGAACCTAGCCGGGACCCTAGTATGAACTGGTGAGTCAGCCCGTCCCCGCGCCCGTCCGGTTCCTGTCCTCGGCTGCACCCGGAACCCGGGTAGTGGTGCGCTACCGCCTTGAAGAGGGCTTCACGGACGCCCTGGGCCACCTCCTGGCGTGCGACGCCGGCTCCTGCACCGTCCGGACCCGGCAGGCCGACGTCGTAATTCCGCTCGGGCGTGTTGTGGCCGCCAAGGAAGTCCCGCCCGCTCCCCCGCGCCGCGGGGCGGTGCGCTGACGGCGGTTCCAGCGTGCAGGGGCTGTCCCGGCACCTGGAGTCTCCGATTCATTGCGGAACCTGGAATTTAAACGCAGAATGCCACCGGCATGGGCCGGTGGCATTCTGCGTTATTCGGTGTATTTAGACCTTCGCGCGGGCGCGGTTGGCCTTGGAGCGCTCATTGGTGTCCAGGATGACCTTGCGGATGCGGATGGCCTCCGGGGTCACCTCGACGCACTCGTCCTCACGGGCGAATTCCAGCGATTCCTCGAGGGTGAGCTCGCGCGGCGGGGTGAGGTTCTCGAAGGTGTCCGAGGAAGCGGCACGCATGTTGGTGAGCTTCTTTTCCTTCGTGATGTTGACGTCCATGTCGTCAGCGCGGGAGTTCTCGCCCACGATCATGCCCTCGTACACCTCGGAGGTGGGCTTGACGAAGAAGGAGCCACGTTCCTGCAGGTTGATCATGGCGAACGGCGTCACAACACCGGCGCGGTCGGCGATCATGGAACCGTTGGTGCGGTATTCGATCGGACCGGCCCACGGCTCGTAGCCTTCGGAGATGGAGGCGGCGATGCCGGCACCGCGGGTGTCGGTGAGGAACCGGGTGCGGAAACCGATCAGGCCACGGGCCGGAACGATGAATTCCATCCGGCACCAGCCGGTGCCGTGGTTGGCCATGTTGGTCATCCGGCCCTTGCGGGCTGCCATCAGCTGGGTGACCGCGCCGAGGTATTCCTCGGGCACGTCGATGGTCATGTGCTCCATCGGCTCGTGGACCTTGCCGTCGACGATCCGGGTGACCACCTGAGGCTTGCCCACGGTCAGTTCGAAGCCTTCGCGGCGCATCTGCTCGACCAGGATGGCCAGCGCGAGCTCGCCACGGCCCTGGACTTCCCAGGCGTCCGGGCGCTCGGTGGGGAGCACCCTGATGGAGACGTTACCGATCAGTTCCTTGTCCAGGCGGTCCTTGACCTGGCGCGCGGTGACCTTGGCGCCCTTGACCTTGCCGGCCAGCGGCGAGGTGTTGATACCGATCGTCATGGAGATCGCGGGGTCGTCCACGGTGATCAGCGGCAGGGGCTGCGGGTTCTCGGCGTCGGTCAGGGTCTCACCGATGGTGATGTCCTCGATACCGGCGACGGCGACGATCTCACCGGGGCCGGCGGACTCGGCCGGAACACGGTCCAGGGCCTTGGTGGCCAGCAGTTCAGTGATCTTGACGTTCTTGAGCTCACCGTTGGCGCGCGCCCAGGCAACGGTCTGGCCCTTGCGGAGGGTGCCGTTGTAGATGCGCAGCAGTGCCAGTCGGCCGAGGAACGGGGAGGCATCCAGGTTGGTGACGTGTGCCTGCAGCACACCCTCCGGGTTGTAGGTCGGAGCCGGGATGTGCTCAATGATGGTCTGGAAGAGCGGCTCCAGGTCCTCGTTCTCCGGAGCAGTGCCGTCGGCGGGCTGCTCGAGGGACGCGCGGCCAACCTTGGCGGCGGCGTAGACAACGGGGACTTCGAGGATCTTGTCCAGGTCCAGGTCCGGAACTTCGTCGGCGAGGTCGGAGGCCAGGCCCAGGAGCAGGTCCATGGACTCGTGGACAACCTCTTCGATGCGGGCATCGGGGCGGTCGGTCTTGTTGACCAGCAGGATCACGGGCAGGTGCGCGGCGAGGGCCTTGCGGAGCACGAAGCGGGTTTGCGGCAGCGGACCTTCGGAAGCGTCCACGAGCAGCACGACGCCGTCCACCATGGACAGGCCGCGCTCCACCTCGCCGCCGAAATCGGCGTGGCCGGGGGTGTCGATCACGTTGATGGTGATGGTCTCACCATTGGAGGACGGACCGTTGTAGGCCACCGTGGTGTTCTTGGCCAGGATGGTGATGCCCTTTTCGCGCTCCAGGTCACCGGAGTCCATCACGCGGTCTTCGAGGTGGTTGTGCTCGGCAAAAGAGTTGGTCTGCTTGAGCATGGCGTCGACCAGGGTGGTCTTGCCGTGGTCAACGTGGGCCACAATCGCGACGTTGCGCAGGTCACTGCGCGATGCAGTGGCTACCGCGGTGTTGGTGGTGGTTTCAGACATGCGTAAAGGCTCGATTCAGTGGAGTCAGCTGTTGTATCGCGACATTTCCAACTGGAACGCACGACGGATCCGGCCCTTTGCACAGGGCGCCTTCCATCATTCTAGCCGCTGTGCCATTTATAGGCCTAAAATCCGGCGGCATGGGCGGCAGGCCAGGCCCGGCGATCAGGGGCGGGTGGTCTGCCATGTGACGAATTTCACTCTTTGCCCTGCGTGCGTGGCATGATTGCGGGACACAGCGTCCACCCCTGAGCAAGCCGGAGCCAACAATGCCCCCAGCCAAGGCGAGTCCCCGGGCCTCCGCCCGGATTGCCGCCGCAGCACTGACGGGTCTCCTTGGAGCATCGGCAGTGCTGGGAGTATCAGGGTGCGCGGTTGGCGGCGGGACTTCCACGAACGGAAACCCGTGGACCGGCGGACCGGCCGGCAATGCGCAGGCGGCAGCCGGGCAACCGGGCGGCGCGGGGGCGGTGACTGCCGCAGCGGCCACGTCCCGCGTCCGGAACCCCGGCAACGGCAGGATGGAAGCAGTGGTTCCGGACATCAGCCGTACCGTGCTGCTGATTGGTGATTCACAGTCGGAACCCACGGACGGCTGGCCTCGCCTGGGCCTGGCTTCAGCGGGCTACAACGTGTACTTCTGCGGCCGCGGCGGGACGGGCTACGTCGCAGCGAACGGTGCCACGGGCAACTACATCGATGCCCTGCAGCGCGGCGACTGGCTGCTTCCCTCCGGTGCGCCGGCACTGATCGTCATCGAGGGCGGCGGCAACGATGCCGCCAGCGGCGCAAGCAACGCCAGCATCGCAGAAAACGCGGCACGGCTCTTCGCCGAACTGAAGGCCCGCTATCCCGGAACGCGGATGGCAATGATCGGCACTCTAGCTCGCGGAGCAGACAACGGCGGCGGCCGCCGGAGCGAGGTGGACACCTTGCTGGGGTCGGTGGCCGGCGTTCACGGACTGCCCTTTATTTCGGTGGGCGACTGGCTCACCAGATACGGATTGGCGAAAGACCTTGCCGATTCGGTGCATATGAACACGGCCGGGCGGGCAGCCCTCGGCGGGATACTCGCCGGAAGGCTGCGTGAACTCGGACTGGACCGGAAGCCTTCGGTTGAGCAGGGTCCCCTTGCCGCGGTGGCCGGAAGCAGCAGCGCCCTCCAGGACTGATCCAACCCCTGGTGCACCGCAGTACAGGCAGCACTTAAACGGCTGGAGCCGGGACCCGCGGTCCCGGCTCCAGCCGTTTGTCATGCGATTACCGCTACGCCACTTCGGGCGGAAGCATCAGCTTGGCGCCGGGGATGGCGTTGAGCAGCGCCTTCGTGTAATCCTGCCGGGGCGATTCGAAGACCTTGTCCGTGGACCCGGTCTCCACCAGACGGCCCTTCTCCATCACGCACACGTGGTCGGCGATCTGCCGCACCACGGCAAGGTCGTGGGTGATGAAGAGGTAGGTCAGTCCAAGGTTGGCCTGCAGGTCGGCGAGCAGGTTCAGCACCTGGGCCTGCACAAGCACATCCAGGGCTGACACAGCCTCGTCACAGATGATGACCTCGGGGTCCAGTGCCAGCGCACGCGCAATGGCAACACGCTGCCGCTGACCGCCCGACAATTCATTCGGGTACCGCTGCATGGCGGACTGGGGCAACGCCACCTGGTCCAGCAGGGTCCTGACCTTCTTCTCCCGGCTGGCCTGGTCTCCGATCTTGTGGACCCGGAGCGGCTCCTCGATGGTCCGGTAGATGTTGTACATCGGATCGAGGGAACCGTACGGGTCCTGGAAGATCGGCTGGACGCGCCGGCGGAACTTGAACAGTTCGGCAGGCTTGAGCGCAGAGGTGTCGACGCCGTCGAACAGGATCCTGCCCTCCGTCGGCTTTTCCAGCTGCAGCACCATCTTGGCCACTGTGGACTTGCCGGACCCGGACTCCCCCACGATCGCCGTCGTGGTTCCCCGCCGGACATCGAAGCTCACGCCGTCGACGGCCGCGAAATCCGTGGCTTTGCCCAGCCCCTGGCGGAGCTTGTACACCTTCCGCAGGTCCTGGATCTGCAGGAAGGTTTCGGACTTCACTGCCTCGGCGGCAGGCGCGAGCAGGTCCGCCGTCTCCACGCCCTGCTCCTTGGCGACCTGGATGCGGCGGCTGGCCAGGGACGGGGCAGACTCGACGAGCCGCTTGGTGTACGGGTGCTGGGGATTGCGGAGCAGTTCCAGTGACGGTCCCGCTTCGACAACCCGGCCCTGGTACATCACCACGACCTTGTCCGCCCGCTCCGCAGCGAGGCCCAGGTCGTGGGTGATCAGCAGGACCGAGGTGCCCAGTTCGTCCGTCATCTTTTCCAGGTGGTCCAGGATCTGCCGCTGCACGGTGACGTCAAGGGCCGACGTCGGCTCGTCCGCGATCAGCAGGCGCGGCTGGCAGGACAGGCCAATGGCGATCAGCGCGCGCTGGCGCATGCCCCCAGAGAACTCGTGCGGGTACTGGTTCGCCCGGCGCTTGGCGTCCGGCAGTCCAGCTTCGGACAGCACCTTGGCGATGTCATCCGGTCCGCTGGGCCGCCCGTTGGCGCGCAGCGTCTCCTTGACCTGGTAACCGATCTTCCACACGGGATTCAGGTTGGACATCGGGTCCTGCGGCACCATGCCGATAGTGTTGCCGCGCAGTTCAATCATCCGATGCTCGCTCGCGTGGGCGATGTCCTCGCCATCGAGCAGGATCTGTCCGCCGGACACCCTGCCGTTGTTGGGCAGGAGGCCGATGGCGGCCAGCGCGGTGGTGGACTTGCCCGAACCCGACTCCCCCACAATCGCCACCGTTTCACCAGGCATGATGGTCAGGTGTGCGTTTCGCACCGCCTGGACATCACCGCCGCCGGTCTTGAAGGTGATGGCGAGGTCGCGGATTTCGAGCAGCGGCCTGACGCCGGTGGTGCCGAGTTCATCAATGCGGACGTCTGGAGTTGTCATCTCTTTATCTCTCATCGCTGACGGCTCTTCGGGTCGAGGGCGTCGCGCACGGCGTCGCCCAGCATGATGAAGCTCAACACCGTGATGGAAAGCGCGGCGGCCGGGTAGAGCAAAATCTCCGGCTTGGTGCGGATTGACGACTGAGCCGCGGCAATGTCGTGGCCCCAGGACATGATGCCCTCCGGTAAACCAATTCCGAGGAAGGACAGCGTCGCTTCGGCCACGATAAAGACGCCCAGCTCCAGCGTTGCGAGCACGATCACAGGCGCCAGGGCGTTGGGCAGGACATGCCGCACCAGGGCACCGAACTTCGAAACGCCCAGAGCACGCGCAGCGGTGACGAAGTCCGCGTTGCGTACCTCTATCACTGCACCCCTGGTAATGCGCGCCATTTGTGGCCAGGCCAACACAGCGATGACGAACACAACTGTCCACACGCTTTTGTTCTGGCGGAATACCGGTAGCTGCGTGATGACCAAGGCGCCCAGAATCAGGGGCAGGGCGAAGAAGATGTCACCGAGTCGGGCAAGGACAATGTCGAGCCAGCCACCGTAGAAGCCTGCGAGTGCGCCGAACGTCACGCCCACGATCAGGACGCAAAGCACGGAGAGCAGGCCGACGGAGAGTGAGGCCTGTGTGCCGTGGATGACCCTGGAGTAGACGTCGCAGCCCTGGAAGGTGAAACCGAACGGGTGTCCCGCGGTGGGGCCGCCCTCCGAGTTGGCAAGTTCACAGCCGGCGTTGGGCGGGGTTGAGGTGAAGAGGCCCGGGAACAGCGCAATCACGATCAGGGCAAGGATCAGCAGGGCCGAGATGATGAACAGCGGACGACGGCGGAGCTTGCGCCAGGCGTCTGCCCAGAGGCTGAGCGGCGCCTGGTCAGTCTTGACGGCGTCGGTTGCCTGCAGGGGTGTCTCGTCGATGGGGGCCACGAAGTGGCTGTTATTACTGGTCATAGCGGATCCTCGGGTCAAGCCAGGCGTACAGGAGATCGACAAGCAGGTTGGCCACCACGAACACCAGCACCAGCACGCTGACGATGGAAACGATGGTGGGGCCTTCACTGCGGAGGACAGCCTGGTAGAGCTTGTTGCCTACGCCGGGAACGTTGAAGATGCCCTCTGTAACAATGGCACCGCCCATGAGGCCGCCAAGGTTGGCGCCCAGGTAAGTCACCACCGGGATCAGCGAGTTGCGCAGGATGTGCGCCAGGACCACCCGCGGCCGGGAAAGGCCCTTGGCGGTTGCCGTCCGCACAAAGTCGGCATTCATACTCTCGCTCACTGATGCACGCGTCAGGCGGAGCACGTAGGCAAACGACACCAGACCAAGGACGACCGCCGGCAGCAGCAGGTTGACCCAGTCTGCGTTCGCGCCCACAGTCGGTTTTGCCCAGCCAAGCTGCACACCGAAGACAAGTTGGAAGACGAAGCCGAGAACAAAAGTCGGCACCGCGATAACCACCAGGGACGCGACAAGGACCGTCGAGTCAAACCAGCTGCCGCGGCGGAGGCCGGCAAAGACGCCGAAGGCAACCCCGAAGACCGCCTGGATAATGAGAGCTTCCACGGCGAGCATCGCCGTTACGGGGAAGACACGGGCCAACGTCGCCGCAATCGGCTGGCCGGTAAAGTCGTTCCCCAGATTGAAAGTGAAAAGGTTCTGCAGGAAAATCCCATACTGGACCCAGAAGGGCTGATCCAGATGGTACTGGCTTCGCAGTGTGTCAATCACCGACTGCGGCGGCTGGCGGTCTCCGAAGAGAGCCGCAATGGGGTCACCTGGGAGGGCGAACACCATGTAGTAGACCAAAAGCGTGGTGCCGAGGAAGACGGGGATCACCTGGAGAAGTCGACGCAGGATATAGCGGACCACGAGATCACCGGCCTTCGGGGCAAGAAGAGAGGGGTTTCATATGTGCCTTCCTACCGTGCAAGCGAATGGGGGCCCGGCCAAAAACCGGACCCCCATCCTGACGGTAAGTTAGATCCTGGGATTACTTAGCCGTGATGTTGTAGTAGAGAATGGCGCCATTCCAGCCGGTTTCGGCCTTGACAACGTTGTTGCTCCACACGATCGGCACTGTGTAGTCCCAGAGAGGCAGGCCTGGAAGATCCTGGAAGAGGATCTCCTGCGCCTTGTTGAACTTGTCGTTCGCATCAGCTGTGGACTTGGCGGCCAGCCCTTCCTTGAGGAGTTTGTCGAACTCAGGGTTCGAGTACTTCTCATAGTTCGAGGATGCGCCGGTCGCCCAGACCGGTCCGAGGAAGTTGTAGAGCGACGGGTAGTCTGCCTGCCAGCCGGCCCGAGTCAGCCCGGGCAGCTGCTGCGACTTGCGCAGGTTCAGGACTTCAGCGAACTTGGCGAAGGGCTGGATTTCAGCCTGGATCCCCAGGTTGTTCTTGAAGCCGTTGGCGACGGCATCGATCCACTCCTTGTGGCCGCCGTCGGTGTTGGAGGCAATCTGAAGCGGCTTGGAACCGTCGTATGGCTTGATCTTCTCCGCTTGCGCCCAGAGGTCCTTGGCCTTGGCGGGATCAAAGTTCAGGACCTCGCTGCCCGGAATGTTGTCCTTGAAGCCTTCGATGACGGGCGGGGCGAATGCCTTCGCAGGCTTGCGCGTGCCGTTGAAAACAACCTTGGTGATTTCCTCGCGGTTGATGGCGTAGGAAAGGGCCTGGCGCCTAAGCTTGCCGGCCTCACCCTGGAAGTTCGGGTTGTAGGAAGGAATGTTAAGAGTGGCGTCCGTCGCAACAGGCTTGGCAGCATTCCGGTCCTGGAAATCTGTGGTGTAAGTCTTCAAGGCGTTGGACGGCAGGACATCCGTGACGTCCAGGTTGTCGGACTGCAGGTCGGTGTAGGCGGGACCCGGATCAGTGTAGAACTTGAAGGTCACGCCGCCGTTCTTTGCCTCGCGGGGTCCGCTGTAGTCCGGGTTCTTCACGAGCGAGATGGACTGGTCGTGAACCCAGGCACCGGTCTTGGCGAACTTGTAGGGACCGTTGCCCACCGGGTTCTCGCCGTACGTCTTGGGATCAGCAAGCGCGGCGGAGGGAAGCGGGAAGTAGGCCGAGTAGCCCAGGCGCAGGGACCAGTCAGCCTCCGGCTGGGCCAGCTTGACGGTGATGGTCGAGTCGTCCGTAGCCGCTAGGCCCGACATGGTGTCGGCTTTGGGAGCGGGTGTGGTGGTTGTCTTGCCGTCAGCACCCGTAGTCGATGTAACGGCGGAGACATCGTCATAGCCCGCAATGGACTCGAAGAAGAAGCCATTAGCCTGGAGGTTTTTGGAATTCGCCGCGAAGTTCCAGGAGTCCACGAAGGTTTTTGCGGTTACTGCTTCGCCGTTGGTGAACTTTGAACCCTGCTTGACCTTGATGGTCCAGTTCTGGCCATCAGTCGAGTCAATGGAATCAGCAAGGGCGTTAACCGGCTTGCCGCTGGGATCGTAAGTACGAAGGCCCTCGAAGAGCAGTTCGACAACGTGGCTGCCGTATGCCTCGTTGGTGTTGGCCGGGAGCAGCGGGTGCTGCGGTTCATTGTTGTACGCCGTGATGACCTTATTCGGGTCGCCGGCCGCGTTGCTGGACCCGTTGGTGCTGCCGCCGCCGCTGCCGCATCCGGTTAGGGCGAGCGCGGCGATTGCCACGATGCCCAGTGCTTTGGAAGTGCGCGTAAAACGCATTCCGCCTCCTATGAGTTGTGGGAGAGATATATAGGGGATTCTTGTGCTTCCCCGCAGGCCGGACGCAGCTCACAGCTGTGACGAAACCTACATATACGGGTTAGCCTAACCGCACGAAGTCCAAATACTGGTACTCCGTTGCCAAACCGTGACCGGCGCAGTCAAATACCCCGGACTGCGGTGGGCAGTTACGCACGTCACATGCTACTCGCCAGTAAGCCCGACGGCGAATCGGCGGAGGAAAGCCTCCGCAAGGGCCAAAGGACCCTCAAAAGATCCCGGTGCGCTAGGACAGCCGCCACTCCCAGACGTTCCACCACACGCCGAGCGGACCGGGACTGGTTTTCACGCCGGCCACCCGGGAGTTGAAGGCTGTTGTCCCCAGTGTTTGGTAGAGCGGGAGGCCGTATGCGTCCTCCCAGACATGTTTGTCGATTTCGGCCAGGAGTTCGTCCTGTTTGCCCAGGTCCGTGGTGACAACCAGTTGCTCCATGACCTTGTCCGCGTCGCCGTCGGAATATCCGGTGAAGTTGCTGCCTGCGCCGGTGCGGAAAATCTGGGGCACCCGGCTGACGCCTTCCTCTGTGCCGATCCATCCGGACAGGGATGCGTCATAACCGCCCCGGCTCAGCGTTGCTGCCCAGTCCCCGCTTGCCTGCCCGCCGTCGACCACTTTGAAGCCGGCCAGGCCGGCGGAATCCCGAATGAGCGCAAATGCCTTGGCCCGGTTGGGGTTGTCCCGGTTGTAGAGGATCCGGACAGTGGGAGTGGCACCTTTCAGGAGCTTCTTCGCCACATCGATGTCCACTTCCGCGTAGTCAGAGGATCCGTTGTTCTTCACCGTGTCCGCGTACTTTGGCTGACCGGGCAGGAACACGTGGGAATCCAGCGGCTTGTTGTCAGGTCCCTGCGTACCCAGCACGGCATCCACGATTGCCTGCCGCGGAACCGTTTTGAGGAAGGCCTCCCGGACGTCCTTCTCCGCAAACGGTCCGGAGAAGTTCAGGTCCAGATGGTCGTAGCCGGATTGCTTGTACCGCTCGACGGTGATGCCTTGGCTGGACAGGCCGGTGAGGAGGCTGTCCGTGGCCGCAGAGGGCTGGGGCGAGATGATGTCCGCCTGGCCGTTCCTGAGTGCATCAACGGCCGGAGGCACTGCACCCGTGAACCTCACATTGATTTCGTCGAGCCACGGCTCGGCGCCCCAGACGTAGTCGCGGTTCCGGACAAGCTTCATGGACACTTCGGGGACGATGTCACGCACAATGTACGGGCCGCTGGAAAGGTAGAGGGCTGGATCGTCCGGAAGGGCTTTCGTGTCGAATCCGGTGTTCCAGAAGTCGCTGATCTTCTTCAAGGCAGGATGGGAGGCCGGTTTCTCCGGGTTGCCGCGCGGCGTGTCCTTGAGCAGTTCAACAAGGTCCTCTTCGTCCGTGAGGCCGCTCTTGGCAGCGACCACATGGGCCGGGAGTCCGACGTCGAACGCCACTTCCCAGTCAGCGTAGGGTTCGGCGTATTCGATGGTGATGGAACGGTTGTCCTCGCCGATCTCCGGAAACTTCGTGCCCGCCAGGCCTGTGGTGCCGGAGGCCGCCGCAAAGTATTTTGTGCCTTTCCCGGCGGCCGGATCGACGTCGTCGAAGTACCCGGATCCTGCCGCCCAGCTCAGGAGGAGGTCGGCGGCGCCGATGGGAGCGCCGTCCGACCACTTGACGCCCTCGTTGACCGTGTACTTCACCTTCAGCGGCTGGTCGGAGACCTTTTCGAAGTGGCCGAACTTGTCGTTCCGGACCACCTTCGAACTGTCATCGAGGTAGAAGAAGCCGGAGTGCGTAATGGCGCCGATTTTTGAATTGATGTCGGTGTTGCCGTTGGCGCTGTAAGGGTTGAAGGAGGAAAAGGCGTTGACCTCCGCGACCGTGACGCTTCCGCCGCGTTTTGCCTCGCCGACCACCACGGAGGGCGCACTGCCGCCGGAACAGCCGGCCAGGACAAGGGCAGCCGACAACGCCGCGGTGAGCAATTGCAACAGGCGCCGGACCGGCATGCCGCCTCCTTGTGATTTCCCTCAGGGGACCCGGCCGCCGGAATGGCGCCCTACAGATTCAGGATAAGCCGTGCCGGCGTCCGGCTGCGGACCCGGCGGACTCATCCTGTCCAGCGGTGAACCTCATGTGCCTAGAATACTGAGATGTCCACACGTGTTCACGAGTTTGACTGGCCTGACCGGGTTGTCGTTGGCACCATCGGCCTCCCGGGGGCGCGTACCTTCTACCTGCAGGTACGCGCAGGGACGCAGGTGGTGAGCATTGCCCTGGAGAAACAGCAATCGGCTCTGCTCGCGGAGAAGATCGACGAAATCCTCGACCAGCTCATGACCGTCGAGGGCAACCCCTTCAGCGTTCCCGCGGGTACTCCCCTTGAACTTGTTGACAATGACCAGCTTGAGGCCGTCCAGGAGCAGTTCCGCACCGGCGCAATGAGCTTGGGCTGGGACCCAGCCACGGCCCAGGTGATTATTGAGGCCCGCCCCATCGCGGATGCGGAGGCGGATGACGACGAACCGCTTACTGGGGACGGAACCGGCGAGCACGAAATGCTGCTGGTGCGGATGCCGGTCGGCACCGCCCGCGCCTTCGCCAAGCGCACACGGGAGATCGTGGGTGCCGGTCGTCCGACGTGCCCCCTCTGTGGCTACCCCATCGACCCCGACGGGCACACCTGCACTCTCCCGGAGTCCTGATGCACAAAGGAGTTAGCCGCTAAGAACACTGTTCGCAGCGGCTAACTCCTTTTGTGTGCGCGTCGGGTACTAGACGTTGAAGCGGAACTCCACCACGTCGCCGTCGGCCATGACGTATTCCTTGCCTTCGATCCGGACCTTGCCGCGGGACTTTGCCTCAGCCATGGATCCGGCGTCGACGAGGTCCTCGAAGGAGACCACTTCCGCCTTGATGAAGCCTCGCTGGAAGTCGGAGTGGATGACGCCGGCGGCCTGCGGTGCGGTGTCACCCTGCCGGATGGTCCAGGCACGGGCTTCCTTGGGGCCGGCCGTCAGATAGGTCTGCAGCCCCAGGGTGTGGAATCCGACGCGCGCCAGCTGGTCCAGCCCGGATTCTTCCTGGCCGTTCATTTCGAGCATTTCCCGCGCTTCTTCCTCGTCCAGTTCAACGAGGTCCGCCTCGAGCTTGGCATCGAGGAAGATGCAGTCTGCCGGGGCCACCATGGCGCGCAGCTCTTCCTGTTTTTCGGGGCTGCCCAGGATGCCTTCGTCGGCATTGAACACGTAGATGAACGGCTTGGCCGTCAGCAGGCCGAGCTCCTTGAGGTGTTCCATCTCCAGCTTGTCGCTCTTGATCGAGGAGTAGATGGTGTCGCCGCGCTCCAGCACCGCCTGGGCAGCCTTGATCGCTGCCAGTTCAGCGGCTTCCCGCTTCTTGATCTTGACCTCTTTTTCGATCCGGGGGATCGCCTTTTCGATGGTCTGCAGGTCGGCGAGGATCAGCTCGGTGTTGATGGTTTCCATGTCCGAGCGCGGATCTACCTTGCCGTCAACGTGCACGACGTCGGGGTCGTCAAAAACACGGACGACTTCCGCGATGGCCTCAGCCTCGCGGATGTTGGCCAGGAACTGGTTGCCCAGGCCCTCCCCTTCGGATGCGCCCTTGACGATGCCGGCGATGTCGACGAAGGACACGGCTGCGGGCAGGATCCGCTGCGAGCCGAAGATTCCGGCGAGCTGCTGCAGGCGGGAGTCCGGGAGGTTCACGACGCCCACGTTGGGTTCGATGGTGGCGAACGGATAGTTCGCGGCCAGGACCTGGTTGCGGGTGAGCGCGTTGAAGAGGGTTGATTTGCCGACGTTGGGCAGTCCGACGATGCCAATAGTAAGAGCCACGAGCATTGATTCTACCCGCAGGGCCCCGGCGGCCAGTACCGGCGGATGTCACTGCCCGGGATTGTCAGAGGCCCGTGCAACAGTGAAGCCATGGATGCTTTTGCCTTGATTCTGGCCCTACTCATGTTGCTGCTCGGTGCGCTTGCCGGCGCGGCAGCCACCTATTTTTCGCTGCGGCGGAACACGCACGCAGTGGAAGCGGACTTCGACGCCGTCTCGTCCCGGCTTTCGGAGGTCACGGCCCAGTTGGCAGCGGCCGACGCCGAACGGCGGCTTTTGGCGGCACAGAACCGGGAGCTTGGTGAGGCAAGGAACCAGGACGGCAGCGTCCTGCGTGCACTGGCCCCCGTGGCGGAAAAGCTTTCCGCGGTCCAGCACCAGGTGGCATTGCTGGAGCGGGACCGGGTGGAACAATACGGCCAGCTGGCCCAGCAGCTTCAGGAGGCCCGGCTTTCGGATGAACAGCTGATCAGGTCCACGCACGCCCTTGAGTCAGCGCTGCGCTCCAACAGCGCCAGGGGCCAGTGGGGTGAGGTGCAGTTGCGGCGCGTGGTGGAAGCTGCGGGGATGCTGCGGCACGTGGATTTCGTGGAGCAAGTTCACAGCGCCGGCCACGAATCGGCCGTCCGCCCCGACCTTGTGGTGCAGCTGCCGGGCCAGAAACAACTGGTGGTGGATGCAAAGGTCCCCTTGTCGTCCTATCTTGAGGCCCAGGAACTGGGCGCCCTTGATCCGCGCGCGGGGGGCCTGCAGCCGGGATCGCAGGCAGCTGCCGACGGACGGAACCGGCAGGCGCTGCTGGCTGCCCATGCCAAGGCGCTCCGGGCCCACGTGGACGCGCTCGGCAACAAGAAATACTGGGACATCCCCGGCAACTCCCCCGAACTGGTGGTTTGCTTCATTCCCGCCGAGTCGATCCTTGCAGCCGCCCTGGAGGCGGACGCCGGGCTCCTGGACCATGCATTGTCCAGGAACGTGGTCCTTGCGTCGCCGGGTACCCTGCTGGCCGTGCTGAAATCCGTGGCGTTCACGTGGCGCCAGGACGTGCTGACGGACAATGCCCGCGAGCTGTTCGAGCTGGCGCGGCAGCTGTACGACCGCATGGGAACCCTGGGTGAGAACGTCAGCAAGCTGGGTTCCTCGCTGAAGACGTCTGTGGACCGCTACAACGCCATGGTGGGCACCCTGGAGGCCCGTGTCCTGCCCACGGCGCGGAAGCTCAACAGCCTTGAGGAGTCCGGCCTGGTGACACCCCCCGTTGTCGAGGTGACACCCCGCGCCCTGGCGGCGCCTGAGCTCCAGGGCAACGACGAGGCAGCCTGACAAGGGTTATGAATGCGGTAAGGGCCGGGCAGTTGTTAGCTGCCCGGCCCTTCGTGGCTTACGCCGCGACCGCCGGTTTGACCGCGGAACCGGCGTCGGCCGCGGAACCGGTGTCGGCCGCGGGAGCGCTGTCAGCTGCGGGAGCGGCGCCCGCCGAGGGCCCGGCTCACGTCCCCGGCCTGCTTCAGCGTTGCACGGAGTTCCTTGGGCAGCGAGAACAGGAGATCTTCTTCAGCCGTGACGACTTCTTCCACGGTCCCGTAGCCGTAATCGGCCAGGAGCCTCAGCACATCCTGCACCAGCACTTCCGGCACGGAAGCGCCGGACGTGACTCCCACGGTGGCAACGCCTTCGAACCATGCTTCGTCGACCTCATTGGCGAAGTCCACGCGGTAGGAGGCCTTGGCGCCGTATTCCAGGGCCACCTCCACCAGCCGCACGGAGTTGGAGGAGTTTGCCGAGCCCACGACAATCACGAGGTCGGCCTTGGGGGCGATCTTCTTGATGGCCACCTGGCGGTTGGTGGTGGCGTAGCAGATGTCATCGCTGGGCGGATCCTGCAGGGTTGGGAACCGCTCCTTGAGCAACCGGACCGTCTCCATGGTCTCGTCAACGCTCAGCGTGGTCTGGGACAGCCAGATGACCTTCTCGGGATCGCGGACGGTTACCTTGTCCACCTCGTGGGGTCCGTTGATGATCTGGATGTGTTCCGGCGCCTCACCGGCGGTGCCTTCCACTTCTTCGTGCCCGTCGTGGCCAATAAGGAGGATGTCGAAATCATCCTTGGCGAAGCGGACGGCCTCCTTGTGGACCTTGGTGACAAGAGGACAAGTGGCGTCGATGGTGCGCAGGCCGCGGTCTTCCGCGGACTCAACCACAGCCGGGGACACGCCGTGGGCGGAGAAGATCACCAGCGCGCCTTCGGGTACTTCGTCAGTCTCGTCGACGAAGATGGCGCCCTTTTCCTCCAAGGAGGTGACCACGTGGACGTTGTGGACAATCTGCTTGCGGACATACACCGGCGGCCCATAGTGTTCCAGGGCCTTTTCGACGGCGATCACCGCCCGGTCGACGCCGGCGCAGTAGCCGCGGGGGGCAGCCAGGAGCACCTTCTTGGTGCCGTTCACCGGGGCTGCAGCTGCTACTTCCTCAGGCGAACGGCGCCTGCGCGGAATGGTGGGCATCGAAAGGGATACGGCCGAGGTGGTCATCCCTCCATGTTAGCGGCTGGTCCGCGGCCGTTTCCGGGATGCGAACAACGTCACAACGCCTGCTGCCACCAGGACACCGCCGGCCACAGCGGCGGCGGTGATCCACGTTTGGAAGTCCGCTCCTGCCGCACCGAGGAATTCGTCCCGGAACATGTTGGCCACCGCGTTGCCGGTGTCTGCGGCCTGCGCCCGGGCAGTGCCAAGCTGCAGGCCCACGGCCCACACCGCCGCCAATACCAGCCCGCCAAAACCTGCGGCCAGCAACACTGTCCAGCGGCGGCGTGATGCCACGAGCGCCAGCAGGAACGCTACGGCTGAGCCGATGGCAATCACGTAGCCCATGGGCGCGTACATGGCCAGCCGCTCCGTCCATTCCTTCTGCACCGGCTGGCCCACGTTGATCAGGGTCTGTCCCGGCGGGTCGAGCGGCAGCCGGGTGGTGCGCGAGATTTCCTCGGAGCCGAGGGCAACCAACGGCGCGACGTCGAGGGTGAGCGTGGAGGCCGACGCACCTCCCTGCGACCCGGCAGCGGGATTGGCGAAGCTCAAGCGGTGGCTTCTGCGCAGCGTCTCCTCCCACGCGGCCGGATATCCGGGAAGCCCCGTCAACGACTCTGCCGCCTGCTCAATCATGGGCTGGATCAGCCCGGAGAGGAACCCGGGAACGGATCCGGTATCAATTGTCCCCACCGCCGCAGCGGCCAACCTTTTCTGGAAGTCCGGATCCTTGCCAAGCGGAGCCGCGAGGCGGACGAACCCATCTTCCTGGACGATGTTCCGGTCCACCCAGATGGCGGGAACGGCAACGGCGGCCAGGAGGATGCCGAGCACGGTAGCAACGGCAGAGACAAAAGTACGCACAACAGGTCCTTCGGGTTGGGGGCCTTATCCCATCCTAGGCAGGGTCCGCGGACTGCCGCTGTCAGTGCCCGGTGATACTGCTTACGGATATGGTTGATTGACCGTCCATAACAACTGAAGGACCGCATGCCCGCAGCACCAGCTCCCCAACGGCGTCCGCATGTCTGACCAGGCGTCTCTTCCTGGTACTGCCTCCACGACGCTGCCCGCCACCGCCGCGGAAACCAGTCCGGACAACCCATGGCCGCTGCAGCTGCTGTCGCAGAAGCTGAAAGCCCATATCGACCGCACACCGTCGGCGTGGGTGGAAGGCCAGGTCATTGAGCTGAACCGGCGCGGCACCAACGCCTATCTCACCCTCCGCGACGTCGACGCGGAGGTATCCCTCCCTGCATCAGTGTGGACCAAGGTGCTGGAACGGCAGAACCTTCCGCTGGAGCGCGGTTCGCGTGTGGTGGCCCTGCTGAAACCGGAGTTCTGGCTGAAGACCGGCAGGCTCAACATGCTGGTGCGGGACATCCGGCCAGTGGGGCTGGGCGATCTGCTGGCGAGGATCGAGCGGCTCCGTCAGGCCCTGGCAGCAGAGGGCCTGTTCGCCGATTCCCGAAAGAAGCCGCTCCCCCTGCTGCCGCACCGTATCGGCCTGATCACGGGGCGCGACTCCGACGCCAAGAAGGACATTCTCCGCAACTCGGCCCTGAGGTGGCCTGCAGTTGAGTTCGAGATCCGCGAGGTTGCTGTCCAGGGGAACACCGCCGTAGCCCAGGTGGTCCGCGCCCTGCGTGAGCTGGACGAACGGCCGGACGTGGATGTCATTGTCATCGCCCGGGGCGGCGGCGCGCTGGAGGATCTCTTGCCCTTCAACAGCGAGGACCTCATCCGTGCCGTGGCCGCTGCAGCCACGCCCGTGGTGAGTGCGATCGGCCATGAGGCCGACCGGCCCCTGCTGGACTACGTGGCGGACCTGCGTGCCTCCACCCCTACCGATGCCGCCAAGCGGATCGTCCCCGAGGTCTCCGAGGAACTCGCCGGTGTGCGCCAGGCGCGGGAACAGCTGCGGCGCTCTATGGAACGGTTGGTGGACCGGGAATCGGACCGGCTGGCGGCACTGCACTCGCGGCCCGTGATGGCGGCGCCGGAGGGCATGGTGTCGGGCCGGGCCGAGGAAATCGAGCGGCTGCTGCGCCGTTCCTCTGCTGCCGTGAGCTCCACGGTGGTGCGGGCCGCAGACCAGCTGGAGCACCTCAAAGCACAGGTGCGCGCACTGTCACCACAAAAGACCCTGGACCGGGGGTACGCCGTCGTCGAACTGGCGGGAGACCAGGCGGCCCGGATCGCCCAGGCCGGCCATGCCGTTGTCCGTCGCCCCGCCGAGGCACCGGCCGGCGCGGCCCTGTCCATCCGGGTGGCGGAGGGACGCTTCGGCGCCACCTCCACCGGCCCGGCGCAGTCCACAGGTGCAATGCAACCAGGAAACCCGAACCACGAATTGGAAGAGAAGGCATGAGCGAACAGAAACAAGAATCGGAAGTCGCAGCCCTCAGCTACGAGGAAGCGCGGGAACAGCTCATCGCCGTAGTGGGCCGGTTGGAGGCCGGAGGGGCAAGCCTCGAGGAGTCCTTGGCCCTGTGGGAGCGCGGTGAGGCACTGGCCGCGCGCTGCGAGGAGTGGCTGGAAGGCGCACGGAAGCGGTTGGCCGCCGCCCGGGACCAACCGCTGTAACGGACCAAACGCTGCAGGCGGTGATTATCCCCTGCAACGTGCCCGACCACGGTTAACGCGGGCGTCAGGAACGCGCCACGAGTTCGCGCTCGGCTGCGACATCGAACTCAGCCTTGGGCCACTTCAGGTTCATGCCGGAGAGCGCACCCAGCAGGAGCTGTTGGACGGCGATCCGGGCGAACCACTTCTTGTTGGCGGGAACCACGTGCCAGGGTGCGGCAGCCGTGCTGGTTTCCTCGATCGCTGCCTGGTAGGCATCCATGTAGTCATCCCAGAAAGCACGTTCGTCCAGGTCACCATGGCTGTATTTCCAGTGCTTGGCCGGGTTGTCCAGCCGGGCCAGCAGCCGTTTCTTCTGCTCCTCCCCGCTGATGTGGAGCATCACCTTAACGATCTTCGTGCCGGAGTCGGTCAGCCTGGACTCAAACTCGTTGATGGCCACGTACCGCCGCTTGATTTCGTCCGGGCTGGCCCAGCCGTGGACACGGTGGATCAGGACGTCCTCGTAATGCGACCGGTCGAAGACACCCACCATCCCGGCAGCCGGCACTTCCTTCTCGATGCGCCACAGGAAGTCGTAGGACTTTTCCTCATCCGTGGGGGCCTTGAACGCCTTGAACTGGACGCCCTGAGGGTTCATGGCCGCCATCACGTGACTGACGATGCCGCCCTTGCCCGCGGTGTCCATTGCCTGTAGGACCAACAGGATCCGTTTGGTCCCGCCGAAGCGGGATTCGGCAAAGAGCTTTTCCTGCAACCCGGAGAGCTCGTCGTCCATCCCGGCCAGCAGGAGCTTGCCGTCGTCCTTGTTGCCGCTGTAGCCGGGTGTCGCACCGGGGTCCACGTCCGCCAGGGAAAACGCCTCCCCTGCCCGCAGGGTTTTAGAAGGGTGCTGGTCGAAATCGACGACGCGGGCCATGGGGTTCCTTTCCGCAAGCGCTGCACGGACCGGCAGGCCCGTGTGCACAGGCTAGTTCCCCTGGTACCTGCTTAGGAAGTCCCCCATCCTGCCGATGGCTTCCTCAATGTCCTTGACGTTGGGCAGGGTAACCATTCGGAAGTGGTCCGGGCGCACCCAGTTGAATGCCCTGCCGTGCGACACCAGGATCTTCTCTTCCTTCAGCAGATCCAGGACGAACTTCTCGTCATCCCGGATGTGGTACACCTCAGGGTCGAGCTTCGGGAACAGGTACAGGGCACCACGGGCCTGTTGCGTACTGACACCGGGAATGGCGTTCAGCATGTCGTAGGCCTTGTTGCGCTGCTCCAGGAGCCGGCCACCGGGAAGGATCAAGTCAGTGATGCTCTGGTAGCCGCCCAGCGCCGTCTGGATGGCGTGCTGGGCCGGAACGTTCGCGCACAACCGCATGTTCGCGAGCAGGTTGATGCCTTCAAGGTAGTCCGCGGCGTCCTTCTTTGGACCGGAAATCGCCATCCACCCGGCCCGGTAGCCGCAGACCCGGTAGGCCTTGGACAGTCCGCTGAAGGTCAGGCACAGGACGTGGTCCCCGGTGAGCTTGGCGAGGTTCACATGGACGGCGTCTTCGTACAGGATCTTCTCGTAGATCTCGTCGGCGAAAATCACCAGGCCGTGCTTTTCCGCAAGCGCAACAATGCGCTGGAGCGTTTCCTCCGGGTAGACGGCACCGGTGGGATTGTTGGGGTTGATCACCACGATCCCCTTGGTGCGGGGCGTGATCTTGGCTTCCATGTCCTCCAGGTCAGGCTGCCAGCCGGAGTCCTCGTCGCAGAGGTAGTGGACAGGTTTCCCGCCGGCCAGAGCCACGGAGGCGGTCCACAGCGGGTAGTCCGGGGTGGGAATCAGGACTTCGTCGCCCGAATCCAGCAGTGCCATCAGGGACATGGTGATCAGCTCACTGACGCCGTTGCCCAGGTAGATGTCGTCGACATGGATGTTCTGGATGTCGCGGGTCTGGTAGTACTGCGACACGGCGGTGCGCGCGGAAAAAATGCCGCGGGAATCACTGTAGCCCTGCGCATGCGGCAGGTGGCGGATCATGTCCACCAGGATGGCGTCCGGCGCTTCAAAGCCGAACGGGGCCGGGTTGCCGATGTTCAGCTTGAGGATCCGGTGGCCCTCCGCCTCCATCTGCTGGGCGGCCTGCAGGATCGGTCCACGGATGTCATAGAGAACGTTGTGAAGCTTCGTGGACTGCCTGAATTCTGCCATCCCTCAAATATGCCACAGGAAGGATGCATCACTGTTGAGACGTCCACCACACGCCGACGGCGGCTGCCGGACCTTCGCAAGTCCGGCACCCGCCGTCGTAATCACCGGTCAGCCGCCCGCCTTAGCGGGTAGGGACCGTCCTACTTGACGATGCCCTTTTCCTTGAGCCAGGCAGTCGCTGCCGTCTTGGCATCCTGTTTCTGGCTGCCGCTGACGGAGCGGTTAAGGTTGATCAGGTCATCCGTGGTGAGGACGCTCGACACGGAGTTCAGTGCCTGCTGGGCCTTGTCAGTCATCTTGGACTTGTTGTACAGCGGCAGCACCTGCTGGGCGATGAAGTTGTTCTTGGGGTCGTCCAGCACCACCAGGTCGTTGTCCGCGATGGACGGCGTGGTGGTGTAGATATCGGCCACCTGAACCTGGTCCTCGAGGAGGGCCTTGAGCGTTACCGGGCCGCCGCCGTCGCTGAACGGTTCCAGCTTCTTGGGCACGCAGTTGTAGTTCTTCTTCAGCCCCGGAAGGCCGTACGCGCGCTCGCCGAAGGTGGCCGGGGCCCCCACGACAATGTCGCTGCAGACCTTGGCGAGGTCCTCAATGGACTTCAGCTGGTACTTCTCGGCGGTTGCCTTGGTGACCACCATGGCGTCCTTGTCTTCGGCCTTGGACACGTCCAGTACACCGAGGCCGTCCGGGAGCTTGCCCGGCAATGCCTTGGCGATGTCGCCTGCCGAGACCTCTTTGGCTTCCTTGTCCACGTACAGCAGCAGGTTGCCGCTGTAGTCCGGCACAACGTCCACGGAACCGTCCTGGACGGCCTTGAAGTAGACCTCGCGGGACCCGATGTTCGGCTTGGTGGTGGCGGTGATTCCGTTGGCATTCAGGGCACCGGCGTACAGTTCGGCGATGATCTGGCTTTCGGGGAAGTCAGCGGAGCCCACCACCAGGGAGGTCGCTCCGCCGGATGCGCCGCTGCTGGAGGCAGGCGCGTTCTTCAAGGGATCGGACGATCCTCCACAGGCGGACAGTGCCACTGCCAGGCCAAGCCCGGCGGCCAGGCCGCTGAATGCCCGCCTGCCGAGGCGCTGGGGACGGCTATCTTTCATGACTTACCTCCTTGTACAACAGTCTCCGCAACTACGGGGTCTGTGAGATCAACCGCGGCCTGCTGGCCGTGGTAGGACAGCTTCGAGGCCCCCTGGGTCAGGAACAGCCTCTGGAACAGGGACAGGACGAGGTCGACGGCGATCGCCAGCACTGCGATGAGGAGGGAGCCTCCCAGCATCTGGGGGAAGTCGCTGAGGACAAGTCCGTCGAAGAGGTAGCGGCCGAGGCCGCCCAGGTTGATGTACGCCACCACGGAGACGGTGGCGATGACCTGCAGCACACCGGTCCGGAAGCCGCCGAACATGACGGTGAGCGCATTGGGCAGTTCGGCCCGGAACAGGACCTGCAGTTCGGTCATCCCCATGGCGCGGGCGGCGTCCACGACGTTCCTGTCGACGCTGGAAATACCGGCGTAGGTGCCCGCAAGCAGCGGGGGCACTGTGAGGATCACCAGGGCCCAGATAGGCGGCATCAGCCCGATGCCGGCGAGCAGCACGAACAGGATCAGCAGGCCCAGGGTGGGCAAAGCCCGCAGGGCCCCGGCCAAGGCCACCACCGCCACGCGGCCCCGTCCCGTGTGGCCGACAAACAACCCGACCGGAACGGCGATGGCGGTGGCAATGAGCATGACCAGCCCGGTGTACTGCAGGTGCTCCGCAAGCCGTACGGGAATGCCCATGCTCCCGGACCAGTGGAGCGGATCGGCGAGCCAGGCGAACGTGTCGGAGAAAACGTTGCTCATGCCGCCTCCCCTGCCATGGACGTGGCGGGCTCACCGGCAGGATGCGGTCCGTGGTCCGCTGCATGGTCCCGCCGTCCTCCGGCCCGCTCCCATGGGGTGAGGACGCGTTCCAGCAGAACCAGGATGGCGTCCATCACCAGGGCCAGGACCAGGATGGCGACGATCCCCACCACTACCTCGGTGACGAAGTCGCGCTGCAGGCCGTCGGTGAAAAGCATGCCCAGGTTGCCAACGCCCAGCAGCGCCGCAACGCTGACCAGCGAGATGTTGCTGACGGACACAACCCGCAGGCCGGCGAACATGACCGGCAGAGAGAGCGGCAGGTCCACCTGCAGGAACCGGGCCAGCGGCTTGAAGCCCATGGCCTGGGCAGCCTGGCTGACGTCCGCGTCAACGGAATCGAAGGCGTCGAGGGCGGCGCGGACCAGGAGCGCCACGGCGTAGATGGTCAGGGCCACCACCACGTTGAGGGGGTCCAGGATCCGGGTGCCCAGGATGGTGGGCAGGATGATGAACAGCGCGAGGGACGGGATGGTGTACAGGAGGGAAGAAGCTGTCAGCACTGCTGAACGCAGCGCTCCGTTCCGCCGCGCCAGCTGCGCCAGCGGGATGGATATCACCAGGCCCAGGACCATGGGTACCAGCGCCAGGACCAGGTGCTGTCCGCCGCGTTCCAGGATCATGCCCGTGTTGGCCAGGAACCATTCCATCAGAGGGCAGCCTGCCGCATCTGGCGCGCTTCCTCGATCAGTGCCAGGACTTCCCCGCCGCGGACCACGCCCAGGACTTTGCCGTCGGGATCCACCGCCACGCCAAGGCCCGACGGCGAGGACAAGGCGGCGTCCAGGGCACGCCTGAGGCTTTCTCCCGCGCGGAACAGGGAACCGCCGGGGACGAGTTCGGTTTCGGTGCCCGGGGCCGACCAGCCCAGCGGACGCAAGTCTCCGTCCACCACCAGCTGCCAGCCTCCGGCTGCGCTGGAGTCCGACTGGTACCCTCCGGCCGAGCGAACAATCGTGGGCACGGTATGGATCGCCACGCCGTCGGCCGCAGTGAACCCCAAATGGCGGAAGCCGCGGTCCCGGCCGACAAACGATGCCACGAAGTTGTTCGCCGGCGCCCGCAGGATTTCCTCCGGCGTAGCGTACTGCGCCAGTTTGCCGCCGGTGGCGAAAACGGCCACCTTGTCACCGAGAATGGTGGCTTCGTCGATGTCATGGGTTACGAACACGATGGTTTTGGCCAGGTCTTTTTGCAGGCGCAGGAGTTCCTGCTGCAGTTCATCGCGGACCACCGGGTCCACGGCGCTGAAGGGCTCATCCATGAGGAGCACGGGCGGGTCAGCGGCGAGTGCGCGGGCCACACCCACGCGCTGCTGCTGGCCGCCGGAGAGCTGTGAGGGGTAGCGCCTGCCCAGGGAGTGCGCCAGGCCCACCACGTCCAGGAGTTCCTCCGCCCGCCGGCGGGCATCCGCTTTCGACACGCCGTTCAGCCGGGGAACAGTGGCGATGTTGTCCAGGACCGACCGGTGCGGCAGCAAACCTGCGGACTGCATGACGTAGCCCATGGACCGGCGCAGTTCGGCTGCCGGCACCGAGGTAACAACGCGGCCATCGACGGTGATGGTGCCGGACGTGGGCTCCACCATCCGGTTGATCATCCTGAGGGATGTTGTTTTTCCGCAGCCTGAAGGGCCAACAAATACGGTGACAGTGCCTTTGGTGATGGACATGGACAATCCGTCAACCGCCGGCTGGCCGCCCGGGTACTGCTTGGTAACGCTCTGGAACTCGATCATCGCCTGGTCCATGGTGCGGACTTACCTGTTCTCTCGGACGGGCTGCTGCCAGCACCGCGATATTGCCATCAGCAAGCTGTTAGTTACGCTAGCCCAAACGGGGCCCGGCTTCACCAGATCGGGCCCTAATCCCCGCAAAAGGAATCCCTACTGTGACCATTCGGCACCCTCCCCCACGCGGATGGGCCACAACCGCACGGACATCGGAACGGCAGGCGCTTAAAGTGGAGGCGTGACCAACTTGGAAGTTTCACCACAGCAGGAAGTCTGCCCGCCCGCCACTGCCGGAGGGACGCCCGGGCCCTGCCTGCAGCTGTGGCCCGAACGCGAGGTTCCGCTGGGCGGGGTCCGGGCCATGAACGTCAAGCGCACGCTGCCCCAGCGGGGACTGCCGACGATCGGGGCCTGGTGCTTCCTGGACAGCTTCGGCCCGGACCGCACGGCCATGTCCGTGCTTCCCCATCCGCATATCGGGCTGCAGACAGTGACGTGGCCGCTGGCGGGGCACATCCGGCACCGTGACAGCGTGGGCAGCGACGTGGTGGTGCGTCCCGGGGAGCTGAACATCATGACCGCAGGGCACGGGGTGTCGCACTCCGAGTTCGCGGTGCTTCCCGCTGGCGGCGGGGAGCTGCCGCTCCAGCGTGGCCTCCAGCTCTGGGTTGCCCTTCCCGACGGGGACCGCCACCGGGAACCTTCGTTCGAGCAGCACCGGGAACTGCCCCGTGCCGCAGGGCACGGCTTCACCGCCACAGTGATGGTGGGTGAACTTGCCGGAGTGCAGTCGCCGGCAACGATGTATTCGCCCATTGTCGGTGCAGAGGTCTCCTGCGAAGGAGAGGCGGTGCTGCCGCTGGACCCCGCCTTTGAGCACGGCATTTTGGTGCTCGACGGCGGCCTGGCGGTGGATGGGCAGGACCTTCCGGCGGGACCGCTGGGCTACCTGGGCACCGGCCGCAGCGAGCTGCGGCTCCAGGCGCAGCCCGGAACGCGGTTCCTGCTCATCGGCGGCGAACCGTTCGGCGAGGAACTGTTGATGTGGTGGAACTTCGTGGGCCGCACGCATGACGAAGTGGAACAGGCCCGGGAAGACTGGGAAGCCCAGGCCGGGCTGCCGGACGCCGCAACCGCAGCCTCACGCTATGGACTGGTACCCGGACACGGCCCGGATGCCGGGCCGGAAGCCGGACGCATCCCCGCTCCCCCGCTTCCCGGCGTCCGCCTGACGCCCCGGAAGCGCTCCGTCGGGTAGCGCCTTTCGTCAGGCGGGCTCGGCCAGGAGCTGCAGGACGCCGAACACCGGTTCCTGGTCCAGCACCCGGACATCCGTAATTCCCTTGGCTTCAAGGTTCCGGCGGAATGACTCCTGAACGGGTGCCACGTTCGTGCCCAGGCCGCCGCCCAGGATCACGGGGCCTTGGATGTCCAGCTGGCCCAGGACCTGCCCGGCAAGATCGGCCAGGTCCTTCCCGGCCTGGTCCAGCAGGGCCCCGCTGTCCCGGTGTCCCGACGCCGCCGCCTCCACGACGTGCCGTGCCTGCTGGGCCCAGAACCGCCGTCCCATGTCGGGCGAATGGAACAGCGCGATCAGCTTGTTGGGGTGGTCGAGGCCGCATGATGCCAGGAGTGCCGCCGTGAGCTGGTCGATGGGGAGGCCCTGGTTCATCCTTCGCAGGCTGTGCCGTACCGCTTCCCTGCCCAGCCAATAACCGCTGCCTTCATCCCCCAGGAGGTATCCCCACCCGCCGGCCCTGGCCTCGCCGCCGTCGGAATTGCGTCCCCAGGCTGCCGAGCCGGTCCCGGCGATGACCGCCACTCCGGTATTCGCGCGGCCGGCGGCGAGCAGCAGGCGGGAATCATGGACAACGGTGACGCTGGCCTCCGGCACCAGCGGCTGGATCAAGGCAGCCAGTGCGGCGGCGTCCTCGTCGGTATCGATCCCGCCGGACCCCGCGTACACCCTGTCCACGCGGCCCCCGCCGATCCTCGCGAAAAGATCTGCCAGGTTGTGGGCGGCCTGCTCCCGGGTGACGTTCTGGACGTTGGAACTCCCTGACGAGTCGTCGGCAACCGGCAGGCCGTCCTCAAAACGAACACCATGGGTCTTGGTGCCGCCGATATCCAGCCCGATCGTGACCCCCTGCAGTGCATCGGACGGCGGGTCTGCCGGTTGGCGGACAGGGTTGGCGGAGGGGTTCTGCGTGTTGGTCACGTCACAAGGGTACTTGGGGGTGGTGGGGACGGACGCATACATCCTCCGGCCGCCCCTTCTGCAGTTGCATCCCGTCAGAAGGCCTGCCCGCGCCCTGCGCCCGGTGGCTGGCAGCCTGCGGTCAGGCACCTGCCTTCCTGGCCAGCCCCGCGACCAGGGCCGGCCCCTGGCCCACCACCAGTTCCCGGAACAGCCGAGCGGGAAGGGGCTCGCTTTCGGGTTTCCGCCGCCGCCAGCTGACTCCGACTTCCCGGAATGCCAGCGGGGAGTCCAGCCGCACTTCCACCCACCCCAGGTCCCCCGTTTCGGGGCGGAGGGTCCGTCCCGGCGCGTCGCCCCCGGGTGGCAGGATGCTGACGCCGAGGCCCGCCGAAACCAGGCCGCGCACCGTATGCGAATCCTGGCTTTCGAAGGCGATCCGGGGCCGGTACCCCGCCTCACGGAACAAGGAGTCAGTCAAGGACCGCAACCCGTATCCGGGACCGAGCGCAACGAACGGCTCGCCCCGGATGTCTGTCACCCGGGCCGACTGCCGCCGCGCAAGGGGGTGGGCATGATGCACCACCAGCCGGAGCGGCTCACGGTAGAGAGGCGCCGAATCGAGGTTCCTGCCGGCTGGAGCCACCGGCGCCGTCAGGGCCAGGTCCGCTTCTCCCGCAGCCAGTTCATCCAGGCACTGGCTGCGGGCGCCCTGGCTGAGCCGGAACCCGGCGCCGGGGTGGCGGGCGCGGAAGGCACTGATGAGCAGGGGCAGGGTGGCCTCGCCGAAGGTGTGCTGGAACGACACGGAAACAGAGCCCCGGACCACCTCGGATTGGTTGCGGACCACATCCAGCCCGGCCTGGAACTCCGCGAGCGCCTGCTCAATGTAGGGCAGCAGGATGCGCGCAGCAGGCGTCAGGCGGACACCGCGGCCGTCCCTGACCACAAGTTCGGTACCGACAGCGGCGCTTGCCCGTGCCAGCGCCCTGCTCACCGAAGATTGGGGTACTCCCAGGATTTCCGCGGTCTCCGTGACGTGCTCGGTGCGGCCCAGCTCGGCCAGCACCGGCAGGAGGGGCAGCAACTGCGCCAGCTGTCTCCGGTCCGGTTCCATGCTCCGCCCCTCTCGGTAACCAATCCGATCCTGCTATTACTTTGCCACGAAAGATGCATTGGAGGCATTCATTTGCAACGGCTACGCTGGCTTGATGCCACAGAGTCGCGGCGCGGGCGTCGACGAGAACCGAAACTGGAACGGCCACGTGAAGGGATCCAGGGCGTATGGTCGGATCCTCGCCGGCCTGTCCTGCGCCGGGGTGGCGACGTTTGCCCAGCTCTACTCCACACAGGCGGTCCTTCCCCTCCTGGCGGCCGACCTGCACATCACGGCGGCGGAGGCGGCACTCACCATATCCCTGGCCACCGTCGGCCTGGCTGCCACCGTGATCCCCTGGTCCTTCCTGGCGGACAGGATCGGCCGGGTCAAGGCCATGATGTGGGGCATCACCGCTGCCACAGTCCTGGGACTCTTGGTGCCGTTGTCCGCCAACTTCGCTATGCTGCTGGTCCTGCGGCTGCTGGAAGGCATGGCCCTGGGCGGTATACCTGCCATCGCCATTGCCTACCTCAACGAGGAAGTCAGCAGAGCACATGCGGCCCTTGCAGCCGGAAGCTACGTCGCTGGCACCACCCTTGGAGGACTGTCCGGACGGCTCGTGGCCGGCCCGGCTGGGGAACTGTGGGGCTGGCGGTCGGCTGCCCTGGCCGTTTCCCTGCTGGCGACCGTTGCCGCCGTCGTGTTCCTTGTCCTGGTGCCCCGGGCCCGCGGGTTTGTGCCGGCGCCGGCCGCAGGCCTCCGCAACGCCCTGCGGACACTTGCCGGCCACCTGCGCAATGTCCGGCTGCTGGCCCTGTACGCCCAGGCCTTCCTGATGATGGGCGGGTTCGTGGCCGTCTACAACTATCTGGGCTTCCGGCTGTCCGCAGCCCCGTTCGGACTGCCGGCCACCGTGATCAGCCTGATTTTCCTGGCCTACCTGTCCGGAACGTTTTCCTCCCGGTGGGCGGCAGGCATGACGGCCAGGTACGGGCGCCGGAATGTCCTCCTGGCCGGACTCGGCCTCGCCCTGACCGGACTGGCACTCACCCTCACCCCGTCGCTGGTGCTGATCCTGGCCGGGCTGGTGGTGTTCACTGGAGGCTTCTTCGCCGCCCACAGCATCGGCTCAGGCTGGACGGGTGCCATAGCGAGCACCGGCAGGGCGCAAGCCGCCTCACTGTACAACCTGGCCTACTACCTGGGCTCCAGCCTGCTGGGCTGGGCCGGCGGCCTGGTGTTCCAGGCGTGGGGCTGGACGGCACTCGCCGGAGCCGTCATGGCCCTGGCGTGCCTAACGGCCGCTACTGTCGCCGTCGTCCATCCCCGGCAAGGCGCCCCCGCCTGAGACCGGGGCTTCGAATTAAGCGTCCGCCGGGGACTACAGGATGGTGCGGATGTTCGGCAGTCCCTGCGCTGGAAGCACCGGTTGCGGCGATTCTGCGGTCTAGGATGAACTGAGGAACGCGTGGAAGGAACCGCAGTGAGTACGAATCCCAGGAACATCCGGGCCGGGGCACACCTTGAACCATTGGATGCCATTGATGAGCGGCTCCTGGCGGCCCTGGTGGCAGACGCCAGGATTTCCAACAAGCAGCTCGCCGAAATGGTGGGGATCGCACCGTCCACGGCCCTCATGCGGACGCGTGCGTTGTCGGAACGCGGGATTGTGCAGGGCTACGAGGCCAAGCTCAGCCTGTCCGCCATCGGCAGGTCCGTGCAGGCGCTGGTGGCGGTCCGGCTCCGGGCCCACGACCGGGACCAGATCGACCGCTTCACAGCCCGCGTGCCGCACCTGCCGGCCGTGCTTTCGACATTCCACACCTCAGGTTCCGTGGACTACCTGCTGCACATCGCCGTCGGAAGCACCGAGGACCTGCGTGACTGGGTGCTGGACAACCTGGCCACCGACCCCGTGGTGGGGCACACCGAAACCACGCTCGTCTTCGAACACATCCAGGGCAACCACGGGCCTCTTCCCGAGTAGCCCAGCCACGGGCCACCCCCGCCTTAGGCGGACGGGTGCGCCGAGCTTTTGATGAACGTGGCGAGCGTGGCGGCCGACAGGAGCAGCGCCGCCGAGCCGCACAGCAGGACGAAGCCCTGCACGGCTTCCGCCATTCCGAACACGGCGCTGGCCCAGCCCAGGCCCAGGACCGGAACGGCGCTCCCCAGGTAGGTGATGACGTACACGGTGCTGATGATCTGTGCGTGGCGTGCCGGCTCCACCTTGCCCGCCACCTCGTTGAAGACCGTCCGGAATGCGGGCCCCTGCCCCAGGCCGGCGGTGACGGCGGCGCCGACCAACAGGAGGGGGCTGTGCCAGGCACCTGCGGCGCCCAGCAACATCACGGAAATGCCCAGGACGGCCAGCCCCGCAGGTACGGTCAGGCGCCCGCGCACGCTCACCAGCTGGCTCAGGGCTGACGCCGCCAGCGGGAGGCCCGCCAGCACGCCGATGAGCGGACGGGAATCGGTGCCCAGGACCTGCGCGAAGTAGCCGGGGGCCAGCGAAAGCGAGAATCCGAACACGGCGAAACTCAGGAATCCGACGCCGGACGCCAGCCAGAAAGCGCCCCTCGCCTGGCTGGACACGGAGGGGCGGCGCGGGGCAAGGGCGTGGAGTGGCCGGGAGACGGACGGAACCATGATCGCGGGTCGGGCGCGGATCAAGTACAGGGGCACCAGGAGACCGGCAAGCAGCAGCGAATGGACCACGTACGGCGCCGTGGTGGCACCGGGAAGCAGCGACAGCAGCCCGCCGACGGCCGGCCCGGCAGCAACTCCCCCCGAGGACGCCAGCAGGGTGAAGCGTGACGCCCACTCCGGCCGGGAGGGCAGCAGTTCGCGAAGTGCGGCAGCGCTGGCTCCCGTGGCGAGCGCGACCGCCATTCCCTGCAGCGCCCGGCCCGCGCAGAGGGAGGCCAATGTTGCTGCCTCGGCGAAGATCCAGCCGCCCGCCAACCCGGTCAGGACGGCGACCAGGAGGGCCGCCCGACGGCCGATGTGGTCGGACCAGTGGCCAGCCAGCAGGAGTGTCCCCACCAAGGCCAGGACATAGCTGGCGAAAGCTGCTGTCACTTCGAGGCTGGACAATCCCAGGTTGGCCTGAAGCAGCGGGTACAGCGGCGTGGCAAGGTTGGCGCCCACCAGGAGCATGAAGATGACCGTCCCGGATATTACAAGGCGCGCCGTGGTGGACGCGTTCCACCCGCTGGGCGCAGCCGTTGCCGGGCGCATGCGCAGTTCGCTGAAGACCGTCAAATGTGCCGCCTTAGGATCGCCGCGGCAGGTGGTCCTTGTGGGAGCCCGGCGCGGATACAACTGTGATGGTTCAAGAATGCGGCACGTCTGCGCTATCGATCGCTTTCCACATAGATAATTGAGCAAAAGCATCAATTTTTGATGGGCAACATGATGGAGAGTGACGATCATGAATAAGTTGGACCCCACGGACCTGAAGATCCTGCTGGCCCTTATCAGGGATCCCCGTATCCAGATTGGCGAGCTCAGCGAGGCCCTGGGCATTGCGAGGAATACGGCGCAATCGCGTGTCCGGCGTCTGTTGCGTGCCGGAGTGCTGCGTCCGGGCGGCCGGGAGGTCGACCTGGAGGCGGTCGGGTATGACGTGGTGGCCTTCGTGACCATCGAGGTTTCACACCGCGAGCTCGACGGCGTCGTGGCGGCGCTGCGGCTCATCCCGCAGGTCCTGGAAGTCCACGAAATCTCCGGCCGGGGCGACGTCTGGTGCCGGGTGGTTGCCACGGACACCCATAATCTCCAGTCCTCCCTGCGGCAGGTCTTGAGGATCAAGGGAGTCATCCGGACCGAGACCGTGCTGGCCCTGCACACCCATATCCCCTACCGGACCGAGCCCCTCATCAGCGGCCTCAGCAGTACTGCTCCGACGGCTAGGATTTCCTGAATGACCATCATCGATAACGCCGTCTACGTCAACGGCGTCCGGCACGCCGAGCCGGAGAGCCTGGAACAGACCTTTGAGACCCTGGCGGAGCACGGCGGCATGGCGTGGATCGGGCTTTACCGGCCAACCGCTGAGGAAATGGCGGCCGTGGCCAGCGAGTTCGGGCTCCATGCCCTTGCCGTGGAAGATGCCGTCTCTGCCCACCAGCGGCCGAAGCTGGAGCGTTACGATGACAACCTGTTCACCGTCCTCCGGCCTGCCCGGTACATGGATGCGGACGAAACCGTGGAATTCGGCGAACTGCACGTCTTCACGGGCAGGAACTTCGTGGTGACGGTACGGCATGCCGAGACGGCAGGCGTGGCCCGGGTGCGGCAGCGGCTGGAGGCACGGCCGGACCTTCTCAAGCATGGGCCCGAAGCCGTGCTGTATGCGCTGCTGGACCGGGTGGTGGATGACTACGCGCCCGTGGTGGCCGGTCTTGAGAACGACATTGACGAAATTGAGGACCAGCTGTTCAGCGGCGATTCCTCCGTGTCACGCCGTATCTACGAACTGGCACGCGAAGTCATCCAGTTCCAGCGCGCCATCCACCCCCTCCCGGAGATGCTGGACCAGCTGAAGCGGGGATTCGAGAAATACCAGGTGGAAACGGAACTGCAGCACAGCCTGCGTGACGTGGAGGACCATGTTGAGCGGGTGATCTCCCGGGCGGACTCATTCCGCGACCTGCTGCAGAACGCCCTCACGCTGGACGGAACGCTGACCGCAAACCGTCAAAATGAAGCCAGCGCCGAGCAGAACGAGCAGGTCAAGAAGATCTCTTCGTGGGCGGCGATCCTGTTCGCACCGTCATTCGTGGCCGGCATTTACGGTATGAACTTCGACAACATGCCCGAACTCCACTGGCTGTTCGGGTATCCGTTCGCGCTGCTCCTCATGGTGGCTGCCGGAGCCTTGATGTACGGCATCTTCAAGAAGAAGGGCTGGCTGTAGGCTCCGCCGGGAGGCGTGAAGGATAGGGGCCGATGGAGGCATGAAGCCGAACGCCCGCCGGGTTCACGACGAGCGGTCCGGCATGCTCTGTTTGGGTCAGGCGTTGGTTCTGCGCTTCAGCCAGCCCCAGACGCCCGTGGCGACAAAGAGGACCAGGCCAATAATGGCGAGCCAGATAAGACCCTTCACAACAAAGCCAACGATGGACAGGATGAGCCAGATGACAAGAAGTCCGATGATGATTCCCATGGGCCCACTCTAGGCCCCACCAGGTTGACGAGACGGAGCCTGCCGCTGCGTTTTGCCGGAATATATTCCTGTTCCACGCGGCAATACGGTCTGCCCCCCGCAGCGCTGCTGCCCTGGATCAAGCAGCGGAGACCATGCCTGCGGTGCCGTCCACCACCACCATTTGCCCATCCACCAGGGTCCTTGTACCGGAGCCCGTGCCCATGACGGCAGGGATGCCGTACTCCCGGGCAACAATGGCCGCGTGGGAACCGAGACCGCCGAGGTCCACCACCACGGCGGCAGCCCGCTGGAACAACGGGGTCCAGGATGGGTTGGTATACGGGCAAACGAGGATCTCGCCGCTGCACAGCAAGCCAAACTCATCCGGGCCGCGGATGATGCGCACTGCTCCCTTGGCCTGGCCGCGGCTGGCCGGCGTGCCGGTCACCAGGGCGCCTTTTGTACCTTTGGGCCTGGGAAACAAGGTACTGGGCTCGAGCAGCGGAATTCCCTCCAGCTCTCTCCGCTTGGCTGCCCTGGCCCCCACTGTCCGGCGGTACCTTTCCCTGTCGGCTGCGGAAAGCGCGTCGCCGTCCTCAATCCCGTCCAGCTCTTCGAAACGCAGGTGGTAAACGTCTGCCGGCCCGGCCAGGACCCCTGCCTGCGTGAGGCGCCTGCCGAGGTCCAGCAGTGACCGGCGCAGCGGCGGAAGGACCATGGTGGCATAGAAGTGGCTGTCTTCCCGGAATGCCATGCCCGCCTTTGCGGACTCGACAGCGGCCATCACCCGCCGGCGCAGCCAGCGGACCCGCATGGCCGGATGCCGCATCAGGTCTTCAAGTGCATCACCGGTCTGGTCGGGTGCCGGGGGCCGTTGGCCGGTCATGGATTTCACCAGTCCCAGCACGACCTCCGGGGCATCGGACCACGTTGGCGAACTGCTGAGGACCACGCTGAAGGTCTCGCGGTGGCCATATTCTGCGAGGAATGCCTTGAATGCCGCATAAAAGTCTGCGAACTCCTCCCGCTGCATCAGGGTGGCCAGCAGTTCGTCCGGGTTCAGGCGGGTGACGTTTCCAGCCAGGTCCGGGTTGGACCGGACCTGGGCGGCCAGCTCTTCAAGTGCTTTGTTGGCCTGGCTGGTGCGGGTTTGCGCGCCCGCGATCAGCGCCGGTGCAAGCCTACGCCTGCCCAGCAGCAGAAGCATCAACCGCAACTTCAGCTGGGAGAGAAGCACCCCGGGAAGGTAGGAGATCCTGAGTTGCGTGATCCCGCGCATGGTGGCGAAGGCCTCTTCCGCGTGGGAAACCACCCCCTTCCAGGGCATAGAACGGGGTTCCTGCCTGTTGAGCCGGTCAACGTCAGCAAGGAAACTACTGAACCGGGGGTCGCCTGTCCACCGGGCCGGGTTATAGCGTTTGGCACGCCGGACCAGTGAATACGGCGCGGCCAGCGTACGAAACGTGGGCTTTGGTACCGGCGGCACCAGCCGAACCACCACCCCATCCTCTTCCGGCAACAGGTTCTGCAGTGGCGGGAACGCAATGCCGACGCTGCCGGCCATGCCGTGGAGCATGGCAAGGATTCCGCGCTGCATCCAGCCGGACACATCGAGGGGATAGGGACGGACCTGGAACATCTCCAGGAAGAACGGACCTACCAGCCGTTGGAACCGGTTGAGCGGCATTGGCTGCGGCGGAAGGGCCGTTATGGGCCTGGCCTGCACGAGGCAGACATGCCCGCGAGCTATTGCCCACTCCACATCCTGCGGGCAGCCGAAATGGTCCTGTGCCCGAACGGCCAACCGCACCAGCTCCGCCAACTGCTCCTGGCTGAGTCCCGGCCTGGACTGCGCCGTCCCGCTGGCCGTTGCCTCCACACCGTCCATGCCTGCGCTACCGGCGGCCATCCCGTTTCCGCCGGGGCTGAAGGAGCGTAATGCGCCGGTTGGGTCCAGGACATAACGGTCGGGAGTGACCTCACCCGAAACGACTGCCTCCCCCAGGCCCTGCCCGGCATCGATGACAACCTCGTGGCGTTCCCCTGTCACGGGATTGGCGCTGAACATGACACCGGCCGTATCTGCCTGGACCATCTCCTGCACCACGACGGCCATGGCCACGCCCGCGGGGTCGATGCCCTGGCGCCGCCGGTACGAGATGGCGCGTTCCGTCCACAGGGAGGCCCAGCAATCAACCACAGCCTGCATCACGGCGCTCTCGCCAACAACATTGAGGTACGTGTCCTGCTGGCCCGCGAACGCTGCGCCCGGCAGGTCTTCCGCCGTGGCACTGGAACGCACCGCCACGGGGCCACTGCCAAGTGCAGCGTATGCGGCGGCGATATCTCCGCGGAGCTGTCCGGGGATCCTGGTTGCGCTGAACAGGTGCCGCATCTCAGATCCGGGCGCATCGGCCTCAACCAATGCCGCCAAAGACTCACCCACGCCAGATTCCCCCAGCACTGCACGGTAGGCCGCCGTCGTCACGACAAACCCCGGCGGAACCGGGAAACCTGCCCGCACCAGTTCGCCGAGGTTGGCGCCCTTGCCGCCGGCCAGATTGCGGTCGCGGACCCCGAATTCCGCCAGGTTGCCTACGGTCTTATCGTCCATCCAGGCTCCTGACGTTTCCCGTCCAATACTTCCTTCAAGCTAGGCCTTGGAGCGTCGGCACACAACAGGAGGTATGAGAGCAGATGGTGCCAGGGCGGGACGCCAACGCGCTGGGACGATGACGGAGCCATTGAATGCCTCCCCCCACACCTGGTCACGATGCTGAAAATAGGGGGTTAAAACGGGGATCGGCAACCCTTATGCGGCGCTGCGCGGGGGCGTATTTTGGGGCTCACGGGTCAGGCTCTTTGAATTGAATCGCAGGCTTCCATGTCGACCCAGGAAAGCACCAATAGTTTAGTCCGGCATTCCCGATACATTCTGGCCGGTCTTTTTTGCACCGGATT
Organism: Paenarthrobacter sp. 22069; assembly: GCF_052046035.1. Taxonomy (NCBI): domain Bacteria; kingdom Bacillati; phylum Actinomycetota; class Actinomycetes; order Micrococcales; family Micrococcaceae; genus Paenarthrobacter; species Paenarthrobacter sp. 22069. The sequence goes on along the minus strand of NZ_JBQEQF010000008.1, from coordinate 8,448 downwards.
GCTGGGCATGCCGCAAATTCCCGAACATGCGGCTCGCAGCGACGACTCGGGTTTCGTACCCGTTTCGCAACACGGGCCGGAAATCTCGCCGGACACTACCTGGAGCCAGATTCCACTGGAATCACGCGAGCTCTGGAAGTTCCGGCTCACCAGGACCCGTTGAAGGCTTTCGGCGAGCACATGGTTGGGGTCGCCACCCCTCTGCGGAGGAACCGGCCCGCTCCCCCGGACCGCCTGCCGTTCGGCGCTTTCCTCATGGGAGGCAGGGAGAGCCTGGGCTGACATCCGTGGAGGAAACCGATAACGGCATCTTTGCTCCGGCATTTGATAGGAGGGTCTCCCCCACTTCCTCCGGGGCCGATGGGCAGGCACAAGAAAGCCCCGGACCAGCGGGGTCCGGGGCTTCGCGGAACTGCTTACCGTTCGATGGTGACGCAGAGGTTCATGTGGATGTTCTCGCGGGCGAGACGGTCCTCCAGATAGCGGGCGAGGCTCGCATCGGTTGCGGTGTGCGGGCCCTTCGGGACGGCTCCGCGGAACACTGCCTGGTCGTTCGTTGACCTGAGTACGTCCAGCGGCGTCGAACCGAGATGTCCGTGGCTCATCCGCTCAATGTCGGTGCGGAAGGTGCGGCCGTTGTCGGCGCGGACGGAGGCGTGCATGGTGAATGGGATAAAAGCTATGGGCAAGAGGATCCTTTCGAGGGAGGCAGCCAGTCGTCGACGCCTCAGTAGGAACAAGGCGAAATGCGGCCCTGGTATTCCCTCCCGGCTCCAAAGGCGGGTCCGCTTGCGGGAAATCCTGCGTGAGACGGAGCCCGACAACGCGGCAAGGTCTGGCATTCACGTGGGCTGACCGGCGCGGCGCGGATCTGCACAGTGGGCTCGCAAGATAGAACTGTGGAGGGGATGCTTCCGCGCCCCCTCCGCTGTTGGCCTACCGGGCATGTTCTTCTGACCCGCCGTACACATGTGAGTCATGACGTTCTCCCGCTCCCGCCTCGCCCTCCTCGCCGCCGCACTGATCGCCGCCCTGGTTGTCGTCGGCTTCCTCTACACCAACGCGCAGAAGCACCAGTCCGCGGCACCTGGACCTAACGCCTCATCCGCCCCGGCGGCGCAGGGTGATGACGAGGACAGCACCGAGGGCGAGGACACCGCCGACGGATCAGCCCCCACCGTCCAGGCAATCCCCGCAGGCCCGCTGCCCGGCAACGCCACCGCTGTGAAGACCGTTCACTCTCCCAACAGTGTCGCCATCGACCTGAACCTGGCCCCCGGCCAGTGCAAGGCACGCACCATTGATACTGCCGCAGGGCTGTACCTGCCGGACCCGGCCTGCACCCCCGGTGCCGTGGACCCGGCCGTCACCCAGGACAACTTGGCCTCCACCATCTGCAAGTCCGGCTACACCACCACGGTGCGCGCACCTGCTTCGGACACCGATAAGACCAAGGCACTGAGCCTGACCCAGTACGGCCAGAGCGGCGCTTCGACGACCGAGTATGACCATCTGATCTCGCTCCAGCTGGGCGGCACCAACGCCGTCTCCAACCTCTGGCCCGAACCCAACCGCGCCGGAGCACCCGGCACCACCAACCCCAAGGACGCGATCGAGACCCGGCTGAACAAGGCCGTCTGCGCCCACAAGGTCACCCTCGCCGCCGCCCAGAAGGCGATCGCCACCAACTGGGTCACCGCCGAAAAGGACGTCGGCCTCTAGGCACCGCCACACCCTGCGACGCTGCCCTGCCTCTTCCAGCGGGGCAGTGTCGTCGTTTCAGCAGGCCTTAACCAGCCTTTGTGTGAGGATCACGGCCAGCGGTGGGCGCCGCGGGTTTGACGGCCGCCGAAAGGAAGGAGGCGGCGTTCGGGTTGAAGTGGGAAGTGCCGGCGAAGCATGTCATGAGAGCTTGGCCCGCTGATTGTCCTCGGTGAGCCGGATCCCGGCCTGCTGGGCGTAGGCGGCCACGCCGACGTTCGGCCGCAGCTTTCATGTCGCGGCTGATGCGGTCCCCGCCAAGCCCACTGTGCACCCGGTGCGGGAAGCGTCCCCTAAAGTAAGCAGGGTGACCACTAGCCTCAGCCCCTCCGAAGCCTGGCAGCGACTGTCTGAAGGAAACGCCCGGTTCGTTTCCGGAGACGCGCGGCACCCGAATCAGGGGGCATCCCGGCGCCACCAACTACTAAGCAACCAGAACCCCTTCGCGGTCATCTTCGGCTGCTCCGACTCACGTCTCGCCGCCGAGATCATCTTCGACCTCGGGCTTGGCGATGCCTTCGTGGTGCGCACGGCCGGCCACGTGCTCGACGACGCCGTTCTCGGGTCCCTGGAGTACAGCGTTTCTGTCCTTCACGTCCCATTGATCGTCGTCCTCGGGCACGACAACTGCGGCGCCGTCACCGCGACCAAGGAAGCACTGGAAACCGGGGAGATGCCCCAGCGCTTCATCCGTGACCTGGTCGAACGCATCACGCCGTCGGTGCTCACGTCCCTGCGGGAGGGCAGGACCGAGATCAACGACATGGTCGTCGACCATGCCAAGCTGACAGCGGAGCGGCTGCTGGAAAGCTCCCCGGTGATCGCCGCGGCCGTGCACGACTCTTCCACCGCGGTGGTCGGAGTCGCCTACAGGCTCGAAGAAGGACGGGCCCAACTCGTATCGGATTCAGGTCTCTCGTAAAACCTTCCCGGCGGTGCGGGACCGAACCGGTTCAGAACGAAGCGAAGCGCTCAACCCCGGGACGCAGAAGAGCCCCGCCGCACCGTGAGGCGTGACGGGGCTTCCAGGCCCTTGCAGGGGCTTCCAAAGTCCTAGTCCACGATGTCTTCCTCAAGGCATCGTCAGGGGACCAAATCCCCTGCAAACTGTGGAGCTAAGGAGATTCGAACTCCTGACCTCTTCGATGCGAACGAAGCGCTCTACCAACTGAGCTATAGCCCCCGATATTGGCCGTTCCTGCGGGCAACACCCGCTGGTGCGGAACCGGTGTCCCTAGGCTACAAATAATCCCCGCACAACGCCAAATTGCGCCGCGTGTTTGCGCCTTCTGGACGTTCGCGCCTAAGTCCGTGTGCCGCCGTCGGACCTTATGCCCGGCGGCGCTGCAGCACGTCGTCCAGGTTACTCAGGGCCTTCTGGGCTTTGGACAGCTGCTGGGCTTCCGCTGCAGCCGCCTCCGCCGGTGCAGTGGCCCCCTTCTTCAGCGAGGGTTTGCCAACCGCTTTCGGCGCCTCGGGAAGCTCCAGCGGCTCCGGGTCGGGACGTTCAGCCTTGGCTGCTTCCACGTAGACGGGCTTGGGGACTTCGACAGGCTCCCAGGGGGTGCCGGACGCTGGCGCAGCAGCACTCGCGTCGCCCGCAGCAACAGCAACGGCGAGGGCTGCTTCACGCAGTTCCACGGCAGTCAGCGGCTTGACCTTGGCCTGCCCGGCCTCGGCGTCGAAGAGCGGGCTTTCCGGCCGGGCCGGTGCTGCCTCGGGCTTGGGCGGAACGGCGACCGCTGTGTCACGTCGGGGTGCCGGCGCGCTCATGGCGGAGCGGAATGCCGCATTGACTTTTGCTTTGCGGTCCCGGACCGCGAGCCAGCGCAGCAGTGCCACGGACGCGACGGTCAACAGGGTGCACGTGAGCGGAAGGGCGGCTGAACCGACGCCGAAGGGCAGCAGCACACCGGAGATGAAAGCGGTGAGAAGGGACAACAGCCCCACCAGCGCCAGGGCGGTCCGGCCGTAACGGATGCGGAGTTTTGCCGGAGCCGGCGTGCTTGCAGTTCCGGCAGCGGGTCCTGCACTCTTCCTGGGTTCCATGGCTTTCTCCTGCTGGGCGGCGACGTTCAGTACCAGGCCGGCGGGCGGGTCCGGCCTCTCATCGGCGGGGGCGTCTGCCAGGAAGTCGACGGCGGGCTGGAACTGCTGCCGACGGTTCCGGAGGACGTAAGGGGCAACCCATACAATCCAGAGCGCGACGGCAACCACGAGGATCACTGAGCTGCTAAGGGGGAAGTCCACACTCAAAACCGTATGAGCATCATGCCTGCTCAGGCCGCATTACCAAGGGTGTGTCGTGCCCCCGGAGGCAAACGGCGGGTTTTGTGAACGACGTGATGCCAACCATGGGCCCAGGAGGCCCTCCGGGACCTCTTCCGATGTAAGGGCGAAGGAGCGGTGGTCCGCCCATTTACCGTTGATGTGCAGGAACCGCGGCCGGTACCCCTCGTCCCGGAATCCCAGCTTCTCCACCACCCGGAGGCTCGGCCCGTTCTCTGGCCGGATGTTGATTTCCATCCGGTGCAGGCCGAGGGTCCGGAAGCAATGGTCCGTCACCAGGGCCACGGAGGTGGGGGCGATCCCCCGCCCGGCACGCGCCTGGTCCACCCAATACCCCAGGGTGGCCATCATGGCTGAACCCCAGACAATCGAGGACACCGTCAGCTGCCCCACGATCGCGGGGCTCCTGAGGCCCGGCGTCCACTCGGTGATCAGAAACGGAAGCGCCGTGGCCTGGGCGGCCTGCATCTTCAGTGACCGCACCATGTGCCGGTAATCGGGCAGCCCGCCGCCCGGATCCGGGTTGGAGGCCTCCCACGGCGCCAGCCACTCACTGTTCCGCGACCGGACCTCCGTCCACTCCTTCTTGTCCCGGTAACGGATAGGCCGCAGGACCAGGTCGCCGCATTCCAGGGTGACCGGCCAAATGGGACCGCTCTGCATGGCGTTACCGGGAGAGACCGGCAGTGAAGCCCGGCAGCCATTCCCGCAGGCCGGGACCCAGGTCTTCGCTGTCGATGGCCAGTTGGACGCAGGCTTTGAGGTAGCTGAGCTTGTCGCCTGTGTCATAACGGCGGCCGCGGAACACAACCCCGTACACGCCGTGGCCCTCGGCGTCGCCGGATGCCAGTTCCTGCAGGGCGTCCGTCAACTGGATTTCGCCGCCGCGTCCGGGCTCGGTGTGCTCGAGGACGTCGAAGACGGCGGGGTGCAGGACGTAGCGCCCGATCAGGGCCAGATTGGAGGGCGCTTCCTCCTGCGAAGGTTTTTCGACGAGCCGGTTGACGCGGACGTAGTCCTCGCCGTCAATGGCCTGGACGTCGGCGCAGCCGTAGGCGCTGATCTGCTCTGGTTCAACCTCAATGAGCGCGACGACGGAGCCTCCGGTTTTCGCCTGCACGTCAATCATGGTGCTGAGCAGTTCGTCACGGGCATCAATGAGGTCATCCCCCAGCAGGACCGCGAAGGCTTCTTTGCCCACATGCTGCTTTGCCCGGAGCACGGCGTGGCCCAGGCCATGCGGGTCGCCCTGCCGGACGTAGTGGATGTCGCCCAGCTGGCTTGCCGCCTGGATGGCTGCGAGCTTCTCCGTGTCCCCCTTGTCCTCAAGGGTCGATTCAAGGGAAGGCACCCGGTCGAAGTGGTCTTCCAGGGCGCGTTTGTTACGCCCGGTAATCATCAGTACGTCATTGAGGCCCACATGGACGGCTTCCTCCACCACATACTGGATGGCAGGCTTGTCCACGACAGGGAGCATTTCCTTGGGCATGGCCTTGGTGGCGGGCAGGAACCTGGTGCCCAGGCCCGCTGCGGGAATGACGGCTTTGCGGACTCTGGGGTTACTGGTGTTCACCGGTCTAATCTAGCGTCAGTCAGGCATTTCAGTAACCACCGGCGCGGCGGCCCCGCCCCGGACCGCGAAGGCGCGGTATCAAGGGCCATCCAGGAAGGACACCATGCTTCAGGAGACAAACGCAGTCAAGGACGATATCCGCGCTGCCCACCGGCGGCGGCGGGCAGGCTTCTCCCCGGAGCAGCTGGAGGCCGCGGGTTCGGCCCTGGCCGTCCACGGGGCAGCCTGGGCGGGAACGGTCACCGGCGGCAGCCCGGGGACCGCCTGCGTGTACCTTGGCGTGGGACAGGAACCGCCCACCTTGCCATTGATTGCTGCGTTGCACCGAAGCGGCCACAGCGTGCTGCTCCCCGTGTGCGAACCGGGGCGGGAACTGAGCTGGGTGTACTGGACCCCGGAGACCGGATTCGAGCGCAGCAAATATGCGCCGATCCTGGAACCCGCGGGGGTCCGGCACGGCCCCGAGACGGCCGGGGGTGCGGCGGTGCTTTTTATTCCGGCCACAGCGGTGGACCTCGCCGGCAACAGGATTGGCCAGGGCGGCGGCTACTACGACAAATTCCTGGGGCATCTTGCTACGGCAGGGAAGGAAATCCCTCTCGCCGCCGTTATATACGACGAAGAATTGCTGCCCGCCGGCCGGATTCCTGCTGAGGAGTTCGACCGGCCGGTCCCGGGGGTGCTCATGCCCTCCGGATACCGGTCCCTGGCGGGCGGCGCCTGAGCCACGGAAGTGCCGGACCCAGGTGATAGAATTAGCACTCAGGCCCTGCGACTGCTAATGGTTTACCAGTTGGCAGCACGGGACCTCTCGTTTGCCCAAGAGGAGGAGCACCAGTGCCTACATATGCTTACGCCTGCAAGGATTGCGGCCACGCCTTCGACATCGTCCAGTCGTTCTCGGACAGCAGCCTGACGGCCTGCCCCGAATGCGGCGGAACGCTGCGCAAGAAGTTCAACAGCGTCGGCGTCGTCTTCAAGGGCTCGGGCTTCTACCGCACTGATTCCCGCGACTCCAAGGGCAGCTCCGTCTCCCCCGCACCTTCCGCGGCTCCGGCTGCACCGGCGCCGGCCCCTGCCGCTTCCGCGCCGGCAGCTGCCGCCAGCTGATATGTAGATCTCGTTGTCAAGAGTGCATGGATGAGCGGCTCCTGGGTTTGGTTCCCGGGGGCCGCTCATCGTGTGCCGGCCGGTTGTGATGCTGTGGGGGGCGTGGCGAGTCTTTTTCGACTGGGGCAGTGTCAGGCTGACATTCGCGGGTTGGTTACCGCATGACGATTTGTTCGGCTGGAGCGTATCGGTGTCTAGGATCGAGCGTCGATGGTGGTTTGGACCGTCTGCTCATAGCTGAAGCCCGAGTTGGCTCCGGGTGCTGTCATCGCCCCCCGCAACTGCTCACTGTCGGCGGGCAGGTTCCGGGTCAGGCCGCTTTCATGTGTTGTCCTTCCTGGAGCGGGGCGGCCAGTGACCAGCACCAAGCGGCGAGTTCGCGGGCGATCGCCGTGTTGGCCTTCACTGACATTTTGTGGCGTTCATCGAAGTGTTCCCATTTGCGGTGCAGCCGGTGGTTTCCTTCGAGGGCCCGGATGCGGGTTGCCGGCGCGACCAGGTCAAGTTGGCGCAGCAGCCGTTCTCCGGGCCGGGCGTAGGGGCGGCGGTGCTGCCAAGCCGCTTCGATGAGGAGTTTCCGGGCATAGGTGTTGCCGGCTTTGGTGATCGGGCCCTGGTGCCGGGACTGGCCGGAGGATTCTTCGCTGGGGACCAGACCGAGATAGGAGCCGATGGATGAGCCGGTGAAGCGGGTCCAGTCACCGATTTCCACGGCCAGACCGAACGCGGTCGTGAGCTGGATGCCGCGTAAGCACATCAGCGCGTCAATCACTGTTGCGTAGCGGCACGCCGCCGCTGTGATGGTGATCTGTTTGTCGATGCGAGCCAGATGCGCTGCAAGCAGCTCGGCCTGCTCGACATCGGCGTCGTAGGTGAACTGCAGCGCCGGGTCGTGAAAGCTCTGGCGGTGCAGCCACCGACTGTGTTCTGTAGTCCACCTGCTGTCCTTGGGGTAGCGGATCCCGTGCCGGAGCAGGACGGCGTTCACGTGCTGCCGGGCATGCGCGAGGTCTTTGGCGGTGCCCGAGCGCAGCCGGGACAGGTCCCGCAACGCCTCTTCGTCCGGCTCCGGGATGCGGACTTCGGTGACCGAGCCGACCGCGAGCATCTCAGCCAAAACCCGGGCATCCCGCCTGTCGGTTTTTACCCGGTCCCCGGGAGCGCGCAGCAGCTTCGAGGACGCCGCCACCACACAGTTGATGCCCGCGGCCCGCAGGTGCCGGGCCAGTACAAACCCTGTCGGGCCTGACTCATAAACGACCTTGACGGGCGGCTCGAATCGCCGGACCCACTCCAGGATCAGGGCCGGGTCAGCGGCCATCGTGTGGAGACTGATTTCACCAGTGCCTGGGTTCAGCGCATGGCCGACGACATTGACCGCGTGAACATCCAGACCAATGAAAGTATGCTCAAACATAGCCGGGACCTCCCAAACCTCACATGTGGCACTACCATTGCACCCCCAATGAGCCTCGCAGGCCACGGGAGCCGCCAATGGCAACCCACGGACCCTGTGAAACAGAAGGCCCCGGCCCCCCATGCTCCCGCCAGAACCTGCCCTTCCGGGATAAGGGACATCACTGCCGGGAACAGGTCCTGCAGCGGCCAGATCCCTCTCAGGGCCGCCGATCACATCAAGCCGGCGCTGCAGGACCGCCCGGCGATAATGGACCGACCCCGGACGGGCAGGTTCTGTTCCTCTTCATATCGTCTAG
>NZ_JBQEQF010000007.1:0-208497 GCF_052046035.1 Paenarthrobacter sp. 22069 | reverse complement strand
GGTTGGTGGTTACCACACACAGCCAACGACTAAGAGGTCCTCATGTCTCACCGTAATGCCCGTCTGACTCCGAATGGTAGGCGGATCCTCGTCGAGCGCGTCCTCGCCGGCCGTCCCGTCGCTCACGTGGCGAAGGAAATGGGCATCTCGCGGACTTGCGCGCACCGCTGGCTCAGCCGGTACCGTGCCCACGGCTGGGACGGCCTCGAGGACCGCAGCTCCCGACCAAGATCCTGCCCCCACGCCACCTCGGCGGAAGTCGTTGCCGATGTCCTGACCCAGCGCGTGGAGCACCGCGAAGGGCCAACGGACCTGGCTTTGCGCTGCCGCACGAGCGCCCGGACGGTCTCCCGGATTTTGGCCAGGGCGGGCATGCCCAGGTTGTGGGATCTGGACCCGGTGACCGGGGAACGGATCCGCGCGTCCCGGGCTACCGACCGCCGCTACGAACGAGACGCCCCAGGGGACATGATCCATATCGATGTCAAGAAACTTGGCCGGATCCCTGACGGCGGGGGGTGGCGGGCCGACCCTTCCCAGAGCGCGGCAAACCACCGCAAGTCGCATCAGAGGATGGGCTTTGACTACGTCCACGTCGCCGTGGACGACTACACCCGCTTCGCCTACGCCGAGGTCCTGCCCGACGAGAAAGGCCCGACCTGCGCCGGGTTCCTCACCCGGGCCGCCGCCGCCATGGCAGCGAACGGCGCACCCGTCCGGCGTGTCATGACCGACAACGCCTTCGCCTACCGGCTCTCCCGCGACTTCCAGGACGCCTTGGCTGCTTTGGGTGCCAAACATATCCTGATCAAACCCCGCCATCCCTGGCAGAACGGCAAAGCAGAACGCTTCAACCGCACCCTCCAGGAATGCTGGGCCTACCGCCAACCCTTCACATCCAACCAGGCCCGCACCGACGCGCTGCAGCCCTGGCTAAACTTCTACAACAACCACCGGCCGCACGGCAGCCTCGGAGGCAAACCACCCATCAGCAGGTGCAACCAACCTACTGGCTGAGTACACCTAGGCGTTGTCGCGGAGCATGTTGGTGATCCGTGCCGTGGAAAGACGCCGCCCCTGCTCATCCGTCATGACGATTTCGTGGGTCGTCAGGGTCCGGCCCAGATGGATCGCCGTGCACGTACCGGTCACACTGCCGCTGCTGATGGACCGGTGGTGTGTGGCGTTAACCTCGATGCCCACGGCGTGGCGCCCGGGGCCGGCGTGCATCCCGGCGGCGAAGGACCCCAGTGTTTCGGCGAGGACGACGTGGGCGCCGCCGTGAAGAATCCCTGCCACCTGCGTATTGCCCTTCACCGGCATGGTGGCAACGGTCCGTTCCGGGCTCATCTCCAGGAAGCGGATCCCCATTTTGACAACCAGCGCGCCGACACCGAAGCGGCCCAGCCAGCCGTGCATGTGGTCGGGAATACCGGCAGCAGCCAGTTCTTCGGCGAAAGCGCCCGGCGTGAAATTGTCAGTCATGGCAACTAGGCTGGCACCTGTGAGTGAAACAACCAAACCGGCCCCCTTCCCGTCCCAGGCCATTGATGAGGAAGCTGCCGTGCAGCACTCGTCCGCCGCCCCCACGCCTGCCGCCAAGGCCGCCAATCCCACTGCCGGTGGGTCTGTTTCCGCTACGGAAGCCCCCGTCATCCCCATCACCGGCCAGCCGCGCCTGCTGGTCCTGGACGGCCACTCCATGGCGTTCCGTGCGTTCTTCGCGCTCCCGGCGGACAAGTTCTCCACCGCCAACGGCCAGCACACCAATGCCATTCACGGCTTCACCTCCATGCTGATCAACCTCATCAAGGAGCAGCAGCCCACACACATCGCGGTCGCGTTCGACGTCTCTGACGAATCCACCCACCGGAAGACCGAGTACAGCGAGTACAAGGGCGGCCGGAATGAAACTCCCCGCGAAATGAGCGGCCAGATCGACCTCATCGCGCAGGTTATGGAGGCATGGGGCATCAAGACCATCAAGATGCCCGGCTACGAGGCCGACGATATCCTGGCCACGCTTGCCGCCATGGGCGATAAGGCCGGCTTCGAGGTACTGCTGGTCTCCGGCGACCGTGATGCCTTCCAACTCATCACCGACAACGTGTTCGTGCTGTACCCACGGAAGGGCGTCAGCGACATACCGCGCATGGACGCCGCCGCCATCGAAGCCAAATACTTCGTCAGCCCGTCCCGTTACTCCGATCTCGCCGCCCTGGTGGGCGAAACCGCTGACAACCTGCCGGGTGTGCCCGGGGTCGGGCCAAAGACCGCAGCCAAATGGATCAACCAGTACGGCGGCCTCGAAGGCGTCCTGGAACATCTCGACTCCATCGGCGGCAAAGTGGGCGACGCCCTCCGGGGGAACGTCGACGCCGTTAAGCGAAACCGGCGGCTGAACCAGCTGCACACCGATCTTGACCTCCCCGTCACCCTGGAGGACCTCTACCAGCCCCGGCCCGACCAGGCGGCGATGGAAGACCTCTTCGACCAGCTGGAGTTCAAGGCCATCCGCGGGCGGCTGTTCGCCCTCTATGGTGAGGCGGACACCCCGGCCGCGGAGCGCGAGAGCATCGACACCCCCGCCTACAGCACGCCGGCCACTGCCGCCGAGCTGGCGGCCTTCCTGGCCGCGGGTGCCGGGCAGCGGTCCGCCGTCGCCGTCGACCTCGTACCCGGACGCATCGGCGAGGACGCTGCCGCCATCGCAATCGTCAGGACAGACGCCGCCGTTTACGTTGACCTCGCCGGCCAGGACGCCGAGACGGAGAACGTCCTTGCCGCCTGGCTGCGCGACGCCGAGGCGCCCAAGGTGATGCACGGCTTCAAGGCTGCGCTGAAGGCACTGACGGCCCGCGGCCTGGAGCTGGAGGGCGTGGTGGACGACACCTCCATCTCCGGCTACCTCATCGAGCCCGACCGGCGCACTTATGAGCTGGCCGAGCTCGCCCAGCACCACCTCAACGTCGGTATTCCGGCCGCCACGGCGAAGGCAGGGCAACTGGAACTGTCCTTCGACGGCGATGACACCGCGGCGGCTGACGCCCTGGTGCAGGCCGGTGCCGTGGTGCTGGCGCTCAGCCGGTTCTTCGAGGGTGAGCTCAAGGAACGCCGTGCGGAGGAGCTGCTGTCCACGCTTGAACTGCCGGTCAGCCGTGTCCTGGGGGACATGGAGCTTGCCGGCATCGCCATCGACATGGACAAGATGGAGGATCAGCTTGCCGACCTCGCCCGGGTCATCGACCAGGCGCAGGAACAGGCCTTCGCCGCCATCGGCCACGAGGTCAACCTCGGCTCGCCCAAGCAGCTGCAAACCGTCCTGTTCGACGAACTTCAGCTCCCCAAGACCAAGAAAATCAAATCCGGCTACACCACGGACGCCGCGTCACTGAAGAACCTGCTGGAGAAGACCGGGCACGAGTTCCTGGTGCAGCTCATGGCGCACCGCGAGGCCGCCAAGCTGCGGCAGATGATCGAGTCCCTGAAGAAGTCCGTGGCGGAGGACGGCCGCATCCACACCACTTACGCCCAGAACGTGGCCGCCACCGGCCGCATCTCGTCCAACAACCCCAACCTGCAGAACATCCCCATCCGCAGCGAGGAAGGCCGCCGCGTGCGCGGCATCTTCGTGGTCAGCGACGGCTACGAATGCCTGTTGTCCGCGGACTATTCGCAGATCGAGATGCGCATCATGGCGCACCTCTCCGGTGACGAGGGCCTGATCCAGGCGTACAAGGACGGCGAGGACCTGCACCGTTTCGTCGGGTCCAACATCTTCCACGTCCCCACGGACCAGGTCACCAGCGCCATGCGCTCCAAGGTCAAGGCCATGTCCTATGGCCTGGCCTACGGGCTGACCTCCTTCGGCCTGTCAAAGCAGCTGGAGATTTCCGTGGACGAGGCCCGCACCCTCATGAAGGACTACTTCGACCGCTTCGGCGCCGTCCGCGACTATCTTCGGGGAGTGGTGGACCAGGCCAGGGTGGACGGCTACACGGCCACCATCGAGGGGCGCCGCCGCTACCTGCCGGACCTCACCAGCACCGACCGGCAGCTGCGGGAAAACGCGGAGCGGATCGCGTTGAACAGCCCCATCCAGGGGTCGGCCGCGGACATCATCAAGCGCGCCATGCTGGGAGTCCACGCCGAGTTGCACGCGCAGGGCCTGAAGTCCCGTATGCTCCTCCAGGTCCACGACGAACTGGTCCTGGAAGTGGCGGCGGGGGAGCGGGCCGCCGTGGAGAAGCTGGTGACCGACCAGATGGCAGCGGCCGCGGACCTCAGCGTGCCCCTTGAAGTCCAGATCGGCGTGGGACCCAGCTGGTACGACGCCGGACACTGACGGCGCCTGGCATACCCTGCCCTCCCCTGGAGCGTTTTTGCTGGTCAGGTGCCGGATCCATTGACTAGGCTCAGGTAAATGGGTGATCTGAGCGGGAACTATGAAATCCGGCGCTTTCCAGCAGTGGCCGAGGGTGGCGAGGGGTATGCGGCCGCGGCGGCCTGGGCCCGTGCTGTTGCCTTTGGTTTCCACGATGCCACGCGCAGCGCCGACCACGTGGCACGGTCCATGGCAACGTACCAGAGGGACGGAAGGATCTTCACGGGTGCCTACCAGGCAGCCACGGTAGCGCAGCACTCGCTCCCGGCTGAGGTTCCCGTGGCCACCTTTGGAACGTTCCGGAAGACCCTCAACGTTGGCTTTGGCCGCATGCTCGAAGCCCAGATGGTCACCGCCGTAACTGTCCGCACGTCGCACCGCCGGCGGGGACTCCTGCGCCGCATGATGACGGAGGACCTGCAGGCGGCCAGGGATGACGGCATCGGGGTGGCGGCCCTGACCGCCTCCGAGGGCAGTATCTACGGGCGCTTCGGTTACGGCGTCGCCAGCCTGGAACGGTCCGTCAAGGTGGACACGACCGCCCGGTTCAGCCTCCGGCACCAGGCCACGGGTGCCGTGGAGGTGGCGGACCCCAAAGTCCTGCTCGAGGTTGCCCCCAAAGTCTTCGACCGGGTGCACCGCCACACACCCGGTTCGCTGGGCCGGCAGGAATGGTACTGGCTCCTGGCATCGGGGTCCTTGAACCGGGAAGGCAAGGAGGACCCGGCCGTCAAGGCCGCGCTGCACTATGGGCCCAACGGCGACGTGGACGGCTATGTTTCGTACAGGTTTGCCGGTTGGGACACCACTCCTGCCACGGTGGAAGTGGTGGACCTTGTGGCCGCCACGGACCACGCCTACCTTGAGCTCTGGCAGTACCTCGGTGCCATCGACCTGGTGGACCGCGTCACCTGGAACGAAGCACCTGTGGACGACCCCCTGGCCTGGGCGCTGACGGATCCGCGCTGCATTGACGCATCCGACAGCCGCGACATGCTGTGGCTTCGCATCCTCGACGTCAAAAAGGCGCTGGAAGCCCGGCACTACCCTGCGGACGGCAGACTGGTCCTCCACGTGGGTGATCCGCTTGGCCTGACCGCTGGAACCTTTGCCCTGGACGTCGACGCCGGCCAGGCCGGCGTCGGACTTCTGCCCCAGGGCACACCGCCGGACCTTGCCATGGACGTCGCGGGATTGTCCTCCATCTATCTGGGCGGGGTCTGTCCCGTGACGCTCAAGGCGGCCGGCACCATCGGTGAGGCAACGCCCGGGGCAGCATTCCAGGCCAGGCAGATGTTTGCGGTGGAACGCGCCACCCACTGCCTGACCCACTTCTAGCCACGGTGGCAGCCACTCCGCCCCCGCTTTGACCCTCCTTGCCGGCAGCGACTAGAATGAACAGGCTTGTACCACGTGCACGCACTTGCGGTCCTTTGAGGGCTGCATCAAGAAAGTAATCCACAAAATCAGGATGACCCGGAGGATCCGTCGGATTCACCGCGAATCGCGCCTGCGTTCCATAACGCGGGCGCGCCGGTTTGCCTGACCGACTAACTATCCACAACGGAGCCCCTACTACATGACCATCACCTCCACCGAGAAGCCCGGTACCCCCGTAGTCGCCATTAACGACATCGGTACCGCTGAGGACTTCCTCGCAGCTGTCGACGCCACCATCAAGTACTTCAACGACGGAGACCTCGTCGAAGGTACCGTCGTCAAGGTCGACCGCGATGAAGTCCTGCTCGACATCGGTTACAAGACCGAAGGTGTCATCCCCTCCCGCGAGCTGTCCATCAAGCACGACGTTGACCCCGGAGACGTCGTCTCCGTTGGCGATCAGGTCGAAGCCCTGGTGCTCACCAAGGAAGACAAAGAAGGCCGTCTGATCCTCTCCAAGAAGCGTGCTCAGTACGAGCGTGCCTGGGGCGACATCGAGAAGGTCAAGGAAGAAGACGGTGTCGTCACCGGTACCGTCATCGAGGTTGTCAAGGGTGGTCTTATCCTCGACATCGGCCTGCGCGGCTTCCTGCCCGCATCCCTCGTCGAGATGCGCCGTGTGCGCGACCTGGCTCCGTACATCGGCCAGCAGATCGAAGCCAAGATCATCGAACTGGACAAGAACCGCAACAACGTTGTTCTGTCCCGCCGTGCATGGCTCGAGCAGACCCAGTCCGAGGTCCGCTCCACCTTCCTCAACAAGCTGGAAAAGGGCCAGGTCCGTCCCGGCGTTGTTTCCTCCATCGTCAACTTTGGTGCCTTCGTGGACCTGGGCGGCGTAGACGGCCTGGTTCACGTTTCCGAGCTGTCCTGGAAGCACATCGACCACCCGTCCGAGGTTGTCGAGGTTGGCCAGGAAGTCACCGTCGAGGTTCTCGAGGTGGACCTGGACCGCGAGCGTGTCTCCCTGTCGCTCAAGGCTACGCAGGAAGATCCGTGGCAGACCTTCGCCCGCACCCACGCGCTGGGCCAGGTTGTTCCGGGTAAGGTCACCAAGCTGGTTCCGTTCGGTGCGTTCGTTCGCGTCGAAGACGGCATCGAAGGCCTGGTCCACATCTCCGAGCTCGCCGTGCGCCACGTTGAACTGGCCGAGCAGGTTGTGTCCGTTGGCGACGAACTGTTCGTCAAGGTCATCGACATCGACCTCGAGCGCCGCCGCATCTCGCTGTCCCTCAAGCAGGCCAACGAGGGCGTCGACGCCGACAGCACCGAATTCGATCCCGCTCTGTACGGCATGGCCGCAGAGTACGACGAAGAGGGCAACTACAAGTACCCCGAGGGCTTCGACCCCGAGTCCAACGAATGGCTCGAGGGCTACGAGAACCAGCGCGCCGCTTGGGAGCAGCAGTACGCTGACGCCCAGGCCCGTTGGGAAGCCCACAAGAAGCAGGTTGCCCAGCACGCTGCCGACGATGCTGCTGCCGC
Source organism: Paenarthrobacter sp. 22069 (assembly GCF_052046035.1). Taxonomy (NCBI): domain Bacteria; kingdom Bacillati; phylum Actinomycetota; class Actinomycetes; order Micrococcales; family Micrococcaceae; genus Paenarthrobacter; species Paenarthrobacter sp. 22069. The sequence continues at coordinate 201,188 of NZ_JBQEQF010000007.1, read as the reverse complement.
AACCTCCGGTGACGGCGATTCCGGCGCCACCAGCTACTCCTCGGAGCCTGCTGCCACCGACACCGGTGCCGGCACCCTGGCTTCGGACGAGGCACTTGCTGCCCTGCGCGAGAAGCTGACCGGCAACTAATTGCCACCGGTCCGGATTCTCCGGGCTGACACAGCGGGCCCCTGCGAAAGCGGGGGCCCGCTGTGCTTTAACGCGGTGTGCTTGGTGTGGAAAGCCCGTGGCTCACTGATGCCGCGCCGGCGCGTTTGCTGCCGCCGCGGCTAAAGGTCGACGACGGCGACAATTGTTCCGTCGGCGTCGTGCCTCAGTGCCGCCCCGGCAGCTGCGAGCAGCCGCTGGGCGCTGCTGTTTCCGGCCAGGGTGCGGGCGGTGACGCGTTTCAGGCCCGCCCGCCGGGCTTCGGCCAGGACAAGGCCGAGCGCGGCGCCGCCGATGCCGCGGGAGCGGAAACTCCGGCCGAGCCATATCCCCGTTTCCGCCGTGGCGATCAGGGCGGCGCTGTCGCGCTTCAGGCGGATGGAACCTGCAATGTCATGGCCACTGAAGACGGCCCACGATTTTTCCGCAGCTGGTCCGTCCAGCCCTGCAGCCGCGGCGGAGTGGTAACTGAAGAACCAGGCCGTGCGTTCAAGGTTCCAGCCGGGCCCGCCCAGCGGGGGAGCGACCTCATCGGGGGAGGCATCGCATTTGGCCAGCGCCAGCAGTTGGTCCGCCACTGCCTTGTCCACGTCCACCAGGCTGACTTCAGCCAACGGATTCATCCACCCAATCCGTTCCCCCGGGAGTGAGGGTGGTGGATCCTGCCGTCAACTGCAGGATCCGGTCGGCTGCTGCGGCAATGGCGGCTGCCTCGTCCGGCACGGCAATCCGCAGCACCGCATGCCGGTACTGGTAGCTGGTTTCCGCCATGACCGTACCGGCGGCCCGCAGGTCGTTTTCCAGCCGCCCAGCCTCGGCATGTGGTACTGCCATGGAACAGATCCGCAGCCTGCTGCGGCGGACCAGGGGTGCGAGGTCCAGCGCGGTGGACACGGATTCGGAATAGGCGCGGACCAGCCCGCCTGCGCCGAGCAGGACACCGCCGAAATAACGCACGACGACGGCACTGACGTCGCTGAGGTCGCTCACCCCGGGCGCCGTTTCGCGCTTCAGCAGGGCTTCAAGCATCGGAATGCCGGCGGTGCCGGCGGGTTCGCCGTCGTCACTGGAACGCTGGACGGTCCGGTCCGCGCCGATGACGAAAGCGGAGCAGTGGTGGCGGGCGTCGTGGAACTCGCGGCGCAGGCCGGCCACGAGGTCCCTGGCGGCATCTTCCGTGCCGGCCCTGCGCAGGACCGTGATGAACCTGGAGCGCTTAACCTCAAGTTCGTGCCGGAAGTCCGTCCCCACAGCCAGCGTGGTGTAGGCGGTTGCCCGGCTGTCGTGATCTTGCACCCGCCCAGTCTAAGTGCTTCCGGTGGGCTGATTGCCACCACCCGTTCAGTAGGGTGGGGGGGTGCTGAAGATCGGATTGACGGGCGGGATCGCCTCAGGAAAATCGGTGGTGGCTGCGCGGCTGAAGGAACGCGGCGGCGTGCTGGTGGACGCCGACGCGCTGGCCCGGGAGGTGGTGGAGCCTGGAACTGAGGGGCTGGACCGCATCGTCGCGGAGTTCGGTCCCGGGATGCTCGACGACGACGGACGGCTTAACCGCCCGCGGCTTGGGGAGGCGGTGTTCGGCAACCCGGAACGCCTTTCTGCGCTTAACGCGATCGTCCACCCTTTGGTGCGTGCCCGGGCCGCAGCCATCACGGCTGCGGCAGGCCAGGACGCTGTGGTGGTCCAGGACATTCCCCTCCTGGTGGAGACAGGACAGGGCGCGGCCTTCCACCTCGTGGTCGTGGTGGACGCGCCTGACGATGTGCGGCTTCAGCGCATGCTGGTGATCCGCGGGATGACACCTGAAGCGGCGCATTCCCGGATGGCCGCCCAGGCCTCGCGCCATGACCGCCTGGCCGCCGCCGACGTCGTCCTCGACAACTCCAGTACCCTGCAGCACCTCCTGGACCAGGTGGACAGGCTCTGGGACGCGCGGCTGGTGCCGTTCGCCCACAACCTCGCTGCCGGGACACGCGCACCACGGCAGGGGGGACCGGTGCTGGAACCGCACCGTGGGGAGTGGGCCGCGCAGGCAGCCAGGATCGGGGCGCGGCTGGTGGCGGCGGCGCCGGACCTCATCCTGGCGGTGGACCACATAGGTTCCACGTCCGTTCCCGGCCTGGCTGCCAAGGACGTCATCGACCTGCAGGTTGCGGTGCCGGACCTGGAGGCCGCCGAAACGCTGGCGCCGCTCCTCACCGCCGCCGGGTTCCCGCAGGTCCGGGGCATGGGGTCGGACACGCTGAAGCCGGACGCACCCGACCCGTCCCAATGGCTGAAGCGGTTCCATGCCAACGCGGACCCGTGCCGGGCCGTGAATGTGCATGTCCGGCCCGCAGGGTCAGCCGGCTGGCGTTACGCCCTCATGTTCCGCGACTGGCTGCGGAACGATCCCTCCGCGCGTCGGCTTTACGAAGCGCACAAGGCGGACCTCGCAGCCCGCTTCGCCGGCTCGGAGACCACCCGGGCATATGCGGACGCCAAGGAACCCTGGTTCACCGATGTCGCCTGGCCGCTGATGTCGACCTGGGCGGAGGCAGTCAGGTGGGAGCCGCCGTCGTACCCGTCCTGAACAGCACCCCGAACGGCGGCGGCTGTTCGCCTGTAACGGAAGGGGCCGTCCAGTGTCGGTGCCCGGCTGTAAATTAGATCCATGAGCCTTGCGCAGGAAATCAACCGTGTTGTAGCGCCCTTTGAAGTCATCAGTGAATTCAAGCCCGCAGGTGACCAGCCGGCCGCCATCGCGGAGCTGACCGAGCGCATCAACAACGGCGAGAAGGACGTAGTGCTGCTCGGTGCCACGGGTACAGGTAAAAGTGCCACCACGGCCTGGCTCATAGAACAGGTCCAGCGCCCCACCCTGGTGATGGTGCAGAACAAGACCCTCGCCGCGCAGCTGGCCAACGAATTCCGGGAGCTGCTGCCCAACAACGCGGTGGAATACTTCGTTTCCTACTACGACTACTACCAGCCCGAGGCCTACGTTCCCCAGACGGACACCTTCATCGAGAAGGACTCCTCCATCAACGAGGAAGTGGAGCGGCTCCGCCACTCCGCCACGAACGCGCTGTTAACGCGCCGGGACGTGATCGTGGTGGCCACCGTGTCCTGCATCTACGGCCTGGGTACGCCGGAAGAGTACATCGCCGGCATGGTCACGCTCCGTAAGGGGCAGGAGATGAACCGGGACCACCTGCTGCGGAAGTTCGTCTCCATGCAGTACGCACGCAACGACATGGACTTCCACCGCGGCACGTTCCGCGTCCGCGGTGACACCGTGGAGATCATCCCCATGTACGAGGAACTCGCCCTGCGGATCGAGTTCTTCGGTGACGAGGTGGAAAACATCTATACCCTGCATCCGGTCACGGGCGACGTGATCCGCGAGGAAACGGAAATGTACGTCTTCCCGGCCTCGCACTACGTCGCCGGGCCGGAGCGGATGGGCCGCGCCATCAAGACCATCGAGGACGAGCTCGCAGAGCGGCTTGCCGTGCTGGAAGGCCAGAACAAGCTGGTGGAGGCACAGCGGCTGCGCATGCGCACCACCTACGATCTGGAAATGATGCAGCAGATGGGTTTCTGCAACGGCATCGAGAACTACTCCCGCCACATCGACGGCCGTCCCGGCGGATCCGCGCCGCACTGCCTCCTGGACTACTTCCCGGACGACTTCCTGCTGGTGGTGGACGAATCCCACGTCACCATTCCCCAGATCGGCGCCATGTACGAAGGGGACATGTCCCGCAAGCGGACCCTGGTGGACCACGGCTTCCGGCTGCCCTCGGCCATGGACAACCGGCCGCTGAAATGGGACGAGTTCCTGGAACGGATCGGCCAGACCGTCTACCTTTCCGCCACCCCCGGCAAGTACGAACTCGGCAAGGCCGACGGCTTCGTCCAGCAGATCATCCGCCCCACCGGCCTGATCGACCCCGAAGTGATCGTCAAACCCACCAAGGGGCAGATCGACGACCTCCTGGGCGAAATCCGCACCCGCGTGGAGAAGGATGAACGCGTCCTGGTCACCACCCTGACCAAGCGCATGGCAGAGGACCTGACAGACTACCTCTTGGGCCACGGCATCAGGGTGGAGTACCTGCACTCGGACGTGGACACGCTGCGGCGCGTGGAACTGCTCCGGGAACTGCGGCTGGGCAGCTTCGATGTCCTGGTGGGCATCAACCTGCTCCGCGAGGGCCTGGACCTTCCCGAGGTCTCGCTGGTGAGCATCCTGGATGCGGACAAGGAAGGCTTCCTTCGGTCCTCCACCTCATTGATCCAGACGATTGGCCGTGCCGCCCGCAACGTGTCCGGCCAGGTGCACATGTACGCGGACCGGATCACCGACTCCATGGCCAACGCCATCGACGAAACCAACCGCCGCCGGGCCATCCAGGTGGCGTACAACAAGGAACACGGCGTGGACCCGCAGCCGCTTCGCAAGAAGATCGCGGACATCACGGACCAGCTGGCACGCGAGGACGCGGACACCAATGCGCTGTTGGGCAGCTTCGACTACGGCAAGGGCAAGCGCGGGATCACCGGGACAACCAAGGCCGGGGCCAAGAAGGGTGCTGCGAAGGTCCGTTCGGACGGCCTCGCGGCGGCCCCGGCAGAGGACCTCGTGGGCCTCATCGAACAGCTGACCGAGCAGATGCACGGAGCGGCAGCCGAACTGCAGTTCGAGGTTGCCGCCCGGATCCGCGACGAGGTCAGCGAACTGAAGAAGGAACTCCGCCAGATGCAGGCGGCAGGCCACGCCTGACACGCATCCTTTGGGCCCGCGAAGCTGGGGCCTACCAAGGCGACGGCGGCACCCCGGGTGGGGTGCCGCCGTCGTGCTTTCCCGGCGTGGGCGGGCGCGGATCTCCACCGCGCTGGGGTACAGTTAAAAGCACGTAGGGGAGTATCCCAAGCGCTACGATCGTCAACACGCAGGGCACAGTTGCCCCGCCGGGCGTAGCGGGCCGCCACATCAGCACCAAGTGCACAGGCAGGCCGGAGAGACTTACACCGTTTTTGTGTACCCTGCGAAAGGCTTCCCTGTGCCCGATTTGCCCGTATGGTTCGAGGTCGGCTCGTTCGTCGTCCTCGGCCTCATCCTCCTGACCGATCTCCTCCTGGTGGTCCGGCGCCCGCACGAACCGTCCATGAAGGAAGCCGGCCTCTGGGTGGCCTTCTACGTCGCCCTGGCCATGGCGTTCGCCGGTGCCATGTTCGCCTTCACGGGCGCAGAATTCGGGAGCCAGTTCGTGGCCGGCTGGGTCACGGAATACAGCCTCAGCATCGACAACCTGTTCGTGTTCATCATCATCATGGCCCGGTTCTCGGTACCGCGGAAATACCAGCAGGAAGTGCTGATGGTGGGCATCATCATCGCCCTTATCCTGCGCGGCATCTTCATCATGCTCGGCGCCATCGTCATCGAACAGTTCAGCTGGGTGTTCTACATCTTCGGCGCGTTCCTGCTGTGGACTGCCTGGAAGCAGGCCCAGGACGAGGGCGAAGAGGAAGAAGACCGCGAGAACCCGCTGATCGCCAGGATCCGCAAAGTCATTCCCATGTCCGAAAGGTTCGACGGCGGCAAGCTGAGGACCACGGTGAACGGCAAGAAGGTGTTCACCCCCATGGTGATCGTCTTCATCACCATCGGCCTCACCGACCTGCTGTTCGCCGTGGATTCCATTCCGGCCATTTTCGGCCTGACCCAGAGCCCGTTCATCGTCTTCACGGCCAACCTGTTCGCCCTGATGGGCCTGCGCCAGCTGTACTTCCTGCTCGGCGGCCTGATGAACCGGCTGATCTACCTGAAGCACGCCCTGTCGGTCATCCTCGCATTCATCGGCATCAAGCTTGTCCTGCACGCCATGCACGTCAACGAACTGCCCTTCATCAACGGCGGCAGCCACATCGAGTGGGCGCCCGAGATCCCGACCTACGTATCTCTCGGCGTAATCGTCGGCACCATCATCATTGCCGTCGTCGCCAGCCTGCTCAGCTCCAAGGCCCAGCTCGCCAAGGTCGATCCGCGGCTCGAGGAAGATGTCCGCAAGAGCCACAGCGACGTCGAATAGGTCCGAACTTCGCTGTTGCACACGGGACATCCCGGCCGCAGGGCGGCCGGGATGTCCCGTTTAAAGCTCCGATCGGGCCCAGGGGTGTGGAACCCCTGTGGCAGTCAAGCGCACAGGACTATGCTCGGATCATGGCCCGCACACTGGTTGAAGAACAGGGCGTGGCCCAGGTGCAGCGGCGCACCATTGTGCTCTTGAGCCTGGCCCAGGTCTTCGGAGGACTCGGTACGGGATCGACCGTGTCCATCGGTTCCATCCTGGCTGTGGAACTCTCCGGTTCCAGCGCCTGGGCGGGCTCCGTCGCCACCGTCATGACCCTGGGGGCAGCAGCCGCAGCACTTCCGCTGGCCGCACTGGCTGAACGGCACGGCCGCCGGGCCGGGCAGGTGGCAGGCCTCTCGGCAGCCCTGGCAGGGGCAGTTTTCATGGTGCTGGCCGTCGTCAGCGGCCTCTTCATCCTGCTGGTCCTGGGGGCCGCCGGAATCGGCGTGGGAACGGCAGCCAGCCTGCAGGCAAGGTTCGCGGCTGTCGATCTCGCTGCGGCCGGGCACCGCGGCCGGGCGCTGTCCACCGTTGTCTGGGCAGTGACCGTCGGCGCCGTGGCCGGACCCAACCTGATCCAGCCCGGGACCGCCGTCGGGACCGCGCTGGGCCTCCCGCCCATCGCCGGCCCGTTCGTCATCTCGGGCGCCGGACTCCTCATCGCCACCGTCCTCGTGTACGCCGGCCTTCGCCCTGACCCCCTGCTGCTGGCGCGCCGGCTGGCAGCGGCCGGCCATGCCTTCCCCGACATCCTCCCGACTGCCCCGGCGAACCCGGCGGCGGTGCCCGGCGCACCTACGGAACCAGCCGGCGGCGTCCCGCCCGCCACGGCGGCCGACCGGGGATCCCTGGGCCGCGCACTCCGGGCCATCCGTGGCTCACGGATGGCGCTGCTCGCCGTGTCCGCGGTAGTGGCCGCCCACGCGGTGATGGTCGGCGTCATGTCCATGACGCCCCTGCACCTTCAGCACCTGGTGGAAGGACCAGGGCCCCACGCCGGGCACATTGCTGAAGGGGACGTGCTGGTGATCATTGGTTTCACGATCTCATTGCACATCGCCGGGATGTTCGCCCTCTCGCCGGTCATGGGGTGGCTGACTGACCGGGCCGGCAGGGTGGAGACCATCATCATCGGATTCATTGTGCTGGTAGCAGCGGTGGCCATCGCCGGATTTGGGCAGTCGTCCACCGCCGGGGTGGCAGTGGGACTGGTGCTGCTGGGCATGGGCTGGTCGGCGGCCACCATCTCGGGTTCCACCCTGCTGGCCGACAGCGTGGGCCAGGACGTCCGGGTGGCGGTGCAGGGCGCTTCGGACATGCTGATGGGCGCCGCGGGAGCCGTCGGCGGGGCTTTCTCCGGGTTGGTCCTCGGATTTGCGGGCTATCTGGGCCTGAACCTTCTCGGCGGGGCCATTGGAGCCGCAGTCCTGGCCGCCGCCGTCGTGGCCCGTACCTCGAACCGGCGGTCAGCGGCTGCCTGAACGCGCCATGCCGAGCAGGCGGGCAAAGATCCTTTCGCCGTCGTCGGCAATCCCGTCATGGTGGAAGTCGGCGGTCTCCCAGACCTGGAGCCCGCGGACCGCTGCCGCCGTCCGGAGGGAAAGATCCCGGTCAACGTAGATATCGTCCGAATAGACGGCCGCGGCCACGGGAACGGAGTTGGCGGCAAGCACCTGCGGATCGTAGAGCGGTTTCCAGTCCTCCTTGCCGGCCACCAGGTCCGCCACTTCCTGCAGCGGCTTCAGGGCGGGGTCCTGCTCGAAGTACCACGGATACACCATCTCGCCCGTCAGGAGCAGCGGCTCCGTGTCCGGGCGGAACAAGGGGTTTTCGGCGAGAACCCGCCAGGCCGACCAGTTGGTGGCCTGGCCCTGCCCGTAGATGGATTCGTGCATCAGCGCGTACAGCGGATTGGACCGGCGCGAGACCACGCCATGGAGCTGTTCCAGGAACGTATCCGACAGCCGGAGACCTTCCGCTGTTGCTGCGAAGGCATCCTCCAGCAAGTAGTGGAGGCTGTCCACGCGGGTGTTTCCGCCCAGGTAGGCCCCTGCCATCTGGAACCGCTCCACGGTGAGGCGTTCGCCGTCGGGCAGGAATTCCGGGATGGTCCGCAGGTGCCGGGCGATCCGCTCCACGGTGTCACGGTCCTCGGGATACCAGCCGAAGTACTCTTCATTCCGGGCCGCCACCCGCTGGTAGGTGGCCCGGTAGACCTCATCCGCGCTGCCGGTGAGCGGGGCCAGGCCGCCGGTGATGAGCGCTTCGCGCAGCCCTCCGGGTGCGAAGGACAGGTACGTCAAGGCGCAGAAGCCGCCGTAACTCTGGCCGTAGACGGTCCAGGGCGGCGATTCAAGGACGCCGCGGATCAGCTCCGCGTCCGCCACGATCGAATCCGCCCTGAAGTGCTCCAGGTAGGCGGCCTGTTCGGCAGGCGACCCGCGGCCGGGCAGGGTCCTGCGGTCGATGGGGGTGGAGAGTCCGGTGCCGCGCTGGTCCAGCATGAGGATGCGGAAATCCTGGGCAGCGGCTTTGCTCCAGCCGCCCAGGGAACCCCACCTGTTGCCGCGCCCGCCGGGGCCGCCCTGCAGGAACAGGAGCCAGGGCAGCCGCGCGGCGGCCTCCTCGCTGTGGGCCGCGGAGACGTACTCGCGGGCGAACACAGTGATGCTTTCCGCCGGCTTCCCGCCCGCCGGCTGGCCGAAATGGTCCAAGGGCACCGTGAAGTAGTGCTCCACGGTGCGCACGCCACGGAACTCATGCCTGGCCCTGATTTCATGCCCGGCGCGGATTTCATGCCCGGCTTGAACCGGCCGGGCCACCGGAGTGTCAGCCACGGGAAGCGGCAGGCAAGGAACTGTTGGACTCAGCCCGGCCGAACTGGTCCAGCGCCTCGCCCGTCAGCCGGAAGGTGGACCAGCCGTCCATCGGGCGGGCGCCCAGGCGGCGGTAGAAATTGATGGAGGGCTCGTTCCAGTCCAGCACGCTCCATTCCACGCGCGCGTACCCGTTCTCGACGGCGATCGCGGCAAGGTGCTGCAGCAGGGCCTTGCCGTGGCCTTCGCCGCGGGCTTCCGGGCTGACGTACAGGTCCTCCAGGTAGATTCCATGCACGCCCTCCCAGGTTGAGTAGTTCAGGAACCACAGTGCGAAGCCCTGGACGTCGCCGGCCTCGTTCCCAGCCATGGCCGCGAACACGCGGGGGTTGTTGCCAAAGAGCACCTGCTCCAGCATTCCGGGGGTGTTCCGGACGGCGTCAGGTTCCTTCTCGTAACGTGCCAGTTCGTGGATCATTCGGAGGATGGCGGGCACGTCTTGCCGGGTTGCGGGGCGGATTACACTCATGGTTCCGAGCTTACCTTCGGCGAAGCCGGCATACAGGAAGCCGCCGCCCAGGAAGCCGGCCGCGCCCGGGGCTACAGGCGGTTGACGCCGGTGACCCTGACCACGGCGGTTCCGGTGGCGTCGGAGTCCGCCAGGTCCACCTCCGCCGAGATTCCCCAGTCGTGGTGGCCTGCCGGATCATCAAAGATTTGGCGCACCTTCCAGTGGCCGGGTTCTTCGGTGATGATCAGCAGCCCCGGTCCGCGTGCGTCCGGTCCGGTCCCGATATCGTCGTGTTCGTCGAAGTAGCCGTCCAGGGCATCTTCCCACCGGTCGGCGTCCCAGCCCGAGCCGCCGTCGAGCTCTCCCAGCGCGGTGGCGTCCTCGTCCGCGAAGAGTTCCACCCGGCGGAACATCTCGTTGCGCACCATCACCCGGAACGCCCGGATGTTGGATGTGAGCGACGGCGGCGGGGGCGGCGGTGCATCGTGCGGCGTGGGTGCTGCCCCGGAGGTCAGTTCCTCCCACTCGTCCAGGAGGCTGGAGTCCACCTGGCGCACCAATTCGCCCAGCCAGGCGGTCAGGTCCGCCAGGTCCTCGCGGAGCATGTCCTGCGGCACCGTCTGGCGCAGCGCCTTGAAAGCATCGGCAAGGTACCGGAGCACGATCCCTTCGGAGCGGGCCAGGCCATAGAACTGGACGAACTCGCCAAAATTCATCGCGCGCTCATACATGTCGCGGACCACCGACTTAGGCGCGAGTTCGAAGTCGCCCACCCACGGGGCGGCCTTCCGGTACACCTCGAACGCTTCGCCGAGGATCCCGGCGAGCGGCTGCGGGTAGGTAACCTCGTCCAGCATGGCCATCCGCTGGTCGTAGTCGATGCCGTCTGCCTTCATGGCCGCGATGGCCTCGCCGCGGGCTTTCTTCTGCTGGGCCGACAGGATCTGCCGCGGTTTCTCCAGGGTCGCCTCGATCACGGACACCACGTCAAGGGCGTACGACGGCGACTCCGGGTCGAGGAGGTCCAGCGCAGCAAGCGCGAAGGGGGACAGCGGCTGGTTCAGGGCGAAGTTCGGCTGCAGATGCACGGTCAGCCTGACGGTGCGGCCGTCGGCGCCCTGCTCTTCCGGCGGGATGCGTTCGATCACTTCCGCCGCCAGCAGTTCCCGGTAAATTCCCAGCGCCTTCTTCATCAGCCGCAGCTGGGAAGCGCGCGGTTCGTGGTTTTCGGTGAGCAGCCGCCGCGCCGCCGCGAAAGGATCACCGGGCCGTTCCATGAGGTTCATCAGCATGGCGTGCGTCACCGTGAAACTGGACGTCAGCGGATCGGGGACGGATTCGACCAGCCGTTTGAAGGTCGGTTCGCCCCAGGACACGAAGCCCTCCGGCGGCTTCTTCTTCACTACCTGGCGCAGCTTCTTCTGGTCGTCCCCGAACTTGGCGGTGGCCTTCGCCATCGCCTTCACGTTCTCGATCACGTGCTCGGGAGCCTGCACCACCACGGTTCCCGCAGTGTCATAGCCGGCCCGGCCGGCACGGCCCGCGATCTGGTGGAACTCACGCGGGTTCAGCAGACGGGTGCGGACGCCGTCATACTTGCTCAACGCCGTGAGCAGCACCGTCCTGATGGGCACGTTGATGCCCACACCCAAGGTGTCCGTGCCGCAGATGACCTTGAGCAGGCCCGCCTGCGCGAGCTGCTCCACGAGCCGGCGGTACTTGGGCAGCATCCCGGCATGGTGGACGCCGATCCCGTGGCGCACCAGCCGGTTGAGCGTCTTGCCGAATCCGGCGGCGAACCGGAAGTTGGCGATCAACTCGGCGATCTTGTCCTTTTCCTCCCGGGTGCAGACGTTGATGCTCATCAGGTTCTGCGCGCGGTCGATCGCCTCAAGCTGGCTGAAATGCACCACGTAGACGGGTACCTGGCGGGTAGACAGCAACTCTTCCAGAGTCTCGTGGACGGGAGTCTGCTGGTAGTAGTAGTGCAGCGGGATGGGGCGCTCGACTGAACTCACCGTGGCAGTGGCACGGCCGGTCAGCGCCGTCAGCCCCTCCTCGAACCGGGTCACATCGCCGAGTGTGGCGGACATCAGGAGGAACTGGGCCTGGGGAAGTTCCAGCAGGGGGACCTGCCACGCCCAGCCGCGCTGCGGGTCGGAGTAGAAGTGGAACTCGTCCATGATCACCGCGCCCAGCTCAGCAGCAGCCCCTTCACGCAGGGCGGTGTTTGCCAGGATCTCCGCCGTGCAGCAAATGATGGGCGCGTCCTGGTTGACCCCGGAGTCGCCAGTGATCATGCCAACGTTTTCCGCGCCGAAGATGTCGCAGAGTGCGAAGAATTTTTCGGACACGAGGGCCTTGATGGGCGCCGTGTAGTAGCTGCGCCGTCCGTGGGCCATGGCCTGGAAGTGCGCGGCGATGGCCACCAGGGACTTCCCGGACCCGGTGGGAGTTGCCAGGATGACGTTCGCTCCCGTTGCCAGTTCCAGGATGGCCTCGTCCTGGGCCGGGTACAGGGTAATGCCCCGGCTTTCCGTCCACTCAACGAACTGGGTGTACAGGGCGTCCGGGTCGACGGCGCCGGCCGGGTTGGGAGCGTGCAGGTCGGTCAGCTGGTCAACGAGTTTCATTGACTTCAACCTTAGTGCCACGTTGCGGGCGCATTCAGCCTTCCGGCCGCGTTAGGCTACGGCTTGGCCCGGAGCGCGTCAGAACCTGGAGAAGATCATGAAATGGGACCCCACAAAGTATGTCCAGTTCGGTGATTACCGGGACCGGCCCTTCTTCGACCTCACGGCCCGGATCCATGCCGCCGCGCCCGCACGCGTGGTGGATCTCGGCTGCGGACCGGGAAACCTCACGGCGACGCTGGCGGAACGGTGGCCCGGGGCTGCCATCCAGGGCATCGATTCATCCGCGGAGATGCTTGCCAAGGCCGCGCCCCTGGCAGCGGACCTTCCCGCCCTCCAGTTCACGCAGGCTGATATCGCCGCGTGGATGCCTGATTCCAGGATCGACGTTGTGGTGAGCAACGCCGCCCTGCAGTGGGTACCCGGCCACCAGGAAATGATGCGGAAGTGGCTGGCTGCGCTGCGGCCCGGAGCCTGGTTTGCCATGCAGGTGCCGGGAAACTTCAACGCCCCCTCCCACGCCCTGATGCGGTCCATCGCGGCTTCGGACCGCTGGTCGGAAAAGCTCGACGGCGTGCTGCGGGGTACAGAATCGGTGGGAGAACCAGCGGACTACCTGGACATCCTGTTGGACGCCGGATGCGCCGCGGACGCCTGGGAAACCAGCTACCAACAGGTCCTGGCGGGACCTGATCCCGTCCTGGAATGGGTCCGGGGCACGGCGCTGCGGCCCGTCATGGCGGCACTTGGCGGGGAGGACGCCAAGCAGTTCGAAACCGAATACGCAGCCGCGTTGCGGAAGGCATATCCACCCGGCGCCCACGGAACCATCTTTCCCTTCCGCAGGATCTTCGCAGTAGGCCGCAAGCTGGAATAACAACCCCGCACCTAATGGGTTTCCCGGCGAGTCACACGCCTTGACAGCGAAGAAAAGTGATGTGGCTTACAATGGCCACTGGTTGAGGGGTCATGCCGCTGGCCCCCTCTTCGGCCGTAGGCATCACAGGGGGTATCTTGCTGGTCGGACTCATGAAGCGGCAGCTCAAAGGGCAGTACGCGGGCGTAGGCGTGATCCTTCTCCTCCAACTGCTCCAGGCCGGCGCCAACCTGCTGCTGCCCACCCTGAACGCCGCCATCATCGACGAGGGCATCGTTGCGGGCAAACCTGAGGTGATCTCCCGGCTCGGCGCCCTCATGGCCGTCGTGGCAGTAGTCCAGGCGGCGGCCGCCATCGCGGCAGGTTACCTCGGCGCCGTCGTCGCCGTGCGGATCGGGCATCGCCTGCGGGCGGAGGTTTTTAGCCGGATCCAATCACTGTCCTCGCAGGACGTGGCCCTGTTTGGTACCCAAAGCCTGACCACCCGCGCCACGAATGACGTCCAGCAGATCCAGGCGTTCGCCGTGCTGGTCTTCACCATGCTCTTCGCAGGGCCGGCCATGGGGGTTGGCGGCATCGTGCTTGCCCTCCAGCAGGACGTGGCGCTGTCCGTGGTGGTGATCGCCGTCGTGCCCCTGCTCCTGCTGATCATGTACCTGATCGTCCGCCGGCTGATTCCGCTGTACCGCGAGGGCCAGGACCTGCTGGACCGGTCGGGCGGAATCCTGCGTGAGCAGATCATAGGCGTGGACGTCATCCGCGCCTTCGTGCGCCAGCGGCATGAAGCGCGGCGGTTTGCCACCACCAACGCGGGCCTCACCGCCAACAATCTCCAGTCCGCCCTCATGGTGGCCGGGATGCTGCCAATGATCATGGTGGTGGTGAACCTGAGTTCGGTGGCCGTGGTGTGGTTCGGCGGCCACCGGATCCAGGCGGGATTGATGAACCTCGGGGCGCTCACGGCCTTCATTGCCTACATCATGCAGATCCTGCTGGCGATCATGATGGCCATGTACGTATTAATGACGGCGCCGCGCGCCGCGGTCTGCGCCGAACGCATCCAGGCGGTCCTGGACACTGACCCGTCCGTCACCAGTGCGTCCCCGGCAAAGCAGCAGCCAATGCCGGACGCGGCGGCCCGGCCGGCGCCGTTGGTGTTCCACGACGTCGCCTTCTCGTATCCAGGGGCAGAAGCGCCCGTTCTTGCGGACATCAGTTTCACCGCGGCTCCCGGCAGCACCACGGCAATAGTCGGCGCCACCGGAAGCGGCAAGACGACGCTGCTCAACCTCATTCCGCGGTTCCTCGACCCCACGGCAGGCCGTATCACCCTGGGTGGCCACGACATCAGGGACGTGCCCCTGGACCAACTCCGTGCCGCCATGGCCGTTGTGCCCCAGCATTCGCACCTGTTCACCGGGACCATCGCCGACAATTTGCGGATGGCGGCCCCCCAGGCCACGGACGACGAACTGTGGGATGCGCTGGAAACGGCGCAGACCATGCGGTTCATGCGTGACCTTCCCCTGGGGCTTGCCACGCCGGTAGGCCAAGGCGGGGCCAGCCTGTCAGGCGGTCAGCGGCAACGGCTGTGCATTGCCAGGGCACTGCTGCGCAGGGCGCCCCTCTGCCTCTTCGACGACAGCTTCTCCTCCCTCGACTACGACACCGACACCAGGCTGCGGCAAGCCCTGGACCAGGTCCTAACCGCCGCGACGGTGATCATGGTGGCCGAGCGCATTGCCACGGTGGAGGATGCCGACCTCATCCTGGTCCTCGACGGCGGCCGGCTTGTTGCGCAGGGAACGCACCAGGACCTGCTGGAAGCGTCAGCCACCTACCGTGAGATTGCCGAGTCGCAGCTGGCCCTGGATGGCGCACCGTGACGGCGGGGGAGGAGGCCGGGGAAACCGCGCACCTGTTCTGGCCCACCGCCAAGAGGCTCCTCGGCCTCCTGCGTCCCTTCCGCCTTCAAATGCTGGGAGCGGTAGCCGCCACCTGCGCCTTCGCGGGCCTCAATGTCGCCGCCCCGAAGTATCTCGGCGACGCCACCGACGTGGTGGTGGAAGCCATCTTCCAAGGCAGCCTGGACCAGCGGCTTGGCATCCTGTTGGCCGGGGTGTCGGTCATGTACGTCTTCGCCTCCCTGTTCAACTGGGCCCAGGGGGCATTGACGGCCCAGGCCGTCCAGGGACTTATGTACGGCCTGCGTGCCTCGGTTGAAGAGCAGCTGCACCGCCTGCCCTCGACCTATTTCCGTGAACGGTCCCGCGGCGATGTCCTGAGCCGTGCCACCAACGACATCGATAACATCGCCCAGGCCCTCAACCAGGTCCTGACGCAGCTGATCGTGTCGGTGCTGATGCTGTGCGGTTCACTGGCCATGATGCTGTGGATCTCCCCGCTGCTCGCGGCCATCGCCATTGCCACGGTTCCCGTCTCCACCTGGATCACCGTGGCGGTGGCCAGGCGGTCCCAGGAGCATTTTGGCCGGCAATGGAAGGAGACAGGCGAACTCAACGCGTACGTCGAGGAGTTCATCAGCGGGCACGAGGTGATCAAGGCCTTCGGACAGCAGGCGCAGGCCGCCGAGGTCTTCCGCCGCAGCAACGGCCGGCTGGCCCGGGCCGCCGCCAAAGCCCAGTATTCAGCCGGGGTGGTCCAGCCGCTGATGGTGCTGTTGTCCAACCTCAATTACATTGCGGTGGCCGTTGTCGGCGCGCTGCAGGTCATCGCCGGCGCCATGACCATTGGCGGAGTCCAGGCCTTCATCCAGTTCAGCCGCCTGTTCACCCAGCCAGTGGGGCAGATAGGCGGGCTGCTGAACGTCATGCAGTCCTGCGCGGCGTCCGCGGCCCGGGTCTTCGTGCTCCTGGATGCCGGCGAAGACCCGGAGGAGCCGCCCGGCCAGGCAGCCGGCGCACCCCCAACCGGCAGCATCGTCTTCCACGACGTCACCTTCGGCTACCCCGGAGCCGTCCCCGCCGTCAGGAACCTCAGCTTCACGGTGGAACCCGGCCAGGCCGTAGCGATCGTGGGACACACGGGCGCGGGAAAGAGCACCGTCATCAACCTGTTGATGCGGTTCCTGGAACCTTCATCCGGCCGGATCACCATCGGCGGGACGGACATCGCCGCCATTCCCCGCGACCGGCTCCGGGCAAGGTTCGCCGTGGTGCCCCAGGATTCCTGGCTATTTGCCGGGACGATCCGGGACAACATCGCCTACGGCCGGCCGGACGCCCCGGATATGGCCATTGTTGCCGCCGCCGAGGCGACCTACGCGGACCGCTTCATCAGGTCCCTGCCGCATGGCTACGGGACTGTGCTTGAGAACGGCGGCGAACCACTGAGCCAGGGGCAGCGGCAGCTCATCACCATTGCCAGGGCGCAGCTGGCCGGACGCGCCGTGCTGATCCTGGATGAGGCCACAAGCTCGGTGGACTCCAGGACAGAACTGCTCATCCGCCAGGCAATGCAGCGCCTCCGCCACGGACGGACGAGTTTCGTGATCGCCCACCGTTTGTCGACCATCCGCAACGCTGATCTAATTCTGGTCATGGACCACGGACGCATCGTTGAGCAGGGCACGCACACCAACCTCCTCGCCGCCAAGAGCTACTACGCCCGGCTGTACACCGCGCAATTCGCCGAACGGGATGGCAGGGCCGGGGTCCTGGAGGGAGGCCTGTGAGCAGCACCGGTGACTTTCCCGGATCCTGGCGGCCCAACCCTGCCAGCAGCGTGGCGCTGTTCGAACAGTTGCGGCTGCACATCATCCAATTGGCCGACAACGGCGGGCTGCCGCCGGGCGCCCGGCTCCCCGCCGTGCGGGCACTGGCAGAAAAACTCGACGTCGCCCCGCATACGGTGGCAAGGGCCTACAAGGAACTGGAAGCGGCAGGCGTCGTCGCCACCCGCGGGCGGAACGGCACGGTCGTCTCTGCCCGTGATGAGCGGCTGGGCGGGCTGTCCGCCGCTGCGGCCGCGTATGCCGCCGTCGCCAAATCCCAGGGTGCCAGCTTCGCCGAAGCGGTAAAGATCCTCGCTGCTGCCTACGATGTTCCCTGACGGCGGAACCGTCGGTGTTCGAAAAAGTTTTCGATTAGCATAATGGGGTGCCTAAAGCCTTAGCTGAAGAAACCCCTGCCTCTTCGATCGCCGCCGCCGTCCCCGCCGCTGCCGCTCCGGCGCGCCCGGACCTCTCCCGCCTCGTGGTCAAGGGCGCGCGGGAGCACAACCTGCGCAACGTGGACCTCGACCTGCCGCGCGATGCCATGATCGTGTTCACCGGCCTGTCCGGTTCCGGCAAGTCCTCGCTGGCGTTCGACACCATCTTCGCCGAGGGCCAGCGGCGCTATGTGGAGTCCCTGTCCGCCTACGCCCGCCAGTTCCTGGGCCAGGTGGACAAGCCTGACGTCGATTTCATCGAAGGGCTCTCGCCTGCGGTGTCCATCGACCAGAAATCCACCAGCAAGAACCCACGGTCCACGGTGGGCACCATCACCGAAATCTACGACTACATGCGCCTCCTGTGGGCGCGCGTGGGCAGGCCGCACTGCCCCGTGTGCGGGGAGCCGGTATCCAAGCAGACGCCGCAGCAGATCGTGGACCAGCTCCTGGAACTCGACGAGGGCACGCGCTTCCAGGTCCTGGCGCCCGTGGTCCGCGGGCGCAAGGGCGAGTTCGTGGACCTCTTCAAGGAACTCAGCGCAAAGGGCTATTCCCGGGCACGGGTGGACGGCAACCTGGTCCAGCTGAGTGATCCCCCCAAGCTTGGCAAGCAGTTCAAGCACACCATCGAGGTTGTGGTGGACCGCCTGGTGGTTAAGGAAGGGATAAGCCAGCGGCTCACCGACTCCATTGAGACCGCGCTGGGACTGGCCGAGGGCCGCGTCCTGGCGGAGTTCGTCGATGTTGAGGCTGACGCGCCGGGACGGATCCGGGCGTTCTCCGAAAACCTCGCCTGCCCCAACGAGCACCCGCTCGCCATCGACGAGATCGAGCCGCGTTCCTTCTCCTTTAACAATCCCTTTGGTGCCTGCGCCGCCTGCAGCGGCATCGGCACCCGGCTCGAGGTGGATGAAGAACTGATCGTTCCGAACCCGGAGTTGTCCTTGTCCGAGGGCGCCATCGCTCCCTGGTCGCTGGGGACCGCAACCACTGAATACTGGAACCGGCTCCTGGAAGGCCTCGCCAAGGAAGTCGGCTTCTCCATGAGCACGCCGTGGGAGAAGCTGGGCAAGGATGTGCGCCAGACCATCCTGCACGGCAAGGACCACAAGGTAGTGGTGCAGTACCGCAACCGCTTCGGCCGTGAACGGAAATACAGCACCGGCTTCGAAGGCGCCATCCAGTACGTGCACCGCAAGCACGGGGAGACCGACTCCGACTGGGCCCGTGACCGCTACGAGGAATACATGCGGCAGGTTCCCTGCCCCGCCTGCAATGGGGCCCGCCTCAACCCGGCATCCCTGTCAGTGCTGATCAATGGCAAGTCCATTGCCGAGGTGGCCGCCCTGCCCATGAGGGAGTGCGCGGATTTCCTTAACAACCTGGTGCTGACCGGCCGTGAGGCCCAGATTGCCCACCAGGTCCTCAAGGAGATCCAGGCCCGCCTCACCTTCCTCCTGGACGTCGGCCTGGAGTACCTCAACCTTGAGCGGCCATCCGCCACCCTTTCCGGCGGTGAAGCGCAGCGCATCCGGCTTGCCACCCAGATTGGTTCCGGCCTGGTGGGGGTCCTCTACGTCCTCGACGAACCGTCCATCGGCCTGCACCAGCGGGACAACCGCAGGCTCATCGAAACACTCACCCGGCTCCGCGACATGGGCAACACCCTCATCGTCGTCGAGCACGACGAGGACACCATCCACGTCGCCGACTGGATCGTGGACATCGGACCGGGGGCCGGGGAGCACGGCGGCCAGGTGGTCCACTCCGGCACCTACAAGGAACTGCTGGACAACAGGGAATCCCTGACCGGCGACTACCTGTCCGGCCGCAAGGCCATTGAGGTGCCCAAAAAGCGCCGCAAATATGACAAGAAGCGCGAAATCAAGGTTGTCGGTGCCCGCGAGAACAACCTGGTGAACGTCGACGCCGCCTTCCCCCTGGGGCTGTTCACGGCGGTGACCGGCGTGAGCGGCTCGGGTAAGTCCACGCTCGTCAACGAGATCCTCTACAAGGTGCTGGCCAACAAGCTCAACGGCGCCAAGCAGGTGGCCGGGCGGCACAAGACCGTCCAGGGACTGGAGCACCTGGACAAGGTGGTCCACGTGGACCAGAGCCCCATCGGCCGTACCCCGCGGTCCAACCCCGCCACCTACACCGGTGTCTTCGACAACATCCGCAAGCTCTTCGCAGAGACCACCGAGGCCAAGGTGCGCGGCTACCTGCCCGGCCGGTTCTCGTTCAATGTCAAGGGTGGCCGCTGCGAGGCGTGCTCCGGTGACGGCACGCTGAAGATCGAAATGAACTTCCTGCCGGACGTCTACGTCCCGTGCGAAGTGTGCCACGGCGCCCGGTACAACCGGGAAACACTCGAGGTGCACTACAAGGGCAAGACCATCGCCGACGTCCTCAACATGCCCATCGAGGAGGGTGCCGAGTTCTTCGCGGCGTTCTCGCCCATTGCCCGCCACCTCAACACGCTGGTGGACGTCGGCCTGGGCTACGTCCGCCTGGGCCAGCCCGCCACGACGCTGTCCGGCGGTGAAGCGCAGCGCGTCAAGCTTGCCGCGGAACTGCAGAAGCGCTCCAACGGACGCAGCATCTATGTCCTGGACGAGCCCACCACGGGGCTGCATTTCGAAGACATCCGCAAGCTGCTGATGGTCCTTCAGGGGCTGGTGGACAAGGGCAACACGGTGATCACCATCGAGCACAACCTCGATGTGATCAAGAGCGCCGACTGGCTGGTGGACCTGGGCCCGGACGGCGGCTCGGGCGGCGGCCAGATCGTGGCGGCGGGAACACCGGAGCAGGTGGCCAAGTCCACCACGAGCCACACCGGGAAGTTCCTGGCGGAGATCCTGGGCTGACGGGAGAAATTCCGCCGGAATATTCCTGCAAGGGAATGTGAGTTTCAGGCACTCCTGCTGTCGTGAGAAACTAACCCGGTGACTTCAACAACTGTGCCCGTGATCTTTGACCTGGACGGCACTCTTGTCGATCCGGCCGGTGGAATAACTGAGGGAATCGCATCGGCCCTCCGGGAGCTGGGGCTCCCGGTTCCCGGCCAGGAACTGCTCGATACGATGATCGGCCCCAAGCTCAGCGACTCACTGCTTAACCTGGCAAAGGTACCGGCGGACCAACTCGGAGAAGTGGTCCGCCGGTACCGTGAGTACTATGTCGCGTCGGGAATCGGCCAGAGCCGGCTCTACCCGGGCATCCGGGACATCCTCGAATCCTTCGCGGCAGCGGGTCGGCCCGTGGCGGTGGCCACCCAAAAACCCCAGCGGCTGGCCCGCACAGTGCTGGCGCACCACGGCATTGACGGGTTCTTCCAGGGCATCCACGGCTCCGCCGACGATGAGGCAGCTGTGGAGGGCGTGCCGCTGGGCAAGACCCAGATCATTGCCGCCGCCCTCCGGGAGTTGGACACCCAGCACGCCATCATGGTGGGGGACCGCGCCCAGGACGTCGCCGGAGCCATCGCCAACGGCCTGGATTGCATCGGCGTCGCCTGGGGCTTCGCTCCTCTCGGGGAACTGGAGGAGGCGGGCTCCGTCGCCGTCGTCAGCACCGGTGACGAGCTGGTGGCCGTCATCGAACGGCTCCAGGCCATCCACACAGCGGCCATGAGCGGGGTGAGCAACGATGGAAATGTTTGATGCCGTCCGCTGGACCACGCGCAACCTGATCGCCGGTTCCTGCCGGCCCACCGTCGTCGGACTCGACAACGTCCCCTCCGACGGACCCTTCATCGTGGCCCCCAACCACCTCTCCTTCTTCGACAGCGTGATCGTCCAGGCCCTCATGCCCCGGCCGGTCGCCTTCTTCGCCAAGGCCGAGTACTTCACCACCGGCGGCGTCAAGGGCAAGGTCATGAAGGCCTTCTTCGAATCCGTGGGCTCCATACCGGTGGAGCGCGGCGAACAGGCCGCAAGCGTCCAGGCGCTCAAGACCCTGCTGGACATCCTCGAAGCCGGCCGCGGCATCGGCATCTACCCCGAGGGCACCCGTTCCCGGGATGGCATCCTCTACCGGGGACGGACCGGGGTCGGCTGGCTTGCCCTTACCACCGGCGCCCCCGTGATCCCGGTGGGCCTGATCGGCACCGAAAAGCTCCAGCGCGCCGGGGAAAAAGGGGTGAGGCCGCAGCACTTCACCATGAAGGTGGGTGAACCTCTGTACTTCGACAAGACCGGGCCGGACCACTCCCTGCCCGCCCGCCGGGAAGTCACGGACCGGATCATGGACGCAATTGCCGGGCTCAGTGGCCAGGAACGTTCGGCCAGCTACAACCAGAGCAAGGCTGCCGAATAGCCGCAGGCCCCGTTGGCGGCGGAATTCCGCTGCCAATGGGGCCCAGCTGTCAATGGGCCGCGTGCAACTCAGTAGACTTGATAGGTGGCAAATCCAGCAAGTTACCGGCCCAAAACCGGTGAAATCCCCACCAACCCCGGCGTCTACCGTTTCCGCGATCCGCACGGCCGGGTCATTTACGTGGGCAAAGCGAAAAGCCTCCGGTCCCGGTTGAACTCGTACTTCGCCAATCCGGCCGGGCTGCTGCCGAAGACCTACGCCATGGTCCACGCGGCCAGCAGCGTCGAATGGACCGTGGTGGGCAGCGAACTGGAGTCGCTGCAGCTGGAATACACCTGGATCAAAGAGTTCAAACCCCGCTTCAACGTGGTGTTCCGGGATGACAAAACCTATCCCTACCTCGCCGTCACCATGAACGAAAAGTATCCCCGGGTGCAGGTCATGCGGGGGGACAAGCGGAAAGGGACCCGCTACTTCGGCCCCTACACGGCCGGCGCCATCCGGGAAACGATGGACACCCTGCTGCGGGTCTTCCCCGTCAGGAGCTGCAGCGCGGGCGTCTTCAAGCGCGCCGAGGCCAGCGGCAGGCCCTGCCTGCTGGGCTACATCGACAAATGCTCCGCGCCCTGCGTGGGGCGCATCTCGCCCGGAGACCACCGGGCCCTGGCCGAGGACTTCTGCGCCTTCATGGGCGGCGAGGCCAAGAGATTCATCAGCAAGCTCGAAAAGCAGATGGCAGACGCCGTAGCAAAACTCGACTACGAGCACGCGGCGCGGCTGCGCGACGACATCACGGCGCTCCGCAAAGTCTTCGAGCGCAACGCGGTAGTGCTGTCCGAAGACACCGACGCGGACGTGTTCGCCCTGCACGAGGACGAACTCGAAGCCGCCGTCCAGGTGTTCCACGTCCGCGGCGGCCGGATCCGCGGCCAGCGCGGCTGGGTCGTGGAGAAGGTGGAGGACTTCACCACCCCCGACCTGGTGGAACACCTCCTGCTGCAGGTCTATGGCGAGGACGGCGACACCCACGGCCGGTTGCCCCGCGAAATCCTGGTCCCGGTGGAGCCCAGCAACGCTGAAGACCTCGCCACCTGGCTGGGCGGAATCCGGGGCGCAAAGGTGGACATCCGGGTGCCCCGGCGCGGGGACAAAGCCGCCCTGATGTCCACCGTCCGCGAAAACGCCGAACACGCCCTGAAACTGCACAAGACGCGGCGCGCAGGCGACATCACGGTCAGGTCCCAGGCATTGCAGGAACTCCAGGAAGCCCTGGACCTGCCGGTGCCCTTGCTCCGGATCGAGTGCTTCGACGTTTCCCACGTCCAGGGCACCAACGTAGTGGCCTCCATGGTGGTGGTGGAGGACGGCCTGCCCAAGAAATCGGATTACCGCAAGTTCTCGATCACGGGTCCCGCTGCCGCCGACGACACGGCCGCGATGCACGACGTCCTGACCCGGCGGTTCCGGCACTACCTGCAGGACAAGTCAGCCCAGGTGGACGAGTCAGTCCTGGCCGCCGGCCCCGCGGACCCGTCGGAAAACGCAGACGCCGCAAAGCCGGTCCTGGCAAGCACGGTCCTGGACACCACCACGCCTGCACCCAAGGCCAAATTTGCCTACCCGCCCAACCTGGTGGTGGTGGACGGCGGCCAGCCGCAGGTGAATGCCGCGGCCCGGGCCCTGAAAGACCTCGGCATCGACGATGTCTACGTGGTGGGCCTGGCCAAGCGCCTCGAGGAGGTGTGGCTGCCGGACAGCGACTTCCCGGTGATCCTGCCCCGCACCTCGCAGGGGCTGTACCTGCTGCAACGGATCCGCGACGAGGCGCACCGCTTCGCCATTACGTTCCACCGGCAGAAGCGCGGCAAGGCCATGACGGTGTCCGCGCTCGACGCCGTCCCCGGGCTGGGCGCCTCCAAACGCAAGGCCCTGCTGGCGCACTTCGGATCCGTCAAGGGCGTCAAGGCGGCCAGCGCCGAAGAGCTTGCGCACGCCAAGGGCATCGGCCCGGCGCTGGCCACCGCCATCGTGAACCACTTCGCCGGAGACGGGACCGGGGGTGCGGCCGTGCCGGCCATCAACATGACCACCGGCGAAATTATTGAATCTTAGCTAGGGTAAAGGACGGGGCGGCGCCACTGCGGTTGCCCAGGGGACAACAAGGAAACGGGGCAGGCTTCATGGCAGACACGACGGCGGAATCCGGAGCGGGGCCCGAGGGCCTGGAGCCCGTCAAGCCGCTCGAAGCGGAGCTGCTGGTGGTCACCGGAATGTCCGGCGCCGGCCGGAGCACCGCCGCCGACGCGTTGGAGGACCACGGCTGGTACGTCGTGGAGAACCTCCCGCCCCAGATGCTGGGCACGCTGGCGGAACTCGTCTCGCATGCCCCGCAGTCCATTCCCCGGCTGGCAGTGGTCATCGACGTCCGCAGCAAGGGCCTCTTCGCCGACATCCGTGCAGCCCTTGGCGCACTCGCCGCCAGCGGTGTCACCTTCCGCGTCCTGTTCCTGGACGCCAGCGACAACGTCCTGGTCCGGCGCTTCGAACAGGGACGCCGTCCGCACCCCCTCCAAGGCGGTGGACGCATCCTCGACGGCATCGCCGCCGAACGCGAGCTGCTGCAGGAACTGCGCGACAGCTCCGACGTCGTCCTGGACACCTCCAACTACAACGTCCACGGCCTGGCCACCGCCATCACCGAACTGTTCAGCGAAACCGGGCCCGTGGCCCTGCGCCTCAACGTGATGAGCTTCGGTTTCAAGTACGGCCTGCCGGTCGATGCCAACTACGTGGCGGACGTCAGGTTCATCCCCAACCCGCACTGGGTGCCCCAGCTGCGCCCGCTGACCGGCCTGGACAAGGACGTCAGCGACTACGTGCTGGAAGCGGAGGGCGTCAAGAACTTCGTGGACCGCTATGTCCTGGCGCTGGAACCCGTCCTGGAGGGGTACCGCAGGGAGAACAAGCACTATGCCACCATCGCCGTCGGCTGCACCGGCGGCAAGCACCGCTCCGTCGCGGTGGCCGTCGAGCTTTCCAAGAAGCTCGCGCAATACCCGCGGGTCACGGTGACCACCGCGCACCGGGATCTGGGCCGCGAATAATGGCGCTTTTCACCGGAGCCCTGCCCCTGGTGCCGCCGGCCGGCAAAGGCCCAGGGCAGCAGGACAAGGGTCCCAACGTGGTGGCATTGGGCGGCGGCCACGGCCTGGCGGCCTCGCTCTCTGCCCTGCGCCTGCTCACCTCCGAGCTCACCGCGGTGGTGACAGTGGCGGACGACGGCGGCTCGTCCGGGCGTCTGCGCGAGGAGTACGGCGTCCTTCCGCCCGGTGACCTGCGCATGGCGCTCTCCGCGCTCTGCGACGACACCGACTGGGGCCGGACCTGGCGTGACGTCATGCAGCACCGGTTCCGCCCCGGCAAGGGCCCCGGCGGGTCGCTGGACGAGCACGCCATGGGCAACCTGCTGATCATCACGCTCTGGGAACTGCTGGGGGACACCGTGGCCGGGCTCAAATGGGCCGGCGCCCTGCTGGGTGCCCGCGGCCAGGTCCTGCCCATGTCCACCGTCCCGCTGACCATCGAGGGCGATGTCCGGGTGACCGCCCCTGACGGTGGAACCGCGCTGCAGACCATCCGCGGCCAGGCGCGCTGCGCTGTGGCCGGTTCGCTGGAGGAAGTCCGGCTCCTGCCCAAGGCGGCGCCGGCCTGCACGGACGCCCTGACCGCCATCGAGTTGGCGGACTGGGTGGTCCTGGGCCCGGGCTCCTGGTACACGTCGGTCCTGCCGCACCTGCTCCTGCCGGAAATGCGGCAGGCCCTGTGCGGCACACCGGCCAAGCGGTGCCTGACCATGAACCTCGCCACAGACACCAAGGAGACATCCGGCATGACGGCCGCAGACCATCTGCACGTCCTGCGCCGGTACGCCCCGGAGTTCAGCGTCGACGTCGTCCTCGCGGACCCGGCGTCCGTACCGGACCGGCAGGAGTTCGAGAAGGCGGCCGGCATGATCGGCGCCGAGGTGGTCTTGGGTAAAGTAGGGGCGTCGGGACGCCGCCCCGTCCACGAGCCGCTCCGGCTGGCCACGGCGTACCAGGACATTTTTGGGAACAGTTAGGAAGGTGCCATGGCACTGACAGCATCGGTCAAGGAAGAACTGTCCCGTCTGGACATCAAGAAGTCATCAGTGCGCAAGGCTGAAGTTTCGGCCATGCTCCGGTTCGCCGGCGGATTACACATCATCTCGGGCCGGATCGTCATCGAGGCGGAGGTGGACCTGGCGTCCACTGCCCGCCGGCTCCGCGCCGCCATCGCCGAGGTGTACGGACACCAAAGCGAAATCATCGTCGTGTCTGCCGGCGGACTGCGCCGCGCCAGCCGCTACGTGGTCCGGGTAGTCCGTGACGGCGAGGCTCTGGCTCGGCAGACCGGCTTGCTGGACGGCCGCGGGCGCCCCGTGCGCGGGCTGCCGTCCGCCGTCGTCAATGGCTCGGCCGCGGACGCTGAGGCCGTCTGGCGCGGTGCGTTCCTGGCCCATGGTTCGCTCACGGAACCCGGCCGCTCGTCGTCGCTGGAGGTCACCTGCCCCGGCCCTGAGTCCGCCCTGGCCCTGGTGGGCGCTGCCCGCCGCCTGGACATCCAGGCCAAGGCCCGCGAAGTCAGGGGAGTGGACCGCGTGGTCATCCGCGACGGGGACACCATCGCAGCGCTCCTGACCCGCATGGGCGCGCACGACGCGCTGATGGTCTGGGAGGAACGCCGCATGCGCAAGGAGGTCAGGGCCACGGCGAACCGGCTCGCTAACTTCGACGACGCGAACCTGCGCCGCTCCGCGCAGGCAGCCGTTGCCGCCGGCGCGCGGGTGGAGCGGGCCCTGGAAATCCTGGGCGACGACGTGCCGGACCACCTGAAATACGCGGGCGAACTCCGCGTGGCCCACAAGCAGGCAAGCCTGGATGAACTGGGCCGGCTTGCCGACCCCGTCATGACCAAGGACGCCATTGCCGGCCGCATCCGCCGCCTGCTCGCCATGGCCGACAAGCGAGCCCTTGACCTGGGGATCCCCGGCACGGACGCCAATGTGACGCCGGAAATGCTGGACGAGTAAGCGCCCCCTAGAATCAAAAAAGGATTCCGGGCACCCGCTGCCCGGATGCACAATCCGAGAGGTACCAACCGGACCTTGGGTCCACGATATTGGAGGATTTTGTGACCGAGTACGTTTTGCCGGAACTCAGCTACGACTACGCCGCCCTCGAACCGCACATTTCTGCGCGGATCATGGAACTGCACCACAGCAAGCACCACGCCGCATACGTGGCAGGTGCCAACAACGCGCTGGCCCAGCTGGCCGAGGCCCGCGAAAAGGGCGACTTCGCCAACATCAACCGTCTGTCGAAGGACCTCGCGTTCCACACCGGCGGCCACATCAACCACTCCGTGTTCTGGAAGAACCTCTCCCCGGACGGCGGCGACAAGCCCGAAGGTGAGCTGGCTGCCGCGATCGACGACGCGTTCGGCTCCTTCGACGCCTTCCGCGCCCAGTTCTCCGCAGCGGCACTTGGCCTCCAGGGCTCCGGCTGGGGCTTCCTCGCCTACGAACCCATCGGCGGCAACCTGGTCATCGAACAGCTCTACGACCAGCAGGGCAACACGGCACTGGGCACCACCCCGCTGCTGATGCTGGACATGTGGGAGCACGCCTTCTACCTGGACTACGTCAACGTGAAGGCCGACTACGTCAAGGCATTCTGGAACATCGTCAACTGGGCGGATGTCGCCCAGCGCTTCGAGGCCGCACGCACCAACGCCACGGGTCTCATCACCCTCCCGTAGTGACCCGGGTTATACCCCGCTGTAACAAACTTCACATTCGGACTTAAACCGGCCGGGATGTGGACGGTCCGCCCCTGCACTTGCGGGGGCGGACCCAGTTAAACGTAAGATAGGTCACGGAAGGCGGTTAGCCTTCAGCAATGAGGCTGGTCGCCCTCCGTGTTAATCATCTCTGCCCAATGGCGTGCGGGATCTGTTAGTTGGCTTGAACGCCCGCTCAACTAGTAGTGCTTCTCAAAGCACCAAGGAGACTGTAAAAGTGACGACCCGTATTGGTATCAACGGCTTCGGCCGCATTGGCCGCAACTACTTCCGCGCAGCACTTGCCCAAGGCGCGGACCTTGAGATCGTTGCAGTCAACGACCTCACCAGCCCCGAAGCGCTGGCACACCTGTTCAAGTACGACTCCGTTGGCGGGCGGCTGAAGGAAACCATCGAGGTCAAGGACGGCAACATCGTCGTCAACGGCAACGTGGTCAAGGTCCTGGCGGAACGCGATCCTGCCAACCTCCCCTGGGGCGAACTGGGCGTGGACATCGTCATCGAATCCACCGGTTTCTTCACCAAGGCAGCCGATGCGCAGAAGCACATCGCAGCCGGCGCCAAGAAGGTCCTGATCTCCGCTCCCGCGTCCGACGAGGACATCACCATCGTGATGGGTGTCAACCACAACCTCTACGACAACGACAAGCACAACATCATTTCCAACGCGTCCTGCACCACCAACTGCCTCGGCCCGCTGGCCAAGGTGGTCAACGACGAATTCGGCATCGAGCGTGGCCTGATGACCACGGTGCACGCCTACACCGCCGACCAGAACCTGCAGGACGGCCCGCACAAGGACCTGCGCCGTGCACGTGCGGCCGCCATCAACATGGTGCCCACGTCCACCGGTGCCGCCAAGGCCATCGGCCTGGTCCTGCCCGAGCTTAAGGGCAAGCTGGACGGCTACGCCATCCGCGTCCCCGTGCCCACCGGCTCCGCCACCGACCTCACCGTCACGGTCTCCCGCGAAACCACCGTGGAGGAAGTCAACGCAGCCCTCAAGCGTGCATCCGAGTCCGACGAACTGCAGGGCTTCCTGACCTACACGGAAGAGCCCATCGTGTCCTCGGACATCGTCGGCGACCCCGCATCCTCGATCTTTGACGCCGGCCTGACCAAGGTCATCGGCAACCAGGTCAAGGTTGTTTCCTGGTATGACAACGAATGGGGCTACTCCAACCGCCTCGTGGACCTTACGGAGCTCGTGGCATCCAAGCTGGGCTAGGGTTAGACACATGACATCTCACACCCTCAACGAACTGATCGCTGAAGGTGTCCGCGGGCGGTACATTCTGGTTCGAAGTGACCTGAATGTGCCGCTCGACGGCTCTACAGTCACTGACGACGGCCGCATCAAGGCTTCGCTCCCAGTGCTGGCAAAGCTCACGGACGCCGGTGCCCGCGTGCTGGTAACAGCCCACCTTGGACGCCCCAAGGGCGCCCCTGATGAAAAGTACTCCCTGCGTCCCGCAGTGGACCGCCTCGCCGAGCTGGCGGGCTTCAAGGTCACCCTGGCAGCCGATACCGTCGGTGACGCGGCCAAGGCTGCGGCCGCGGCCCTGCAGGACGGTGAAGCACTGGTCCTGGAGAACGTCCGCTTCGACGCGCGCGAGACCAGCATGGACGACGCCGAGCGCGGCGCCTTTGCCGACGAACTGGTCGCCCTCACCGGCACCAACGGTGCTTTCGTGGACGATGCTTTCGGCGCCGTGCACCGCAAGCACGCAAGCGTCTACGACGTCGCCACCCGGCTGCCGTCGTACCAGGGCGACCTGGTGCACACCGAGGTGGAGGTCCTCAAGAAGCTGACCAGCGACACCCAGCGCCCTTACGTCGTGGTGCTCGGCGGTTCGAAGGTCTCGGACAAGCTCGCCGTCATCGACAACCTGATCGGCAAGGCTGACACCATCCTGGTGGGCGGCGGAATGCTCTTCACCTTCCTGGCGGCAGAGGGCCACAAGGTCGGCTCAAGCCTCCTCGAGGAGGACCAGATCCCCGTGGTCCAGGACTACCTGAAGCGGGCAGCGGACGCCGGTACGGAATTCGTGGTTCCCACGGATGTGGTCGTGGCAGAGAAGTTCGCCGCGGACGCCAGGCATGAAACCGTGGCAGCCGACGCCATCGAGGGCAGCAGCTTCGGCGCCCAGGGCATCGGCCTGGACATCGGGCCGGACACCGCGGCTGCTTTTGCCGAACGGATCAAGACGGCCCGGACGGCTTTCTGGAACGGCCCCATGGGTGTCTTCGAATTCGAGGCATTCTCGGCAGGCACCCGGGCCATCGCCCAGGCACTCACCGCCACCGACGGTTTCACCGTCGTCGGCGGCGGCGATTCGGCTGCGGCCGTGCGCACCCTGGGATTCAGCGATGACCAGTTCGGCCACATTTCCACCGGCGGGGGCGCCAGCCTGGAGTACCTCGAAGGCAAGGAACTTCCGGGCCTCAGCGTCCTGGACCGGTAGCACTCGCGCTGCTGTCCCGCAGTAACCGGACTACGCAGTCCTCCGGCCGGCAGGTTGCCCGCGGCAGCCTGCCGGCCGAACACATATCAAGAACTTTTTTGGAGATTACGTGACTACGTCAACGAACGGCGCCTTTGACCGCAAGCCCTTCATCGCGGGCAACTGGAAAATGAACATGGACCACGTGCAGGGCATCACCCTCCTGCAGAAGCTGGCCTGGACCCTCTCCGACGCCAAGCATGACTACAGCCGTGTTGAGGTGGCAGTCTTCCCGCCGTTCACCGACCTCCGTGGGGTCCAGACCCTGGTCCAGGGCGACGACCTGCAGGTCGCCTACGGCGGCCAGGACCTGTCCCAGTTCGATTCCGGCGCCTACACCGGCGATATCTCCGGCCAGTTCCTGGGCAAGCTCGGGTGCAAGTACGTCCTGGTGGGCCACAGCGAACGCCGCACCATCCACAACGAATCCGACGACGTCCTCAACGCCAAGGTCAAGGCCGCGTTCAAGCACGGCGTCACCCCCGTCCTCTGCGTCGGCGAGGGCCTGGAGATCCGCCAGGCAGGGACCCACGTGGAGCACACCCTGCAGCAGCTCCGGGCCGGGGTGGCAGGACTTACCAATGAACAGGCAGCGGAACTCGTGGTGGCCTACGAGCCGGTCTGGGCCATCGGCACGGGCGAGGTGGCCGGCCCCGGGGATGCACAGGAGATGTGCGCCGCCATCCGCGCGGAACTGGAAAGCATCTTCGATGCCGATGTCGCCGCCAAGACCCGCCTGCTCTACGGCGGTTCGGTCAAAGCCAACAATGCGGCCGCCATTCTGAAGGAACGGGACGTCGACGGCCTGCTGGTGGGCGGCGCCAGCCTCGACCCTGCCGAGTTTGCTAATATTGTCAGGTTCGAGAGCCACCTGGTCGCGGACTAGTCCCGTACCAGCGCACACTCCCGCAATCCCAACTTCCGAAAGGCCGTCGTGGACGTTCTTCATGTCATCCTGCAGATCCTCCTGGGCATCACCAGCCTCCTGCTGACGCTGCTGATCCTCCTGCACAAGGGCCGCGGCGGTGGGTTGTCCGACATGTTCGGCGGCGGCATGAGCTCAGGCCTCAGCTCTTCCGGTGTGGCTGAACGGAACCTCAACCGCTTCACGATTGTCCTCGGTGTCACCTGGGGCGTCGTGATCATCGCCCTCGGCCTGATCATGCGGTTCAGCGGCGGCGGGGACTCCTGACCCCAGGGCCTGGCACAAGGTACTTTCGGCCCTCCCGGCCCTTGGACCTGCCCCTTAGACTGTGGCTGTCGGTTTCCGGCAGCCACAGTCTTTTCGTTTAACGGCGCCTAACGTCAAGGAGTTGGTATGGTCCATCCAGCATCAGGTTTCCGGGGAACCCGCGCCGGAGTGGTTGCAGGTTCGGGATCGAGCCTGCAACCGAACGATTCGTCCTCCCAGCCCCCACCCCGTATCCGGGTGTCCTACTGGTGCGCGAACGGGCATGAGACCCAGCCCGTGTTCCTTAAAATGCCCGAAGACCAGATTCCCCGGACTTGGGACTGCAGGCGTTGCGGAGCCCCGGCCACGCGGGACGGGCAGGCCGCGCCCCCCGAGGACCTTTTTGACGAGGGTTACAAGACGCACCTGGAATACGTTAAAGAACGGCGCTCCGACCAGGACGCCGAAGACGTCCTGGCCGGAGCGCTGGAGAAGCTACGCGCCCGCGGCGTCCTTCCGGACCAGCTGCTGCGGGACGCGTGAGGCCGCGTTCTCATCGATCAGCCACAGGGTGCGTGAGGTCCCCCGGGGACCCGAGGCAGGTACCTGCACGGGGTTGGCACCCGCCAGAGCGAGTCCCACCGCGCCGGCCTTGTCTTCCCCGGCCACAACCATCCATACCTCCGCCGCCGTATTGATGGCGGGAAGTGTGAGGGAAATCCGCAGCGGCGGCGGCTTGGGGGAGTTCCGCACCCCCACCACCGTCCGGTCCTTCTCACGGATGCCGGCCTGCTCCGGGAACAGCGAGGCGATATGGGCGTCGGGCCCCACGCCCAGCAGCACCACGTCAAGCCGGGGGAGCGCTGACGGTTCCTCCGGCCTGTCGTCGGACGTGTCGGCGGCGTGCTCCGCTGCTGCGGCGTCCCGCAACTGGCGGGCGTAGTCATCTGCCGCTTCCTCGGGAGAACCGAAATCGTCCGATGAACCCGGGGAGTGCACCCGGTCCGGGTCCACCGGGATGTGGGACAGCAACGCCTCATACGCCTGCTTGGTGTTCCGGTCCGGATCGGCGGAACCAACGAAGCGTTCGTCACCCCACCAGAAGTTGACCTTTGACCAGTTGACGGCAGGCGCAGCGGGTGAATCCGCGACGGCCTTCAACGTCCCGATCCCCACGGTTCCCCCGGTGAGCACCACGGTGGCTTCGCCGTACTTGTCCTGGACATCAACGAGCTTGGTGATCAGGCGGGCCGCGATGGCGGCCATGAGGACGGACGAATCAGGATGGATGCTTACTCGTGGGTCAACGCTCACTGGGTCGGACGCTCCTTAGATTGGTACGTGGCAGTCCAATAGTAATCACTTCGCCAAATACTTCGTCGGGGTCGAGCCGGCGGAGTTCTTCGGCGAGGCAGTCGCGGAGGCTGCGGCGCGGGAGGGAGATCCGTTGGGCGGGTTGGCCGGGTTGGGTGAGTTCGGCGACGGAAAGTCCTGGCCGGAAGAGCTGCACGTCGCCACCGGGGCGGGTGAGCCGGACGCGGCGGATGCCGGTCCCGGCAGGGTCCGCGACGATGGTGACGGGGGCGTCCAGCGTCAGGGTGAGCCACGCGGCCAGCAGGATCGTCGAGGGTGAGTCCGAGGCCCCCTCGACGGCGACCGCCGTGACGGGTGAGGAGTCCACTTCGTCCAGGGCTGCTGCGAGTTGGATCCGCCAGTTGGTCAGGCGGGTCCAGGCGAGGTCGGTGTCGCCGGCTTTGTAGGTGCGGTGGATGCGTTCGAGCGCGGCCTGGGGGTCGGGTTCGTTCGCGGAGTCGGTGATCCGGCGGTGCGCGATTGCACCGATCGAGGTTTCGCACGCGTTTTCCGGGGCGCCGTGCGGCCACCAGGCCACGATCGGGGCGTCCGGGAGCAGCAACGCCGCGACCAGGGACTCGGACTCGTGGGCGAGCTGGCCGTAGCCGCGCAGCACGATGACCTCGGAGGCGCCCGCGTCCCCGCCGACCCGGATCTGGGCGTCGAGCCGGTCCTGCGCGTCCTTGCCGGCGTCGGCAAGGACGATGATCCGGCAGGGGTGTTCGCGGGAGGCGTCGTTCGCGGCCTCGATCGCTTCTTCCTCGAGCCCGGACTTGGTCACGACCACGAGGGTCAGGACCCGGCCCAGGGCGATCACGCCGCCCTGCTCGCGCAAGGACATGAGTTTCTTGGAGACCTTCGAGGTGGTGGTATCGGGCAGGTTAACGATCATGGCCTTCTCCAGGTTCGTCCGTCACGGGCCAGCAGCTCATCAGCACTGGCCGGGCCCCAGGAGCCGGGGGCGTAGGGCTCGGGCTGCTCCTTCAGCGAGGCCCAGTATTCCTCGAACGGGTCAAGGATCTTCCAGGACAGCTCCACCTCCTCATGCCGCGGGAACAGCGGCGGCTCACCCAGCAGCACATCCAGGATCAACCGCTCATAAGCTTCGGGGGAGGACTCGGTGAACGAGTGCCCGTAGCCGAAGTCCATGGTCACGTCCCGGACTTCCATCTGGGTGCCGGGGACCTTGGACCCGAACCGGATGGTCACGCCCTCGTCGGGCTGG
Organism: Paenarthrobacter sp. 22069; assembly: GCF_052046035.1. Lineage (NCBI taxonomy): Bacteria > Bacillati > Actinomycetota > Actinomycetes > Micrococcales > Micrococcaceae > Paenarthrobacter > Paenarthrobacter sp. 22069. Next base: position 167,458 of record NZ_JBQEQF010000007.1, on the reverse strand, counting down.
ACCCGGATCACCACGGCGTTCTGCCCGAAATCATCCTCGCCATGGTCCCGGAACAACAGGTTCGGGGCGCGCTTGAAGACCACCGCGATCTCGGTGACCCGCCGGCCCAGGCGCTTGCCCGCGCGCAGGTAGAACGGCACACCGGACCAGCGCCGGGTATGGATGTCCACCCGCACCGCCGCATACGTTTCGGTCGTCGAGTCGGCCGGGATACCTTCCTCTTCCAGGTAGCCCTGGACCTGCTCGCCGCCCTGCCAGCCACCGGTGAACTGCCCCCGCGCCGAGTGCGTGGACAAATCCTCGGGGAGCTTGACCGCGGCGAGGACCTTCTCCTTCTCCGCGCGCAGGTCATCGGCGTTGAACGAGATCGGCTCTTCCATCGCGGTCAGCGCCAGCAGCTGCAGCAGGTGGTTCTGGATCACGTCGCGGGCCGCGCCCACGCCGTCGTAATACCCTGCCCGGCCACCGGTACCGATGTCCTCCGCCATGGTGATCTGGACATGGTCCACGTAGTTCGCGTTCCACAACGGCTCGAACAACTGGTTCGCGAACCGCAGCGCCAGGATGTTCTGGACCGTTTCCTTGCCCAGGTAATGGTCGATCCGGAACACCGCATCCGGCGGGAACACCGATTCGACAATGTCGTTCAGCATCCGGGCCGACTCCAGGTCGTGCCCGAACGGCTTCTCGATCACCACGCGCCGCCACTTATCGCCATCGGCCTGCGCCAGGCCGTGCTTGGACAACTGCCGGCAGACCTGCTCGAACGCCTTCGGCGGGATCGAGAGGTAGAACGCGTGGTTCCCGCGGGTGCCCCGGACATCGTCCAGTTCCTTGATCGTCTCGCCCAGCCGCTCGAACGCGGCATCGTCATCGAACTCGCCCTGGACAAACCTGATGCCCTCGGACAACTGGTTCCAGACCGCCTCATCAAACGGCGTACGCGCATGTGCCTGGACCGAGGCCTTGACCTCGGCGGCGAAATCCTCCTTGTCCCACTCCCGGCGGGCAAAACCCACCAACGCGAAACTCGGCGGCAACAACCCGCGGTTCGCCAGGTCATACACCGCGGGCATCAACTTCTTCCGGGCCAAATCACCCGTCACCCCAAACAACACAAGTGACGACGGCCCGGCAATCCGGTTCAAACGGCGGTCACGCGGATCCCGCAACGGATTACGCCCGCGGCCCGCGCCTTTCCTGCCGTATTCAGTTTCTGGCATGGTGCTTCTGTGCCTTAGCTTTCGGTTGCGGATGCGCGGGTGGACAGGGCAGCGACGAGGTCCTGCAACTGGGCCACGCCCGCGGCACGGTCGGTCAGGTGGAGCCGGAGCACGGGACGGCCGTGTTCACCCAGGACCTGCGCGTCGCCGGCAGCCTGGGCGGCGATGAGCTCGCCGAAGGTGAAGGGCCGGTCCGGGATGGCCAGGTCCCCGGCGGGCTCGGCAGTGACCTGGAGGAACACGCCGATGGCGGGGCCACCCTTGTGGAACTGTCCGGTGGAGTGCAGGAAGCGGGGGCCCCAGCCGAAGGTTACGGGCCGTCCTGTGGTGGCCGCGAGCTCATCGCGGATTCCCTCGAGTTCGGCGAAGGCGAGCCGGTCGAAGTAGGCCTGGACACTCAGGTAGCTGTCGGAGCCAAGCGTGCCCAGCAGCGCCTTGACGGCGCCCTCAGCAGTTGAAGCGTCTCCCAGCCAGTCGCCGCCGCGGACCTCGATGGCGCCGTCGACGAATGCGGCGGGCGTCGGCTCGGGCTGGGCGTCCAGCAGGCCACGCGCGGCCACTTTGGCAGCTTCGACGTCGGGCTGGTCGAAGGGGTTGATCCCCAGCAGCCTGCCCGCCACCGCTGTGGCGAACTCCCACACCATCATCTGGGTGGCAAGGCCACCGGCGATGGCCACCTGGTCCTCGCCGAGTTCGACGTCGGCATCCGCGGCGACAAGGCGGACCACCAGGACGTCCGGCGCACCCGACGTGACTTCCGGAGCATCCGGACCTGCCACCACCGGCAGGATGCCGGTGCCCAGCTTGCCGGTGGATTCGGCGATGAGCTGTTCGGCCCAGTCAGCAAACCCAACGATGCCGGAACCGTCTTCCGCGATGACGATCTTGTTACGCAGCGGGTTGGTTCCACCCAGGGCTGCTCCCAGCGCGAGCCCAATGTTCTCGGGGGCGTCGTCGTTGAGGATTTCGGCAGCTTCTTCCGCCTCGTCCAGGAATGCCTGGATGTCCACGCCGGCCAGGCCGGAGGGGACCAGGCCAAAGGCGGTCAGGGCCGAGTAGCGGCCGCCCACGTTGGGGTCTGCATTGAAGACGGCGCGGTACCCTGCTTCGCGGGATGCCTTGTCCAGCGGGGAACCCGGATCGGTGACGATGATGATCCGGCTCTTGGCGTCGAGGCCGGCCTCGGTGAAGGCATGCTCGAAAATGCGCCGCTGGGAGTCGGTTTCCAGGGTGGAGCCGGACTTGGATGAAACCACGATCGCGGTTTCGGCCAGCCGGTCCGCAAGGGCAGCACGGACCTGGTCCGGGTCCGTGCTGTCCAGCACTGTCAGCTCGACGCCGGCGGTACCCGCGATGACCTCAGGGGCCAGCGAGGATCCGCCCATGCCGCAGAGCACGATCCTGTTGACTCCCTCGCCCCGCAGGGCGTCACGGAGTTCCAGGATGTCCTTGACCAAAGGCTGTGAAACGGTTGCGCCTTCCACCCAGCCGAGCCGGACTGCCGACTCGGCTTCGGCGTCCGGGCCCCACAGGGTGTGGTCCTTCGCGAAGATCCGGGTGGCGATCCTGTCCTCGACGAGGGCGGGAAGGTGCTGTTCAAGCGCCTGCTGGGCAGCGCCTGTGGCGTCGTAGCTGAGAGTGCTCATGGGTGTTAGGAAGCCTTTCGTGCAGAGGCGAGGGCGCCTTCGACGTCGGCCAGCAGTTCCTTCCAGCTGGCCACGAACTTGTCCAGGCCTTCGGTTTCAAGGAGCGCGACGACGTCGTTGTAGCTGACGCCCAGCTTTTCAAGGGCGTCGAGGGTTGCGTTCGCCTCATCATAGGTGCCGGTGACGGTATCTCCGGTGACCACGCCGTGGTCGAACGTGGCGTCCAGGGTCTTCTCCGGCATGGTGTTCACCACGCCGGGGGCCACGAGCTCGGTGACGTAGAGGGTGTCCGGGTAGGCCGGGTCCTTCACGCCGGTGGATGCCCAGAGGGGGCGCTGCGGGAGTGCGCCGGCGTCGGCCAGGAGGGCCCAGCGCTCGGTGGAGAAGAGCTCTTCGTAGACCTGGTAGGCCAGGCGGGCGTTGGCCACGCCGGCCTTGCCCTTGAGGGCCTTTGCCTCGTCGGTGCCGATCTTGTCCAGGCGCTTGTCGATCTCGGTGTCTACCCGGGAAACGAAGAAGGAAGCCACGGAGTGGATCTTCGAGAGGTCGTGGCCGTTCTCCTTGGCCTGCTCCAGTCCGGACTGGAAGGCGTTGATGACAGCCCGGTAGCGCTCCAGCGAGAAGATCAGGGTCACGTTGACGCTGATGCCCTCTGCAAGGGTTGCCGTAATGGCTTCGAGGCCTTCGACGGTAGCCGGGATTTTGATGTGGACGTTGCCCTTGTCGACGCGCTGGTAAAGGTGCTTGGCCTCGGCAATTGTTCCTGCGGTGTCCCAGGCCAGCCGGGGGTCGACCTCGATGGAGACGCGGCCATCGACGCCCTTGGTGGCGGCGGCCACGGGGGCGAAGAGGTCGCAGGCGTCGGCGACGTCGGTGGTGGTGATCTCGAAGATGGTGTCCTCGACGCTGGCACCCTCGGCTGCCTTGGCGGCAATGATGTGGTCGTAGTCGGTGCCGGAGGTGATCGCTGCGTGGAAGATCGACGGGTTGGTGGTGACGCCAACCACGTTCTTTTCCTCGATGAGCTTGCGGAGCGTGCCGGTTTGCAGGCGTCCGCGGGAGAGGTCGTCGAGCCAGATGGAGACTCCGGCGTCGGAGAGCTGCTGGGTGGGAGTAGTCATGGTGTTTATCTCCTCAAAGATTGGGTGTCAGGCCTGGAGGCTGGAGAGGGAGTCCTTGGCGGCGGCGGCCACTGCTTCCGCCGTGATGCCGAACTCCTGGAAGAGGCGCTTGTAGTCTGCCGAAGCACCGTAGTGCTCGAGGCTGACCGAACGGCCGGCATCGCCGACGAATTCACGCCAGGTGAGGGCAAGGCCGGCTTCGACGGATACGCGTGCCTTGACGGCTGCCGGCAGGACGGATTCCCGGTATGCGGCGTCCTGCTTCTTGAACCACTCGACGCAGGGCATGGAAACAACCCGGGCTGCAATGCCCTCTGCCTGGAGGGCTTCGCGGGCCTGGACGGCCAGCTGGACCTCCGAGCCGGTGGCGATCAGGATGACGTCGGCCGGAACCGTGGCACCGTCCTTTGATGCCTCGGCCAGGACGTAGCCGCCCTTTGCCACGCCGGCGGTGGAAGCGAAGGTATCGCCGTCGGCGTCGCCCTCGCCGCGTTCCCAGGTGGGGATGTTCTGGCGGGTCAGGACGATCCCTGCCGGGTTGGCGTGGTTTTCCAACATGGTCTTCCAGGCGGCCGCCACTTCATTGGCGTCGCCGGGACGGACCACGTCCAGGCCCACGATGGCCCGCAGGGAGGCGAGCTGTTCCACGGGCTGGTGGGTGGGGCCGTCTTCGCCGAGGCCGATGGAGTCGTGCGTCCAGACGTACAGCGACGGAACGCCCATCAGGGCGCCGAGGCGGATGGCGGGGCGCTGGTAGTCACTGAAGATCAGGAAGGTGCCGGAAAACGCGCGGGTGTTGCCGGCCAGGCTGATGCCGTTGACGATCGATGCCGCGGCGTGTTCGCGGATACCGAAGTGCAGGACGCGGCCATAAGGGTTTCCCGACCAGGCACCGGTCTGCTTGGAGGCCGGGACGAAGGAGGGGGAGCCTTCGATGGTGGTGTTGTTGGACTCGGCGAGGTCGGCGGAGCCGCCCCAGAGTTCGGGCAGGACCGGGCCAAGGGCGTTCAGGACCTTGCCGGACGCCGCGCGGGTGGAAACGTCCTTGCCGGCCGGGAAGACCGGAAGCGCCGCGTCGACGCCCTCGGGGAGTTCCTGCGCCTCGATGCGCTGCAGGAGTGCCGCGCCTTCGGGGTTGGCAGCCTGCCACGCGTTGAAGGACTCTTCCCATTCCTTGCGTTCGGAGGCGCCGCGCTCCACAACCTTGCGGGCGTGGTCCAGGACCTCCTGGTCGACCTGGAATGACTTGGCGGGGTCGAAGCCGAGGACTTCCTTCAGCGCTGCGACTTCCTCGGCGCCGAGCGCGGAACCGTGGATCTTGCCGGTGTTCTGCTTCTTGGGGGCCGGGTAGCCGATGATGGTGCGCAGCGAGATGATGGACGGCTTGGAGGTTTCGGCCTTGGCCGCGAGCAGGGCGCTGTAGAGCTCCTGGACGTCCTCCTTGTATTCACCGGTGCGGGTCCAGTCCACCCGCTGGGTGTGCCAGCCGTAGGCTTCGTAGCGCTTCAGGACATCCTCCGTGAAGGCGATGTCGGTGTCGTCCTCGATCGAGATGTGGTTCTCGTCGTAGATGACCACGAGGTTGCCGAGCTCCTGGTGGCCGGCCAGCGACGAAGCTTCAGCCGTGACGCCTTCCTGCAGATCGCCGTCGGAGGCGATGACCCAGATGGTGTGGTCGAACGGCGACTCGCCGGCGGGAGCGTCGGCGTCGAACAGGCCGCGCTGGCGGCGCTGCGAGTAGGCAAAGCCCACGGAGGACGCCAGGCCCTGGCCCAGCGGACCGGTGGTGATCTCCACGCCGGCGGTGTGCTTGTACTCCGGGTGTCCGGGGGTCAGCGAGCCCCAGGTGCGGAGGGCCTCAAGGTCCTTCAGTTCCAGCCCGTAGCCCGACAGGAACAACTGGATGTAAAGGGTCAGCGACGTGTGGCCGGGGGACAGGACGAAACGGTCGCGGCCCAGCCAGTGGGGATCGCGCGGATCATGGCGCATCAGCTTCTGGAACAGCAGGTAGGCGGCCGGCGCCAGGCTCATCGCCGTTCCGGGGTGGCCGTTGCCCACCTTCTCCACGGCGTCGGCTGCCAGGACACGGATGGTGTCCACGGCGCGCTGGTCCAAGCTGGTCCATGACAGTTCTTGCTCTTCCAAATGTGGCACGAAAACCGGGCCCCTCTCTGTGCTGATGGCGGTGGTACACGGGATTCGGTCAAAGGCGCGCTCTGTGGCGCCCGCTGCCGCTGCGTACCAGCCGTCCACCATCGAAACGTTGATCCTTGATTCCAGTCACGGACAGATTCGGGAATGCGTTTTCCACCGCTTTCCTGCTGCGTGCTGATCTGGTGCCAGCTTAGCTCTTATCCATACTGCGGGCGGCACAAATCTCACGTTGTGGACGCAATTTCCCCTTTTGTGAATCACCATTCCGTGAGGTTGAGTTAATCTGCTCGAATCGGTCCGCGAGCAATCATCTGCGCATACGGCGGGGCCGGGACACGGCCGGCGGCGCGGTATGATATTCGGAGGCCAACGCCGGGTGCGCATCGCTATCGCCGCCCGGAGTTCCCCGGCTGTTGCACGCACCAGGCGCATTTCCCCCTTCGTGCCGTGCCCGGGTCCGGGCCGCACGACCGGAGCTGCTTGCCAGCCTCAACTGCCACACAGAACGGGTGACTGCCACCGTGAGCACAACAGATACGCCGCTGAACGCATCCCGGGCCGCAGGCTCCGGGTTTGCCCGCAAGGCCAAGGCGTATCTCGCCCTCACCAAGCCGCGCGTGATCGAGCTCCTCCTGGTCAGCACGCTGCCCACCATGATTTACGCCCAGCGCGGCTTCCCGTCCATCGGGCTGATCCTGGCCACACTGGTTGGCGGCGCCTTCGCGGCCGGCAGCGCCGGTGCCTTCAACTGCTACATCGACCGCGACATCGACAAGCTGATGCACCGCACGGAAAACAGGCCGCTGGTCACGGGCGAAGTAACTCCCCGCGAGGCCCTGGTCTTCTCCTGGCTGCTGGGGGCGGCCTCCATCGTGATCCTCTGGTTTGGTGCCAATCCGCTGTCGGCGTGGCTGGGCCTTGGGGCCATCTTCTTCTACGTGGTCATCTACACGATGATCCTCAAGCGCCGCACCGCGCAGAACATTGTCTGGGGCGGAGCGGCCGGCTGCTTCCCCGTGCTGATCGCGTGGGCTGCAGTCACCAACTCCGTCGAATGGCCCGCCGTCATATTGTTCATGGTGATCTTCCTGTGGACCCCGCCGCACTACTGGCCCCTGTCCATGCGCTACGGCGAGGACTACCGCAACGCCAACGTTCCCATGCTCGGCGCCATCGCCGGGGCCAAGGTGGTCTCCGTCCAGGTGGTCCTCTATGCGTGGGCAATGGTGGCCTGCTCGCTGCTCATGATCCCGGCCGGGGGCGCGGGCTGGGTTTACACGGTGACCGCGGTCCTCGCGGGCGCATGGTTCCTTTACGAATCGCACGCGCTGTACGCCCGCGCCCAGCGCGAGGACATTCAGGACAAGCGCGCCATGAAGGTTTTCCACGGTTCCATCAGCTACCTGACCCTGCTGTTCATCGCCCTCGCGGTGGACCCGTTCGTCGGAAACGCGATCACGGCCGGATAGCAAGGCCGGTCCCGCAGCGGCGGCTCCCACACGGCGTGGGGGCCGCCTTCGTGTTTAAGCCGCCGGCTTCCCAAAAATCCTGGCGCACAGCAGCCGGGACACCGCAGTCCGGCCGAGCACGGAATCCTATGACAGACTTGTCATATTCATCACTTTAAGTGTCATTCGCAGTGACGGGCTGCTTACGGTGGAACGGACCTTTCCCCCGAGCAAAGGAAAACCATGGAAGCCCGTCCCGCAGCCGACACCGCCCCCAGCCACAGCCCGCCGGAAGGCGGGGGCAGCCGCTTCAGGTTTCGCCGTCCCGCCTTCAGCCTGCACCTTGCCGCCGATGTACCGGCCTCCCTGGTGGTGTTCCTCGTAGCCCTCCCGCTCTCGCTTGGCATTGCGGCAGCCTCGGGGGCACCCATTATGGCCGGCCTGATCGCTGCCGCCGTCGGCGGCATCGTTGCCGGCAGCCTCGGCGGCTCACCGCTGCAGGTGAGCGGACCGGCCGCCGGCCTGACCGTCGTCGTGGCCGGCCTGGTCCAGGAGTTTGGCTGGCAGGTGACGTGCGCCATCACCGCAGCGGCCGGCGTCGTGCAGCTCCTGCTGGGGATCAGCCGCGTGGGCAGGGCGGCCCTCGCCGTTTCGCCGGTGGTGGTCAAGGCCATGCTGGCCGGCATTGGCATCACCATCATCCTGCAGCAGCTCCACGTGCTCCTCGGTGCGAAGCCCGCAGGTTCGGCACTGGAAAACCTCGCCGCTCTGCCTGCGTCCATTACCAACCTTGAACTGCACGCTGCACTGCTGGGATTGGCCGTCGTGGCAATCCTCCTGTGCTGGAAGTTCCTGCCTGCCGCTGTCCGCCGCATTCCCGGCCCCTTGGCGGCCGTATCGGCAGGCACTGCGCTGGCTGTCGCGTTTGCCCCGGGCGTGGAACGCATCTCGCTGGACGGTTCAATCTTCGATGCCATCACGCTGCCGCAGCTCCCGGATGGAAACTGGCGCGCCTTTGCCTTCGCCATCCTGACCATGGCCCTCATCGCCAGCATTGAATCGCTGCTGTCAGCGGTGGCGGTGGACAAGATGCACACCGGTACGCGGACCAACCTGAACAGGGAGCTGGTCGGCCAGGGCGCCGCAAACATTGTGTCCGGATCACTGGGCGGGCTGCCCGTGACGGGCGTCATTGTCCGCAGTGCCACCAACGTGGAAGCGGGCGCCGCCACCAGGACCTCCGCGATACTGCACGGCGTGTGGGTCCTGGCCTTCTCCGCCCTCTTTGCCGGATTGATCCAGCTGATCCCGCTGGCCGTCCTGGCCGGTCTCCTGGTGGTGATTGGCGCCCGCCTGATCAAGGTGGCTGACATCCGGACCAGCCTGCGCACCGGCGACCTGCCCATCTACGCCGTGACCCTGGCCTGCGTGGTGTTCCTGAATCTGCTCGAAGGCGTGATGATCGGCCTGGCCCTTGCCGCTGTCAGTGTGCTGTGGCGCGTCCTGCGGGCCCCTATCCGGGCCTACCAGCCCGCCGCGCCTTCAGTTCCCTGGCGGGTGACCATCGCGGGTTCATGCAGTTTCTTCGCCCTGCCGCGGCTCAACGGCACGCTGCAGGCCGTGCCGTCGGGAGCCGACGTGGTGGTTGAGCTGAACGCCGACTATGTGGACCACGCCTTCCGGGAAGCTTTGCTCTCCTGGCAGCAGCAGCACCAGGCCACCGGCGGCACCGTCACCCTCGAGGAGCACGGCAACACCGTGTTCCACGACGCTGCACGCCGCGCCCCCAGGCGCGAAGACGCCACTGAACTTCCCCTGCCGCCCCGGAAGGAACCGCTGCTGCATGGCATCAACCGATATCACCGCCGGTTTGCCCACCAGGTCCGGCCGCTGGTCCATGACCTTGCGGAAACGCAGAATCCGGACAGCTTGTTCGTGGCCTGTGTTGACTCCCGGGTGAACCCGAACCTGATCACCAGCAGCGGCCCCGGTGACCTGCTCACGCTCCGGAACATCGGCAACGTGGTGTGCAGCCACGGACAGGACGCGTCCATCGATTCGGCCCTGTCCTTCGCAGTGGATGGCCTGGGGGTACAGTCCCTGCTGATCTGCGGACATTCCAACTGCGGGGCCATGAAGGCCGTGCTGGCAGAAGCCGGGGGCGGGGACAACCGTTCCCTGGGCGAGGCGTTTGTGCGCTGGCTTGACCATGCCCGGCCGAGTTATTTGGAACTGTTGGCCGGGCATCCGGTCGGCAGGCAGGCCGCCGCGGCCGGCTTCAGCACGGTCGACCAGCTGGCCATGGTGAACGTTGCGGTGCAGTTGGCAAAACTGCAGGACCATCCGGTGGCGGGGCCTGCGCTGGCGGCCGGCAGCGTGCAGGCCACCGGTTTGTTCTATGACATCGCCACGGCTCGTGTGCTGCGCATCTCGGCTGACGCTGTCGAGAGCCTGGACCCGGCATTCGACGGCGGCCTGCGGGCCGCTGCCGTGCCGTCGGGCCACTAGGGCAGTGACATTGCCGCGGGCAGTGCCCTGGCCCGCGGTTCGACAGCCAGGCGCCCCGGTNACCGGGGCGCCTGGTGTGTCGTGGAGAATCTGGAGTCCAGTCTGTCCCGGGGCCTACTGGGCCGGCCGCGAGGTTTCCAGTGGGCTGGAGTGGGCGATGTCCCAGGCGTTGGTCGATGCCGCCATCAGCAGGGCAGCACCGAGCATGTGGGCGGCAACCAGCAGCGCGGGGATGCCGTTGTAGTACTGCGTGAACCCGATGACTGCCTGCAGCACCGTGACGCCCAGGAGAGCCAGGACCGCTGTGCGGAAGGGGCCCCTGATGCGGCGCCTGAAGACCAGGACGAGGGCCACAAGCGTCCCTGCGGTCACCAGGTACGCCGGCACGGCATGGATGTGGGAGAACAGGTCCCAGTCAAGGTCGTTGCGCGGGGCATCAGCGTCACCGGCGTGCGGCCCGGCGCCCGTGACCACCACGCCGAGCATCACGGCGGCGGCGGAGAACAGCGCGACGGCGGCAGTTACGGGGCGCAGGGCGGCGGGCAGGGCGGCGGGGCGGGACGCAAGGAAGCGGCCGGTGCGTCCGAAGGCCCGGTTCACCAGGAGGGTGGCAAAGACCACCAGGGCCATGGAGACCAGGAAGTGCAGGCCCACCACCCAGGGGTTCAGGTTGGTGAGGACGGTGACACCGCCGATGATCGCCTGGGCCGGGATGCTGGCCAGCAGCCCGAGGGCCAGAAGGAAGAGGTCCCGGCGTTCCTTCCGCAGGTTCCACAGGTAGACCAGCATCAGGGCTGCCACGGCGGCCAGCGCGAAGGTCAGGAGTCGGTTTCCGAACTCGATGAAGCCATGGATGCCCATTGCGGGGGTGTTCACCAGGGAATCGGAGGTGCAGCGGGGCCATGTCGGGCAACCAAGGCCTGATGACGTCAGGCGGACGGCGCCGCCGGTCACCACCAAAAGCGTCTGGCCGATCAGCGAGGCGACGGCGAGCCGCCGGACCCGGACGTCCACTGTACGTGGGAGCCGTGAGGCCAGGCGGCCGGCGAACTGGGGAAGGCGTGAAGCCGTGGTCACGATTATCTCAATTCCACTTGAACCAACGGATGGCTGCAGCCCCGGCGAGAACTGTCCAGAGCAGCAGGATGAGGGCGGCGCCGCCGTTGACGGCCCCGCCCAGGAAAGCGGCGCGCATCGATTCACCCAGGGCGCCGGACGGCAGGAAATGCACGACGGCCTGCGCCGCGGCAGGCAGCCTTTCGGCCGGGATGACGATGCCGCCCATGGCACCCAGCAGGATCCACAGGAGGTTGGTGATGGCCAGCGTGGCTTCCGGCCGGACCGTTCCCGCGACCAGCAGGCCCAGGGCGGTAAACGCCGCCGCGCCAAGCGCGAGCAGGGCCAGCCCCGGAAGCCAGCCCGCCGCCGTCGGCTGCCACCCCAGCGCCAGGGCGGCAGCGCCCACCACCACCACCTGGACGCACAGGACGGCCAGGACGGACAGGACCTTGCCGGCGATCAGGCCGCCCCTGCCCAGGGGCGTGGTGGACAGGAACCGGAGAACGCCGTACCGGCGGTCGAAGCCGGTGGCAATGCCCTGGCCCGTGAAAGCCGTGGACATGGCGCACAGAGCAAGAATTCCGGGAACGGCCACGTTGATCCGACTGGAGCCCATCCCGTCCAGGAAGGGTGTGACGGTCAATCCGACGAGCGCCAGCAGCGGCAGCACCACTGCAAGGATGAGTTGTTCGCCGTTGCGCAGCATGGTCAGCGCCTCGTATTTGCCCTGCAGCAGGACGCGGCGGAGCAAGGATGCGGGCTGCTGCGTCTCCAGGGCACCTGCGCTGCTCATCGGATGTCCTTTCCTGAGATGTCCAAAAAGACGTCTTCAAGGCTACGCGCCTCGAGGCTCATTGATGCGGGCATGATCCCCTTCTCTTCCCACCACTGGGCAAGGGCGGAGAGGTGGCGCGGGGTCAGCACCCCGGTCACGGTGTAGCTTCCGGCGCGGGCTTCGGAGATATCGACGCCGGCAGGCAGCACCGCGGACAGGTCAAGGCCGGCAGGTGCTTCGAACGCCAGCGTCCGGACGTGGTCGCCGCCCTGGCCGGCAGCCGGGCTGCGCTGCAGGAGTTCCTGCACGGTTCCCTCGGCCACGTTGCGCCCGCCGTCGATGATGTAGACGTAGTCAGCCAGGCGCTGGGCGTCGTCCATGAGGTGGGTGGTGAGGATGATGCCCATCCCGCTGCTCCGCAGTTCGGCGATCAGGTCGAACACCAGCTGCCGGGACTGGGGGTCAAGGCCCGCGCTGGGCTCGTCCAGGAACAGGACTTCGGGCCGTCCGATGAGGGCGGCGGCAAGGGCCAGCCGCTGCTTCTGGCCTCCGGAAAGACGGCGGACGCTGGTGCGGCTGAAGGTATCGATGGCCAGCCGGTCCACCAGGTCCTCGAGCGGCCACGGGCGGGCGTACAGTCCGGCGATGTGCCGCAGCAGCGGCAGGGGCCTGGCGGACGGCGGCAGCCCGCCGTCCTGCAGCATGACACCGACGCGGGAGCGCAGGTCCGCGCCTGCCGTCGCAGGATCGTGCCCCAGCAGTGAGATGCTGCCGCCGGTGCGCTTTTGCAGGCCCTGCGCGCATTCGAGGGTTGTTGTCTTTCCGGCGCCGTTGGCGCCGAGCAGGGCGGTGACCTGGCCGCGTTCAGCCACAAGGGAGATGCCACTGACAACCCGAAGCATCTTTCCGTCCAGGCTGGAAAGGGGGCCGACGTCCTTGATGAGCCCATGGATGGACAGAACGGGGGACTGGGGGGATCGCACCACAGTATTCTACGGGACGTAGTATTTTCTTCCGTTCCGGTTGGTCCGCGTCCCGGCTTGTCCGGGGCCGCGGTCATATTTCGTCCGCGGCCAAAGGCCAGCCTGCCCTTACTGGAGCCCGGGACTAAATTACGACATGATTGTGTTGTGTATTCCATGACCAACGCTACAGCTGTGCCCGTGGCCGGCCCCGGGACTGCCGGCTCCAGTCCTGCGGCTGATGCCGACGAGCGGACCCGGGACCGGGTCCTCGCTGCCGTCCTGGAGCATGGACCCGTCAGCGCGGCTGAACTGGGGGACATGCTCGGATTCACTCCGGCCGCTGTCCGGCGCCACCTGGACCACTTGTCGCGCGCAGGCGTCATCGAGGTCAAGCGGGTGGCCAGGCCCGGAGCACGCGCCGGCCGTCCCGCCCGCCGCTACGTCCTGAGCTCCCAGGGCCAGTCAAGCCTCGGCAACGACTACCTGGACATTGCCGCCCTTGCGCTCCAGCAGCTGCAACAGGTCGCGGGACCCGACGCGGTCCGGGCCTTCGCCGTCGAACGTTTCGCGGACATGGAGCGCCGCTACGCACCTGAAATCGAGCAGGCCGGGCCTGATATCCGGGACCGCGCCAAGGCGCTCTCAGCCGCTCTCAGCCGCGACAACTTCGTGGCTTCCACCGCCTCCATCGAAGCCAAGGCGCCCCTTCCCGCGGCGCTCTCCAGCGTGCAGCTTTGCCAGGGGCACTGCCCTATCCAGCAGCTCGCCGCCCGGTTCCCGGTGTTTTGCGACGTCGAAACCGAGGTCTTCTCCCGGCTTGTGGGAGTCGACGTCCGCAGGCTCTCCACCCTGGCCCGCGGCGGGCACGTCTGCACCACCCACATTCCTACAGGCAGGCTGTCTGCCAAACCGGCCCCCGCGCCGGCTGCAGCTCCCGCCGGCCTGGACGAAGAAATCAACCATCAGCAAGAAAGGCCGTGATGACGGACCAACTATCAGAGAAAGCAGTAGCCGAAAACACTGTGATCTCGGAGATTCTGGAAAAGAATCCCGAGCTCCATGGCATCGGCAACTACGAGTACGGCTGGGCCGACAAGAACGACGTCGGCGCCAATGCACGGCGTGGTCTCGATGAAGAGGTAGTCCGGGACATTTCGGCCAAGAAGAGCGAACCCGAGTGGATGCTCGACCTGCGCCTGAAGGGCCTGAAGTACTTCGACCGCAAGCCCATGCCCACCTGGGGTGCAGACCTCTCCGGCATCGACTTCGACAACATCAAGTACTTCGTCCGCTCAACGGAGAAGCAGGCCGCCACCTGGGAGGACCTGCCCGAGGACATCCGCAACACCTACGAGAAGCTGGGCATCCCGGAAGCCGAGCGCAGCCGCCTGGTATCGGGCGTTGCCGCCCAGTACGAGTCCGAGGTGGTGTACCACCAGATCCGTGAGGACCTCGAGGCCCAGGGCGTCATCTTCCTGGACACCGACACCGCGCTGAAGGAACACCCGGAGATCTTCCAGGAGTACTTCGGCACCGTGATCCCGGTGGGCGACAACAAGTTCGCGTCGCTGAACACCTCCGTCTGGTCCGGCGGCTCGTTCGTGTACGTGCCCAAGGGCGTCCACGTGGACATCCCGCTGCAGGCATACTTCCGCATCAACACGGAAAACATGGGCCAGTTCGAGCGCACCCTGATCATTGCCGACGAGGACTCCTACGTCCACTACATCGAAGGCTGCACCGCGCCGATCTACACCTCGGACTCGCTGCACTCCGCCGTGGTGGAGATCATCGTGAAGAAGGGCGCCCGCGTCCGCTACACCACCATCCAGAACTGGTCGAACAACGTGTACAACCTGGTGACCAAGCGCGCGGTCTGCGAAGCCGGCGCCACCATGGAATGGGTGGACGGCAACATCGGCTCCAAGGTGACCATGAAGTACCCGGCCGTCTACCTGGTGGGCGAGCACGCCAAGGGCGAGACCCTGTCCATCGCGTTCGCCGGCGAAGGCCAGCACCAGGACACCGGCTCCAAGATGGTCCACATCGCGCCGAACACCAAGAGCTCCATCATTTCCAAGTCCGTTGCCCGCGGCGGTGGCCGTGCGGCCTACCGCGGCCTGGTCCAGGTCCGCGAAGGCGCGAAGCACTCCGCCAACACGGTCCGCTGCGACGCCCTGCTCGTGGACACGATTTCACGCTCTGACACCTACCCGTACATCGACATCCGCGAGGACGATGTCCAGCTGGGACACGAGGCCACCGTTTCCCGCGTCAGCGAGGAACAGCTGTTCTACCTCATGTCCCGCGGCATGCCCGAGGACGAGGCCATGGCCATGATCGTGCGCGGCTTCATTGAGCCGATCGCCCGTGAACTGCCCATGGAATACGCCCTTGAGCTGAACCGCCTCATCGAACTCCAGATGGAAGGATCCGTCGGTTAATGACTGCCGAAGCAACTACCGAGAAGGCCCGCATCGGCGCGCCGTCGATCGCCGGTTTCACCGAGGAAGGCGAACACCTCGTCGCCTCCAAGGTGGACCGCCACCACAGCCACGGCACGCAGGTCATGTCCTCGCGCGCCGAGCGCCTCACCAGCCATGACGTGGCCGACTTCGCCCTGCCCAACGGCCGGGAAGAAGAATGGCGCTTCACCCCGGTGCGCGAACTGGCCAACCTCCTGTCCGATGCCCCCTCGGAGGATGGCGCCTTGGGCGTCACCGTCGAGGCGCCGGCATCGGTGACGCAGCGGACCCTCCGTGCCGGCGAAGCGCCCCGTGGCGCCACCCTGGTGCCGGCCGACCGTGCCGCCGTCGTGGCCTCCGCCAACGCCGCTGATGCCCAGCTCATTTCCATCCCGGCGAACGCGGAACTGGATGCCCCCGTCCGCCTGGTCCTGACCGGCAACGGTGCGGGCCGCCGCACCAACTCCCATCTGGTGATCGAGGCCGGCGCAAACAGCCGTGCCGTAGTGATCATCGAGCACGACGGAGCAGCCGACCACAACGGCAACGTCGAGGTCCTTGTCCGCGACGGCGCCCAGCTCACGGTTGTTTCCGTGCAGCTGTGGGAGGACGACGCCAAGCACCTGGCACAGCACGACGCCGAGGTGGCCAAGGACGCCGTCTACAAGCACATCGCGGTGACCCTCGGCGGAAAGATCGTCCGCCTGAACTCCAACGTCCGCTTCGCCGGTGAAGGCGCCGAGGCAGAGCTCCTGGGCCTCTACTTCGCCGACGCCGGACAGCACCTGGAGCACCGCTCCTTCGTTGACCACAACAAGCCCAACTGCACGTCCAACGTCCTGTACAAGGGCGCACTGCAGGGCAAGGGCGCACACACCGTCTGGGTTGGCGACGTGCTGATCCAGAAGCAGGCCGAAGGCACCGACTCCTACGAGAAGAACCAGAACCTGGTCCTTACCGATGGCTGCCGCGCCGACTCCGTGCCCAACCTCGAGATCGAGACCGGCCTGATCGAGGGTGCCGGCCATGCCAGCGCCACCGGCCGCTTCGACGACGAGCACCTGTTCTACCTGATGGCCCGCGGCATCCCCGAGGACGTTGCCCGCCGCCTGGTGGTCCGCGGCTTCCTCAACGAGATCATCCAGCAGATCAAGGTCCCTGCCCTCGAAGAGCGGCTGACCGAGGCTGTGGAACGCGAACTCGCGGCGATCGACTACTAGAGACGGGCAGGCAGGAAACGTATGAGCGGCACACCCAAGGGCGAGCTGGTCTGCAGCGCCAATGACATCCAGGTCAAGCAGGCGCTGCGGATCCTGATCGACGGCTACCCCGTAGCCGTGGTCCGGGATTCAATGGGGGAGATCCACGCCATCGGAGACACCTGCTCGCACGCGGACATTTCCCTGTCCGAAGGCGACGTGGAAGGCTGCACGATCGAGTGCTGGGGCCACGGCTCCCAGTTTGATCTGCGCAGCGGCCAGCCGCTGCAGCTTCCCGCCTACGATCCCGTGCCCGTGTTCGGCGTCGAACTCGACGGGGACGACGTCTACGTGGACGTCAGCAACGTTTTGAACGGCGCAGCAGTAGACAACTACTGAGCGCCGGCAGCACCAGACTTACGAGCGAAAAGAAAGAAGAGCATGTCAACTCTTGAGATCAAGGACCTGCACGTCAGCATTGAGACGGAACAGGGCACCAAGGAGATCCTGAAAGGCGTCAGCCTGACCATCAGGACCGGCGAAACCCACGCCATCATGGGCCCGAACGGCTCCGGCAAGTCCACCCTGGCGTCCACCATCGCAGGACACCCCCGCTACACCGTCACCAGCGGAACGATCACCCTGGACGGCGAGGACGTGCTGGGAATGAGCGTCGACGAGCGTGCCCGCGCCGGCCTCTTCCTGGCCATGCAGTACCCGGTGGAGGTTCCCGGCGTCACCATGACCAACTTCCTGCGCACCGCCAAGACCGCCATCGACGGCGAAGCACCCAAGCTGCGTACCTGGACCAAGGACGTCAAGGACGCCATGGAGAAGCTGCGGATCGACGCCGACTTCGCCCAGCGCAACGTCAACGAAGGCTTCTCCGGCGGTGAGAAGAAGCGCGTGGAGATCCTCCAGCTGGAGCTCTTCAAGCCCAAGTTCGCCGTGCTGGACGAGACTGACTCCGGCCTGGACGTGGACGCGCTGAAGATCGTCTCCGAGGGCGTCAACCGGGCACACGCCGAGGGGAACATGGGCACGCTGCTCATCACCCACTACACGCGCATCCTGCGCTACATCAAGCCTGAATTCGTCCACGTGTTCGTGGATGGCCAGGTTGTCGAGGAGGGCGGCCCCGAGCTTGCCGACCGCCTCGAGGAAGAGGGCTACGACCGTTACGCAAAGGGCGCCGGCGCAGCTACCATCGCGGCCGAAGCCGCAGTACAGGCCTAGTTAGGACTTGTCATGACCGAAATCAAGCCGGGCCGCACGGCCCTGGAGGACGTCGAAGAGGCGCTCAAGGACGTCATCGACCCTGAGCTTGGCGTTAATGTGGTGGACCTCGGGCTGCTGTACGGCCTGAAGTACTCCGATGAGGACGGCGCGCTCCTGATCGACATGACGCTCACCACCGCCGCCTGCCCGCTCACCGATGTGCTTGAAGAGCAGGTGGGGCAGGCGCTGGACGGCGTCGTGGACGACTGGCGGCTGAACTGGGTATGGATGCCGCCATGGGGTCCCGAGCGGATCACCGACGACGGCAAGGACCAGATGCGGGCCCTCGGCTTCAACATCTAAAGTACGACGACGGCGGGCCNGCCCGCCGTTGTCGTTGGCTCATCGATTGCTCCGTAACTGCCGTTTTGGGGTGCCAAAAGGGCCGTTACGGAGCAATCGATGGGGGTGAACCGGGGTTAGAGGGTTGCTGCGCTGAAGGTGTCACACTGCTTGATGTCCCCGGACTGGTAGCCGCGGGAGAACCAGCGCTGCCGTTCTTCACTGGAGCCGTGGGTCCAGCCTTCGGGGGAGACCCGCCCCGTGGCCGCCTTCTGGATCCGGTCGTCACCCACGGATGCTGCCGCGGACAACGCGTCGTTCACATCCTGCTGGGTGAGGGGCTCCAGGTAGGGCTTGCCGGTGGCGGGATCCGGAGTGGTGGAGGCGTACTTGGCCCAGAGGCCCGCATAGCAGTCAGCCTGGAGCTCGGTGCGCACCGAACCGGACTCCGGCCCCTGCGGATCCTGCTGCGCGCGCTGCAGGTCCCCCAGCAGGTTCTGGACGTGGTGGCCGAACTCGTGTGCCACCACATACTCCTGGGCCAGCGGGCCGCCCGAGGAGCCGAACCGGTCCACGAGTTCCTGGAAGAAGCCCGGATCGAAGTAGGCGGTGGTGTCCGTGGGGCAGTAGAAGGGCCCTACCTCCGAGGTGGCCGCCCCGCATCCTGTATTGGTGCTGCCGCTGAAGATGACTGCCTCCGGCCGCGGGTACTGGACGTTGTACTGCTTCAGGTAGCCGGGCCAGAACGCGTTGAGGCTGTTCACTGTGCCGGTGATCCTGCAGTCGAGGCGGGCGTCCGCGTCCGCTCCCGTGCTGCAGGCCGGCGCCGTGCCCTGCGACTGTCCGCCGGAACCGTTGTCCACCAGGCCGCCGAGCATGTTGGGGTTGATGCCCAGCAGGAGCGCAACGAGCAGCACCAGGCCGCCGCCGATGCCGCCGCCGACTTTCAGCCCCGTCCCCATACCCCGGCGGTCCTGGACCTGGCTGGGATCAAGCTGCACGTTGTCATTGAAACTCATAACGTCACAATACCCCCGGGCCGCCGGCTCAATCCGGGCTGGCCGGTAAAGTTGGTCCGTGCCTTTCCTCAACAGAATCCAGCGCTGGGCGGAGCAGCGGCCGCACCACACCGCCGTCGTGGTCGCGGGGCAGCGCCTGGACTGGGAGGAACTGCGGAATTCAGCCGCTGCGCTGGTGCCGGAGACGAAGTCCGTCACCACCCTGTGCGAGTCCAACTCCGTAGGCTTTGCAGCGAAATTCACCGCCGCGGTGGCCGGGAGCCGCCAGTGTGCGGTCCTGGATCCTGCATGGCCGGTGCAGCTGCAGGAGGACATTGTCCAAAGGGTCGAGGCCTGCGCCGATGCGGCCCCGGTATCGCCGGACGACGCCCTGGCGGACGGTCCGCCGGATTCCAGCTTCCTGATCGGACTCACCTCCGGGACCACATCCGTCCCCAAAGCCTTCACCCGCTCGCGGCGGTCCTGGCAGCAGTCCTTCGACGCCTCGATCGAATTCTTTGGGCTCCGCCAGGACGACGTCACCCTTGCCCCCGGACCGCTGGCGGCCAGCCTCAACCTGTACGCCCTCGCCGAATGCCTTTACGCGGGATCCGAATTCCAGACGCTGGAGACCTTCGACGTCGGAGCCGTCCACGCCGCCATCACGCACGACCGGGTCACCCGGCTGGTGCTGGTGCCCACCATGCTGCGGATGCTCAGCGAACGCGGGATGACGGGATGCGTTGATGCCTCCGGAATCCGCACCATCATCTGCGCCGGCTCCAAGCTGGACGCCAGGACCCTTGAGGCGGCCCGGCGCTGGGCGCCCAACGCCACCATCTACGAGTACTACGGTGCCTCCGAACTGAGTTTCGTCTCCGGGCAGGGCCTGGCGCCCGGCCAGGGAGCCACCGCAGGCGGCACCGGAATCGGCCGGCCTTTTCCCGGTGTCGACGTGCGCATACTGGATGACCAGGGCGGGGAAGTCGCCGACGGCGGGTACGGCAACATCTGCGTGCGCAGCGGCATGGTCAGCAACGGCTACCTCTGGGGCGACGACGGCGAAGCCCTGCGTTCCTTCGGCCGGTGGTACTCCGTCGGGGACCAGGGGTACCTGGCGGACGGTGAGCTGCATATCCTTGGGCGGCGCGCGGACATGATCCTCACGGCCGGGCGCAATGTGTATCCGCACGAGGTGGAGCTGGCCCTCGCGGCAGTTCCCGGCGTCGCGGCAGCCGTTGCCGCGGGCATGCCGGATGACCTCCGCGGCCAGCGCGTTGTAGCCGGCGTCGTGGCATCCCATGGCGGGCTTACAGCCACGCAGCTGCGCGCGGGCCTGGAGGACATCCTGTCCCGGCACAAACGCCCGCTGCAGTACTACCTGCTGTCCGAGCTCCCAGCCACGGACCGCGGAAAGGTCAGCCGGAACCTGCTGCTGGACTGGATCGATACCCGGGACCCCAGGGTGCGTGCCCTTGGTGGCTGAGCTGCTGCCGCCTGAACGCCGCCCGGTGATCATTGCGGCGCGCCGGACCCCGGTGTGCCCCGTCAACGGTGCCCTGCGGACGCTGCGGGCCCATGAGCTCCTGGCGCCGGTGCTGCGGGCGCTTGTCGAAGGGCTGGAACTGGATCCGGCGTCCGTTGCCGATGTCGTCATTGGCAACGCTGTGGGTGGCGGCGGCAACGTGGCCAGGCTCGCCCTGCTGGAAGCGGGACTTCCGGTCACGGTCCCCGGCATCACGGTGGACCGGCAATGCGGTTCAGGCCTTGATGCCATTGCACTGGCCGCGCGGCTGGTGGCAGCAGGCGGCAGCCAGGTGTTTCTGGCCGGGGGAGTGGAAAGCACCAGCACCGCCCCCGTGCGGGCGAACAGGACGGACGACGGCGGCCTGGAGTTCTACCGCCGCGCCCAGTTTGTGCCGGCAGGCTTTGGCGATCCGGACATGGGTTTTGCCGCCGAAACCGTAGCGGGGGAGTACGGCGTGGGCCGGGACCGCCAGGACGAATTCGCCCTCGCCAGCCACCGGAAAGCCCTCGCGGCCATCCGGGACGGGCGCTTCGAGGCCGAGCTGGTGCCCCTGGACACCGCCGCCGGCCCCGTCTCCGTCGACGGCGGGCCGCGGAGCGGCCTGACCCCGGCAATCATGGCCCGCTTTCCTGCTGCCTTCGTACCCGGAGGAACTGTCACCGCCGGGAACTCCTGCTTCGACGCGGACGGCGCCTCCGCCGTCGTCATCACCTCCCTGCACCGGGCGCGTGAACTCGGCGTTCGTGACGGTCTGCTGCTGCGGGGTACGGCGACGGTGGGCGTCGATCCGAAGCTGTTGGGGATCGGTGCTGTCCCGGCGGCGCGTCAGGTGCTGGCCGACGCCGGTGTAGTGGCCCGCGACGTGGAGCTGGTGGAATTCAACGAGGCGTTCGCGTCGCAGACACTTGCGTGCCTGGACGAGCTGGGGATTGAACCCGCCCGCGTGAACCTCGACGGCGGTGCCCTCGCACTGGGCCACGCCTACGGCGCCTCCGGGTCCGTCCTGGTCACCCGGCTCCTGGCGCAGGCACGGCGGTCCGCGAATCCCGGGGCTTTGGCGCTGGCCATGATCAGCATGGCGGGCGGCATGGGAACCGCGGCGCTGCTGGAGTACCGGTTGCTGGCAGACGCCTGACCTCCAGCTGAGTTGGTCCGCCGCGTTGGTCCTTCGCCGCCCTAGTCCTCTGGTTCACCCAGCCCGCGGGCGGCGAGCGCCTCACCGGTCTGCCTGGCGTAGGCAACAGAGGTGATGAAGACCGGCAGGACCAGCGCCCGCGGATTCCGTTCCAGGCCGCGCGCCCTGGCTGAATCACGGACGTCGGCGAAGGTTCCCGCGATGAAGGGGATGCTCCGGAGCATGATGCCGATGGTGAGGGCGAAACGCTCGGGATCGGCCCCAAACCTCGTGAATGGGCGGGAGACCTGCACCACGCCATCCAGCAGCCTCTGTACCGGGGTGGTCGCCGTCAGCAGGGACGCCGCAACGACGCAGACCAGGATGTTCAAGACAATCCGGGCGGCGGTCGGGCCACCCAGCTGCCACCACTGGAACAGCCCGATGACCAGCAGTACCGGCGCCAGGGGCCGCACTGCCCGCCACAGCAGCTTCAACCCGGCACCGCTTGCCAGGAACAGGCCGGTAAGGATGCCCAGGACGGCCGCAGAGAGGCGCCAGTCAACGATGACGAAGGAGACCAGGCCGCAGGCAAGAACCAGGAGGAACTTCAGTGCCAGCGGTGCACGGTGCACCAGGGAGTCGCCCGGCACGTAGTTGGCCAGGAGGAACCCGTGGCCCCTCATTGCGTATCCCGTCCTGCCGGGTCGAAGGACTGCAGGCACCACGCCCGGTAGGCCGCCACCGCCTCCGCCGGGGCACCGTCGAACGCCACCCGGCCCTCCTGGATAACCAGGACGCGGTCCATCTCCAGGGCCAGGTCAAGGTCGTGGGTGGACATGATGATCTGCTGGTCAAGGTTCGCCAGGGTCCTGCGGAGCAGTTCGCGGTTCCGCAGGTCCAGCAGGGTGGAGGGCTCGTCCAGGACCAGCAGTGCCGGGTTGACCGCGAGCACGGCG
Organism: Paenarthrobacter sp. 22069; assembly: GCF_052046035.1. Classification (NCBI taxonomy): domain Bacteria; kingdom Bacillati; phylum Actinomycetota; class Actinomycetes; order Micrococcales; family Micrococcaceae; genus Paenarthrobacter; species Paenarthrobacter sp. 22069. The sequence continues at coordinate 144,736 of NZ_JBQEQF010000007.1, read as the reverse complement.
GCCAGTGCCATCAGCTGCCGTTCGCCGCCGGACAGCTCGTAGATACTTTGGTCCGCCAGGTGCAGGAGGCCAAGGCGCTCCAGTGCCGCTTCGGCCTGGCTGCGCCGTTCGCTTCCGTTCCGGACCGAACGGCGCAGGGACAGTTCCACGTCTTCCCGGCCGGTGGGCATCACGAGTTGGGAGAGGGGGTCGGTGAACACGAAACCCACGGTGCGCCTGACTTTGCGGACGGCACGCACGGTGTCGTCGCCGTCGACCGTAACGGTCCCGCCGGTGGGCTGGACGAGCCCGTTGACCAGGCGCAGCAGCGTGGACTTGCCGGAACCATTCGCCCCGATCACGCCCACGCGTGCTTCCTCCAGCCGGAGGCTGATGCCATTGAGGAGGATTTTGGGGTGCGGGGAGTTTTCCCGTTCGACGGCGACGGCCACCTGGTCAAAGGTCACTGCGGGCATGGCGGGGGTCCTAGGCGCTTTCAGCCGCGACGCCGCGGCGGCGTACCCGGCGGACCAGGACGTCCGGGAAGGCGCGGTGGAGGGCGACGGCGATCGCGGCGGCGAGAAGGTTCTTGATGATGTCGCCCGGGTAGAAGATCAGGTCGCTCACGAAAGCCTGCTCCACAGTGGCCTTGGAGTTCAGCGCGATGCCCAAGATGCCCAGCGTGTGCACAACCACGATGCTGGTGAGCGTGGCAGCCAGGAAGAACCAGAGTGCCCGGGCCTTCGTGGTGCGCCTGACGACGATGGTCGCCAGCCAGCCCACCACGCCCGCGGCAATGGGGAACGCGATGATGTAGCCGGCGGAGGGCCCGGCAAGGATGCCCAGGCCGCTGCGGCCCTGGCTGAAGATGGGCAGGCCGGCCAGGCCAAGGATCGTGTAAAGCCCGACGGCGGCGAAGCCCCGGGCGGGGCCCAGCACCAGTCCGGTGAGCATCACCGCGAGGGTCTGGAAGGTGATCGGGACGCCGAAGCCGTTCAGTGCCAGTCCCGGCACCAGTGCCGCGCCGGCCACGAGGGCCGCGAAAACGGCGATCAGCCCGAGGTCGGTGCCGTTCCAGCGGCGGCGCGCCGCCCGCTGGGTGTTCTTGGAAGTGGTGCCGGTGTTGCTCATGGTGGTCCTGTCGGGGTTGTACAAGCGGAATCTAATGTACAGCCGACGCTACCGGGGCGGAACAGGCACCATTTTGTAGGGGATCCACTAAAGCGGCCCCCGGCTGCGTTGGGCTGGGCACAACCTGCATCTTCCGGTGGCATCAACGCGGCTGTAGCGTGATCGCGTGATCGTCCCCGATATTTCCCAAGACGCCGTGGCGGTCGCGGACCACTACGACGAGCTTGATCCGGTTTACCGCCGGTTGTGGGGCGACCACGTGCATCACGGACTGTGGACGACGGGCCGCGAAACGGCCGGCGAGGCTGTCGAGGCGCTGGTCGACGCAGTCGCCGACCGGCTGGAACTCATGCCCGGTCAGGCGTGCGTTGACATAGGCTGCGGCTACGGCTCCACCGTACGACGGCTCGCGGCGGGCCGCGGGGTCCGCGTTACGGGCTTCACGCTTTCCCACGAGCAGGCCCGTTACGCCGCTGCCCGTCATGTACCGGAGGTGGACATTCAGGTCCGCGACTGGCTCGACAATGGGCTGGCCGATTCCTCGGCCGAGGCGGCCTGGTCGATCGAGTCGAGCGAACATATGGTCGATAAGTCCAGGTTCTTCGCGGAGGCGAACCGTGTGTTGTCGCCCGGCGGCCGCTTTGTCGTCTGCGCGTGGCTGGCGGAGGCCGGTGCCGCGGGTTGGAAGGTCCGCCACCTGCTCGAGCCTATCTGCCGCGAAGGACGCCTGCCCTCAATGGGCACGCGCGAGGAATATGAGGCGATGGCAGCGGCGGCCGGCTTTACGGTCACCGGCTATGAGGATGTGAGCAGGCGCGTCGCCCGCACGTGGATGATCTGCGCCGGCAGGGTCGTGAAGGCCTTCCTCCTGGACCCGGAGACACGCCGCCTCGGCCTTGGCGCACGCAACGGCATCTTCGTCCTGAGCATTCCGCGCCTGATACTGGCCTACCGGTCCGGTGCCATGCGCTACGGGATCTTCACGCTGTCCAAGGTGGCGGAGAACGGGCGGAATTGAGTGCCTCGCGGCAGCAGCCTTGGTAACGTGTGCCGCATGCCCATCAAACTCGAGAACGTCGGTATTGCAGTCCGGGACCTGGAAGCGGCAATTTCATTCTTCACCGACCTGGGACTCACAGTCATGGGCCGGGACACGGTCAGCGGGGAGTGGGCCGACACCGCCGTAGGCCTCGACGGAAACCACGCCAGGATCGCGTTGCTTCAAACGCCGGATGGCAACGGCCGGCTCGAACTCTTCGAGTACATCCATCCGGACGCAATCGAGACGTCTCCCACCTTGCCCAACGAAATCGGCATGCACCGCGTGGCCTTCTCCGTCGACAGTATCGACGAGGCACTTGGAATCGCCGCAAGGCACGGCTGCCACCCCCTGCGGGGAGTCGCGACCTACGGTGACGTATACAAACTCACGTACGTTCGCGGCCCCAGCGGCATCATTGTGATGTTCGCGGAGGAACTGAAGAAGGGCTGAGCCGCAGGCGGGCTGCAATATACTCCGAACATGCCCATCACGCACCCTTCCTTCGATACCCAACGCTCCGGCCACAAGCAGCGCGGGGTTGACCTGTGAGCGGCGGCCTGGTCGCCCTGCTGGATGACGTCGCAGCGCTGGCCCGCATCGCGGCCGCTTCAGTGGACGACGTCGCTGCCGGCGCCGCCAAGGCCGGGGCCAAGGCTGCCGGCGTCGTGATTGACGACGCAGCCGTCACGCCGCAGTACGTCTCGGGCGCGGACCCGTCACGCGAACTGCCCATGATCAAGAAGATCTTTTGGGGCTCCATCCGCAACAAGCTCCTCATCATCCTCCCGGCCCTGCTGCTTATCAGCGCCTTCGTCCCGGGGATCATTCCGTTCATCCTCATGCTGGGCGGTACCTACCTCTGCTACGAAGGCGCGGAGAAGGTGTGGCACAAGTTCCGCGGCGGCCACCATGAGGACGAAGAAGCGCCGGCAGTAGAGCGGGGACCGGATGCAGAGGCGAAGGTCGTCAAGGGTGCCATCACCACCGACTTCATCCTGTCCTGCGAAATCATGGTCATCTCCATGAACGAGGTGGCGGCCGAATCGATGTGGGTGCGCGCATTCATCCTGGTCCTGGTGGCGTTCGCCATCACAGTGCTCGTTTACGGCGCGGTCGGGCTGATCGTCAAGATGGACGACATCGGCGTGCACCTGGCCGCAAAGGATTCGGCCCGTTCCAAGCGCACTGGTGCACTGCTGGTGCGGGGAATGCCGGCCGTGCTGGCCGCGATCACCTTCATCGGAACCATCGCCATGCTGTGGGTCGGTGGCCACATCATGGTCCAGGGGGCACATGACCTCGGCTGGCACGCGCCGTATGACCTGATCCATGCCATCGAACAACCGGTTGCGGAGGTCGCGGTTGTTGGCGGTCTGTTGGGCTGGCTGGTAGACACGCTGTGCTCATCGGTCGTGGGCCTCGCCTGGGGCCTCGTCGTTTTGGCCGTTGTGGGCCCGCTCCTTAAAGTGCTGCCGTTCGGCAAGGCGAAGGGCAGCACTGAAGAAATCGCCGCGCCGACCGGGAACGCCGGCGGACATGGGCCCGAAGTGCATAAGCACTGACGGGTGCCGGGCGCGCACTTCAGAACGCGTAGCGGATGCGGCAGTACGGGGTGATGTCCTCAATGAGCCGGGCCAGCTGCCGAACGTAGCCCGCCTTGGCACGGGAGTGGTAGCGCACGTTGTTGAAACCGTTCGATGAGGTCTTCGGTTCCTGAAGTCCGGGCCGCCACAGGACATTCTCCGCCTGCGGATGCCAGCCAAGGTTGACCTCGTGCAGCTGCTCATTGTGGGTCAGGAAAATGACCTCCGCCGCGAGCTGGGTCTTCGCTGCGGGCGTCAGGGTGCCGTCGAGCTGGCGGAGCAACTCCTCCCAGTCGGCAAGCCACGTGTCGGTGATGATGACAGGGGAGAAGTTCACGTGCACTTCATAGCCGGCGGCAACGAAATCATTGATTGCCGCCATCCGTTCCGCCACGGTGACGTCCGGACGTCGATGGACTTGGCCAGGCCGGCCGGCATCAGGGAAAAGCGGATCCGTGTGTGGCCGCCGTGGTCCCAGGCCAGCAAGGCCGGGTTGACGAACTTGGTAGCGAACGACAGCTTGGCGTTGGGCAGTTCGCGGAAGAGCCCCACAAGCTCTTCGACGTTGTCACTGATCAGCGCGTCAACGGAGCAGTCGCTGTTCTCGCCGATGTCGTAGACCCACAGTTCCGGGTCACACTGGTTGGGCTCGAGCTTCAGCCCCTGGCGGGTGGCGTGCCGTTCGAGCGTTCGTGCGATCTGATCAATATTGGCGAACACGGTCATGGGATTGCTGTAGCCCTTGTGCCTTGGAACGTAGCAGTAGGCGCACGCCATGGCGCAACCGTTCGCCGTGGAGGGGGCAATGAAGTCCGCCGAACGGCCGTTTGGTTTGACGGCCAGCGACTTTTTGATGCCCAGGACCAGCGCCTCTGTCTTGATCCGCGACCAGCGCGGCACGTTGGTTTCGTCCCCGTGCAGATCCGGGATGTTCCAGTGGTTGTCCACCAGCACCACCTCGGCATCCGGCCAGCGTGCGGCGATCTCCCGGCCGCGGGGCAGCTCCAGTGCGGCCGGCTGTGCGTAAATACGCCGGATCTGAAGCAGCCGATCGAATTCCATGACCCCATTCTGCTTTAACCTCCATGGCGCAGCCCGCAGTTAAGCGCACGGCACCAATCACGGGCTGCCGGAAAGTTTCTGCTGCTGAAACTGGCGTGGTCCTGCGGACGGTAGACTGGATTGTGCCGTTCTCCGGCCACTCTGCCCCAGCGTCCCTTCGCACCCAGTGCGCGGACCGTGGCGTTCCCTGTTGTGAAAGGCCTTACCTGCTGTGATTACTGTCCAGGATCTTGAACTGCGCGCCGGTGCCCGGCTCCTCATGGACCAGGTGAGCTTCCGCATCGACAAAGGGGACAAGATCGGCCTGGTGGGCCGGAACGGCGCGGGCAAGACCACGCTGACCCGTGTTCTTGCCGGCGAAGGCCTGCCCGCCGCCGGCAAGGTGACCCGCAGCGGCGAAATCGGCTACCTGCCCCAGGACCCGCGGACGCCCGACATGGAGCAGTTGGCGCGCGACCGGATCCTTTCCGCCCGCGGCCTGGACGTTGTCGTCGGCAAACTGCGCAAGGCGCACGACGAAATGGCGAGCGAGGACGCCGACGTCCAGCGCAAGGCTATGAACCGGTACGACCGGCTGGAATCCGAGTTCCTGGCGGCCGGCGGTTACGCGGCCGAGGCAGAAGCCGCGTCGATTTGTTCCAACCTTGCCCTCCCTGACCGGCTGCTGAACCAGCCACTCAAGACGCTCTCCGGCGGACAGCGGCGCCGCGTGGAGCTTGCCCGCATCCTGTACTCGGACGCCGAGACGATGCTCCTGGACGAACCGACCAACCACCTCGACGCCGATTCCATCGCCTGGCTGCGTGACTTCCTGAAGAACCACCAGGGCGGCCTCATCGTGATCAGCCACGACACCGACCTGCTGGAAGCCACCGTGAACAAGGTGTTCCTGCTGGACGCCAACCGCGCCCAGATCGACTTCTACAACATGGACTGGAAGCGCTACCTCCTGCAGCGGGAAACTGACGAGCGCGCCCGGAAACGTGAACGGGCCAACGCCGAAAAGAAGGCACAGGTCCTCATGGACCAAGCCAACAAAATGCGGGCGAAGGCCACCAAAGCGGTCGCCGCGCAGAACATGGCCAAACGCGCTGAACGGCTGCTCAGCGGACTGGAAGCTGTCCGCGAGCAGGACCGCGTGGCAGCCCTGCGGTTCCCGGACCCGTCACCCTGCGGCAAGACGCCGCTCACCGCGGACGGCCTCAGCAAGTCCTACGGGTCGCTGGAGATCTTCACGGATGTGGACCTGGCCATCGACCGTGGCTCCAAGGTAGTAATCCTGGGCCTCAACGGTGCCGGCAAGACCACCCTGCTGCGTATGCTCGCCGGTGTAGACAGCCCCGACACCGGCGAGGTCATCCCCGGCCACGGCCTCAAAGTTGGCTACTACGCCCAGGAGCACGAAACGCTGGACCACGACCGCACCGTCCTGGAAAACATGCGCTCCGCCGCGCCGGACATGAAGGACGCCGAGGTCCGCGGCATCCTGGGCTCGTTCCTGTTCTCCGGTGACGACGTCGACAAGCCCGCAGGCGTGCTCTCCGGTGGGGAGAAGACCCGCCTGGCCCTCGCCACCATCGTGGCCTCAAGCGCCAACGTCCTCCTCCTCGACGAGCCCACCAACAACCTGGACCCCGCCAGCCGCGCAGAAATCCTCGGTGCCCTCCGCAACTACACCGGCGCCGTCGTCCTGGTCAGCCACGATGAAGGTGCGGTCGAAGCCCTGAACCCCGAACGGGTTGTCATGCTCCCGGATGGGGTGGAAGACCTCTGGAACGAGGACTACCTGGACCTGATCACCCTGGCCTAGCGCACCGCCAGTTCCCGGGCTCCGGTAATGCGGAGGAGGTCCCGATAGCTGATGCTGAACATCGAGTGGTGGTCACCCGCTCCTGCCCACAGCAGCCCGTGGGCCTGCAGGGACTCGTCCAGCAGCGTCCTGATCTTTTTAGGGTGGCCTACCGGGGCTACGCCGCCCACCTCCTGGCCCGTGTGTTCCAGGACGAAGCGCGGAGTGGCACGGCGGATTTTGCCGGTGCAGAGCTGCGCTGCCACCAGCGCAGTGTCCACCCTGGCGGCGCCGCTGGCGAGGATCAGCAGAGGCTCTCCGCCGAGGTCAAAGATAAGGCTGTTGGTGATGGCGGCAAGATCGCATTCCAGCGCCTGGGCTGCTGCGGCCGCTGTGGGTACCCCGGCCGGAAAACAACGCACGGTGTCGCCGACGCCGGCCGCCACCAGGGCTGAGCGCACCAAGGCGACCGGGCCGCCGTCGTACTCCGTCACGTCTCAGTACCCCTGCGCGTCCAGCAGGGCGTCTTCCTCTTCCTCGGCCGTCGCCTTCTTCCGCTTGCGCGGTTCCGGCCGGCGGCGGGCGGCAGGGACGGCGGAGTGGACGGTGCCATCAGGCAGCACCTCTTCCTCATCTTCTGCGTCGATCGCAGCGTTGCGCGCCTGCTGCCGGGCCGCGTAGCCGAAGCCCACGAACATCAGGACCCCGAAGGCGAACCACTGCAGCGAATAGGACAGGTGCGTTCCCTCGTCCGTGGACGGTTTGGGAAACGCCACGGGCATCTCCGCCGCCGGGGGCGTCTCCGAAGCAAGCTGGCCGTACGCGCCCGTCATCAAGGGATAACCCAGCTGCGCGGCATAGGTGGGTAGGTCGATGGATGCCAACTGCCCCTCGGGCGCCCCACGCTGCAGTTCCGGCTCGCCATGCTTCAAACGGACGACGGCGGTCACCTCACCGGTAGGAGGGGCCGGCACGGAGTCAGGACTGCCCGGATTCCTGTTTCCGATGGGCAGCCAGCCACGGTCGATCACGACGGTTTCGCCTGTGGCCAGGCGGAAGGGGACCACTACCTCGTAGCCGGGCTGCCCGTTGAGCGGGCGGTTGCGGACGATCCTCTGCCCGGCGGCATCGTACGTGCCCTTCAGCTCAACCTGTGTCCATTCCTTGGCCGGGTCCAGCTGGGCGAACTGGTCGCGGGCCTGGGCGAAGGGAATGGGCGTTGCCGAGTAGTTGCTCACCACGCGGTTGATTTCGGCGAGGGTCTCGGCGCGGCGGTCCATCTGCCAGCGGCCCAGGAAGACGCATGCGGTGGCAAAGACGGCGGCCAGCAGGAGATAGCCCAGCCACTTGCTGGAAAAGAGGAAACGGTACATTCAGATGTCCTGCTCCATGGAATCCGCGCCGCCCAGGTCCAGGGCGCGGGTTTCCTTCCACAGGCCACGGGTCTGCAGGTAGTCTTCCAGCCACTCCCGGTGCTCGGGGCAGGCCAGCCAGCTCTTGCGCCGCTCGGGGGAGTGGATTTTGGGATTGTTCCAGAGGAGCTCCCAGGACGCCTGGGCGCGGCATGCCTTCCGTGAGCACATGGCGCCGGTTTCCGATGACAGGTCGGAACCCGCTGCGAAATCGAAGATGCTCATGGTGCCTGCCGCTCCTCTTCCGGTTCTGTTTCCTCGTCCTTGACCAGTTCGCCCTGCAGCACGGCACTTCCCGGTTCGTCGCCGCTGTCCTGCTGGACGGGGCTTTCTATTTCGGCCAGGGGAGCGGAGTCCAGCAGCAGGTCGCTTGGCGTTTCGGCCTTGTCGCTGCCGTTGGCGATCACCACGGCAATCCAGGGCAGGAAGACCGCGCCGGCCACCGCAATAATCTTGAACCAGCCGTCAACCACGAAGATCATGATCAGGCACACCATGCGGATGCCCATGGCCAGGGCATATTTGATCATCCGCTGGCGCATGTCTTCCGAGTGCGCGCCTGCAGCGTCCGTAATGCTGTGGACCTCGCTGTCGCCCGAGAACCGGCCCGGTTCTTCGGGCGCGGAATGTCCCGCATGGTTTTCAAGGGTCACGGTGATTGATCACGCTCCAAAGGCTTCCCTTAATTCTCGCACCATCGGCAGTGCCACCCAAACCCGATATGCAGTCTGCGGCGAAGGATGTGCCGCTGCCGCTAAGATCGGAGGCAGCCCAAACCACACCCTTCCTACCGCGGCGCAGCCTGCCGCAGAACAATGGAGCCCTCTATGACTGAAACAGCTTCCGCACCCCGCAGCGTCCTGGTCACCGGCGGCAACCGCGGAATCGGCCTGGCCATCGCGGAGGCATTCCTTGCCAACGGCGACAAGGTGGCGGTAACTTACCGCAGCGAAACCCAACTGCCCGAGGGAATCCTCGGGGTCAAGGCGGACGTCACCGATGAGGCATCCGTGGACGCTGCCTTTAAGGAAGTGGAAGCTGCCCACGGTCCCGTGGAAGTCCTGGTGGCCAACGCCGGCATCACCAAGGACACCCTGCTGCTGCGCATGAGCGAGGACGACTTCACCTCCGTTATCGACACCAACCTCACCGGCGCCTTCCGCGTCATCAAGCGGGCGTCGAAGGGAATGATCCGGCTCCGCAAGGGCCGCGTGGTCCTCATCTCGTCGGTTTCCGGCCTCTACGGCGCACCGGGCCAGATCAACTACTCCGCGTCCAAGGCCGGCCTGGTGGGCATCGCCCGATCGCTGACCCGGGAGCTGGGTTCGCGCGGCATCACCGCCAACGTGGTGGCTCCGGGATTCATCAACACGGACATGACCGCAGAACTGCCCGAAGCCACCCAGAAGGACTACCTTTCCAGCATCCCCGCCGGACGCTTCGCCGAAGCCTCCGAGGTGGCCAACGTGGTCCGCTGGGTCGCCAGCGACGAAGCCGCCTATATCTCCGGAGCCGTCATCCCGGTGGACGGCGGCCTGGGCATGGGCCACTGACCACTGCCTGACCACCCTGCAGGAAACCAGCCGGCGGACCCTTATTTGTGGAGGTTGGACAACGGATTCGGCCATCGCCGCTGGCATGATGGACTGCAGACCACACCGACTTAGACGTTTCGAACAAAGGAAGCATGCATGGGACTGCTGGACAACAAGACAGCCATTGTCACCGGATCATCCCGGGGCATCGGCGCGGACGTAGCCAAGATCCTCGCTGCGGAGGGCGCCGCCGTCGTGGTGAACTACCGCCAGAAGGCGCCCCGCGCCAACAAGGTGGTCCAGGGCATCGAAGCCGCCGGTGGCCGCGCCGTAGCCATCGGCGCCGACCTCACCACCCAGGAAGGCGTGCAGGCACTGGCCAGCGCCGCCATGGAGAACTTCGGGTCCCTGGACCTCCTGGTCCTGAATGCCTCGGGCGGCATGGAGACCGGCATGGGCGAGGACTACGCCCTCAAGCTGAACCGCGACGCGCAGATCAACATGCTCAACGCCGCCGTTCCGCTGATGAAGGAGGGCTCCCGCGTGGTGTTCGTCACCAGCCACCAGGCGCACTTCATCAACAGCGTTCCCACCATGCCCGCCTACGAGCCGGTGGCCCGCAGCAAGCGCGCCGGTGAGGACGCCCTGCGCGAACTCATCCCCAACCTGGCGGACAAAGGCATCTCCCTGGTGGTTGTGTCCGGCGACATGATTGAGGGAACGGTCACGGCCACGCTGCTGGACCGCTCCACGCCGGGCGCCATTGAGGCCCGCCGCGCTGAAGCCGGGAAGCTGTACTCCGTGGAGGAGTTCGCCCAGGTAGTGGCAGGCATGGCGACGGCCGACGTCGAGTCAGGCCACACCGAATACGCCGGCGGAGCCGACTACTTCGGCAAGGGCGCCCGGGAGGCTTCCAACTAGCAGCAGCGCGCAGAGGGCCCCCTCGCCGGGTAATCCGGCGGAGGGGGCCACTTTGCTTAAGGCGTTATGGGGGTCATACCCCGGCGACGTGGCGGACCGCGTCCAGGTACGGCATGTTCAGGGCGGCATCGGCCACGGCGCGGACGGCCGGCTTGGCGTTGAACGCCACCCCGATCCCCGCGGCGCCCAGCATGTCCAGGTCATTGGCGCCGTCACCCACGGCAATGGTGTGCTCGAGCGCAATGCCCTCGGCTGCAGCCCACTCCCGCAGGTACTTTTCCTTGGCGGCCCTGTCCACCACGGCGCCGAGGACCCTGCCGGTCAGCACGCCGTCGACGATTTCCAGTTCGTTGGCCTGCCAGTAGTCCAGGCCCAGGTCCCCGGCGATCGGCTCAAGGACCTGGTTGAAGCCGCCGGAGACAACAGCCACGGTGTGGCCTGCGGCCTTGAAGGCGGCTACCAGCTCATCGGCCCCTTCACTGAGCTTTACTTCGTTGCGGACGGAATGGACGACGTCGGCGGGCAGCCCCGCGAGCACCGCCACCCGGGCGTGCAGGCTCTGGGCGAAATCCAGTTCCCCCCGCATGGCTGCTTCCGTAACGGCGGCCACTTCCTCCCGCTTCCCGGCATAGGCGGCCAGGAGCTCGATGACCTCCTGCTGGATCAGGGTGGAGTCCACATCCATGATGAGCAGCTTCCGGGATGCTGCCCGAAGCGCGGCCGGGACCAGGGCGGTATCAAAGCCCGGGTCCGACGCTTCCGCGACTGCACGACGGAGCGCGGCCAGGCCTGCGGCGGTTGCGTCCTGCAGGGCCAGGTCAAGGACCCGGACCTGGTACCGGTCGTCGCCGGAGGCGGACTCGGACAGCACCTGGGCGCCATGCGCTGCAAGGGTGGAACGCAGCTGGTCCAGCCCGGTCGGGGTCACATTCAGGCCATAGCTGACCGCAGTCACGTTCGAAGTCATGCCTGCAATCTTAGTCAGCGGTGGTCGGGTCGCTTGAATTCGTTGCGCGCCCGCCGCCGCCGGCCGTTAGGCAGCCTTCACACCGGTTATCAGTCACCTTCCGTTTTGTCCTAGTGTCTACTCCTATGAGTGATGTTCTGGAACTGGACTCCGTCAGCGTTGTCCGTGGCAAGAAGACCCTGCTGGACAACGTTGACTGGCAGGTCAACGAAGGCGAACGATGGGTCATCCTTGGCCCCAACGGCGCCGGCAAAACCACCCTCCTCCAGATCGCGGCAGCCCGCCTCCACCCCAGCAGCGGCACCGCGGGCATCCTCGACGAAGTCCTTGGCCGCGTTGACGTCTTTGAACTCCGGCCGCGCATCGGCCTTTCCTCGGCCGCCCTTGCCACCCAGATTCCTGAGCACGAGAACGTCCTCAACGTGGTGGTCACCGCCGCCTACGGCGTCACCGGCCGCTGGCGTGAAGGCTACGAGCGCGACGACGAACGGCGCGCCTTCCGGCTCCTGAACGACTGGGGCATGGGCCCGCTGCTGAACAGGACGTTCGCGACGCTGTCCGAAGGCGAGCGCAAGCGCGTCCAGATCGCCCGGGCCCTCATGACGGACCCCGAACTGCTGCTCCTGGATGAGCCGGGCGCCGGGCTGGACCTGGGCGGCCGCGAGGAACTGGTCCACAAGCTTGGCGAGCTGGCCCGTGATGAGGCAGCGCCGGCCATGGTGCTGGTTACGCACCACCTTGAGGAAGTCCCGCCTGGCTTCACGCATGCCATGCTCCTGCGCGACGGCAGCGTCGTCGCGGCCGGCCCCATCACGGGGGTCCTGACGGAAGAGCACCTGAGCACCACCTTCGGCCTGCCGCTTGCGGTCACCGAAAACGCGGGACGCTACACCGCCACTGCCCGCCGCTAGTACGGGCCTGCGCTAACTGCCGTGGAACTCTTCAGCAGCATCATTGTGTTCATCGCCGGTCTGTGGGCCGGCACCATCAACGCGGTAGTCGGCTCGGGCACCCTGGTCACTTTCCCCGTGCTCATCACGCTCGGCGTAGCCCCGGTCGTTGCCTCCATGAGCAACGCCATGGGCCTGGTGGCCGGTACCGCCGCCGGGGCCTTCGGCTACCGCCGGGAACTCGCCGGCCGGGGGCGGCAGGTCATGCGGCTGCTGCCGGCGTCGGTCCTGGGCGGCATCTCCGGGGCCTGGCTGCTGCTGCACCTGCCCGAGAAGGTCTTCCACTACGTCGCGCCCGTCCTGCTGGTCCTGGCCCTGCTGATGGTGGTGTTCCAGCCACGGCTCCAGGACTGGGTGCGCAACCGCGAGGCCAATCCCGAACACGCCGTCCGGGACAAGCGCCACGGCCTCCTCCTGCTGGTGCTGGTCTACCTGGCCGGCGTGTACGGCGGCTATTTTGTCGCTGCGCAGGGGATCCTGCTGGTGGGCATCCTTGGGGTGTTCCTCACCGGCACCATCCAAAACGCCAACGCCATGAAGAACATCCTGGTCCTCGGCGTGAACATGGTGGCCGCCATTTCCTACCTGCTCTTCGCCTTCGACCGGATCAACTGGCTGGTGGTGCTGCTGATCGCGGTCAGTTCCACCATCGGCGGGCTCCTGGGCTCGAAGGTGGGCCGGAAGCTTTCGCCGCGGGTGCTGCGCGCGGTGATCTTCAGCCTGGGCATCGTGGCCCTCGTCGTGATGATCGCCAACCTGCTGAAATAATCACCCGGTGACCTTCCACTACCTCGAATCCGCGGACGATCCGCGCGTCAGCGACTACACCACCCTGACCGACGTGCACCTGCGGAAACTCCGCGAACCGGCGGAGGGAATGTACATCGCAGAATCCTCCCGGGTCCTTCGCCGCGCCCTGGCGGCAGGCCACCGGCCGCGCTCTTTCTTCCTCGCCGAGAAGTGGATGGCGGACCTTGAGGACGTCTTCCAGGCGTATCCGGACGTGCCTGCCTTCATCGGTTCCGCAGCCCTCCTGGAGGAAATCACGGGCTTCCACCTGCACCGCGGCGCCATGGCAGCCATGCAGCGCCCCGCACCGGTGCCGCTGCCGGACATCCTGGCGGGGGCCCGCCGGGTGGCCGTGCTGGAAGACATCGTGGACCACACCAACGTGGGCGCCATTTTCCGGTCAGCGGCTGCCCTGGACATCGACGCTGTCCTGGTGTCGCCCCGCTGCGGCGACCCGCTGTACCGGCGCAGTGTCAGGGTCAGCATGGGCACGGTGTTCCAGGTACCGTGGGCTCGCCTGCAGGACTGGCCGGGAGACCTCCAGGTACTCAAGGACCACGGCTTCACCGTGGCAGCACTGGAGCTGACGCCGGGCGCGGAGGATGTCGACGCCGTCGCCTCGCGCAACGTGGACAGGCTGGCCCTGGTGCTTGGCACCGAAGGCGCAGGCATGAGCGCGGAGACCCTCGCCGCCGTCGACCTCGCCGTGAAGATCCCCATGCGCAACGGCGTGGATTCGCTCAATGTGGCGGCGGCCTCGGCTGTGGCGTTCTGGGAGCTGCGCGCCCGGGCCTGAGCGTCCTCCGCCGGGTGGAGCGCCCGTTCGTCAGGCCACTCCGCATCGGCTATGATGGATAGCTGGTTGTCCTGCTTTTTCAGCTTCGGCTGATGCGACAGCGGCCAGCCATCCCATTCATACCTGGCAACTGGCAAAATCCAGCTGCGCGAACAAAGGTCCAATTATGAAGTCTGATACCCACCCGAAGTACGAAGCTGTTGTCTTCAACGACCTGGCCTCCGGCACCAAGTTCCTGACCCGCTCCACCGTGTCTTCCAACAAGACCATCGAGTGGGAAGACGGGAACACCTACCCGGTCATCGACGTCGAAATCTCTTCCGAGTCCCACCCGTTCTACACGGGCAAGCAGCGCATCATGGACTCTGCTGGCCGCGTCGAGCGCTTCAACGCTCGCTTCAAGGGCTTCGGCGGCAAGAAGTAATTCCCTTCGCCCAAGCTTGTTGCAGAAAGCCCGCACCGGTCACGGTGCGGGCTTTTCCGCGTTAACGGGCTCCCGGATTTCTGGGGCAGGATGGGACGTATGACCGATTCATCCATTCCTGCCAACCACACCACCGGCCAGCGCCTGCACGGCGAGTACAAGGTTCCCGGCGGCAAACTGGTGGTGGTGGACGTCTCGGTGGTGGACGGGGCTCTGGCCGACGTATCCGTCAGCGGCGACTTCTTCCTTGAGCCGGACGAGGCCCTGGAGGACATCAACCGGGCGCTCACCGGGTTGCCGGACTCCACGCCTGCCGCCGACCTTGCCAGTGCCGTCACCGCCGCCCTGCCCGCCGGTGCTGTCCTGTTCGGCTTCTCTGCCGACGCCGTGGCGGTGACCGTCCGCCGCGCGCTGGCCAAGGCAACGTCGTGGGGCGACCACGAGTGGAACATCATCGCACCCACGGTGCTGCCCACCCAGATCAACGTCGCCCTCGACGAGGTGCTGACCGAGGCCGTCGGCGCCGGGGAGCGTACCCCCACCCTGCGGTTCTGGGACTGGCAGGAGCCGTCCGTGGTCATCGGCAGCTTCCAGTCCGTGCAGAACGAGGTGGACCCCGGCGGCGTCGCACGGCACGGCATCAATGTGGTCCGGCGCATCAGCGGTGGGGGAGCGATGTTCATGGAAGCCGGCAACTGCATCACGTACTCGCTCTACCTGCCGCAGACCCTGGTGGACGGGCTGAGCTTCGCCGACTCCTACCCCTTCCTGGACGCGTGGGTCATGGCGGCGCTGGAACGCCTCGGCATCAATGCCTTTTACATCCCGCTGAACGACATTGCCACGGACCAGGGAAAGATCGGCGGCGCAGCGCAGAAGCGCCTGGCCAACGGCGGCATGCTCCACCACGTCACCATGAGTTACGACATCGACGCCGACAAGATGGTGGAGGTCCTGCGGATCGGCAAGGAAAAGCTGTCCGACAAGGGCACCCGCAGCGCCAAGAAGCGGGTGGATCCGCTGCGCCGCCAGACCGGGCTGGCCCGGACGGCGATCATCGAGGCCATGATGGACGTTTTCAGCGAACGGTACGGTGCTACGCCGTCCACCTTGGCCGGCCATGAACTCGCCGCGGCAGAGGACCGGGTGGCGGCCAAGTTCGGCACCGAGGAATGGCTCTACCGGGTTCCGTAAAACCATGCCTTACCGGGTTCCCCAGACCCGTCGATTGCTCCGTAACTGTCGTTTTGGGCAGGGAAAACGACAGTTACGGAGCAACCGATGAGTGGTGGGCCCACGACCGCAGGGTTCCCTGGCCGAGCGCAGCGAGGTTAGGGGGCCGGTTGGGGAACGACGGCGGCCTGCGCCGTGAGTGCCCGCAGCAGGTGGCTGCGCTGCTCCACGATGATCCGGCGGAGTGCGTGCGGTGCGTCCGGGTTGGCGGCCAGCCAGGCATCGGTGCGCCGGACCACAGGGTGGCCTTCCGGCCGCATGCCGTCCGCCAGGTCCTGAGCGGCGGGATAAAGGCCGCGGACAATCCGGCTGGCGATCTCGATGCTGCGCCCATCCCAGACGCCCTGGAGGCACTCGAAATATGGCTCCACGTAGGGGGCCAGCAGTTCCGGCGGCGCGGTGGTGAAGCCGCTGATGGTGGCCGTGAGGAGCTGGTTGGACAGTTCATTACCGTGCACCGCCGCGTTCCACGCTGCATCCTTGACGGCAGCCTCCGGCCGGGCGGCCATCGCCGTGGCATGGCCGGCCCGGCCCGACGCGGTGGTGTCCCGCGCCAGTTCGGCATCAAGCTCGGCGGCGGTCGCCTGGCCGTTGGCGGCCAGTGCGTGCCACAGCTGCCAGCGCAGGTCGGCGTCCACGGCCAGGCCTGCCACCGGCGCCGTGCCGTCGAGCAGGCCTCGGAGCCGGGGGAGCGCGGCGCTGTCGTGCCTGCCCAGGGCGGCAAGGGTGCGGGCCCAGGCAAGCTGCGCGTCCGATCCCGGGGCGGCCCGGCCCAGTTCTGCGGCGGCAGCAGACATGAAGGTTGACCGCACGGTGTTCCTGGCGGCTGCGGGGGTGTAACGCTCAATGGCGGTGGCGGCGTTGTCCAGGATGTTCAGCAGGACACCGATGCCGGTCTCCGCCGGTGCGAAGGCGGCCACGGCGTCGACGTACTGCGCGGCAGGGCTTTCGCCGTCGCGGGCGGAGTTCCACAGTGCCGTCCAGCACAGGGCACGCGCCATGGGATCGGTGATGCGGTCCAGCGAGGCACGTACGGTAGCTTCTGACACCGGATCCAGCCGCACCTTGGCGTAGGTCAGGTCGTCATCGTTGACCAGCAGGAGCGCGGGCCGCGGCCGGCCGGCAAGCTGGGGGAGTTCAGTCCGGGCACCGGCCACATCGGTTTCCAGGCCCGCGGTCCGCACCAGCGCACCGGAAGCGTCAAAGTCGTAGGAACCGACGCGGAGGCGGTGCGGGCGCAGCTCCTCCCGTCCCGTGACGGGGTCCACCGCTTCCTGGACGATCACCACCTGCCCCGGGACGCCGTCGTCGTCCGTTGCTGTGCCCCCGGGCGCAATGTCCACGGAAAGCGTGGAAATCCCCGAGGTCTGCAGCCACTGCCTGGCCCAGCCGGACAGGTCGCGGCCCGAGGCCGCCCCCAGGGCCGCCAGGAGGTCTTCGAGCGTCGTGTTTCCGTAGGCGTGCGTCCGGAAGTACTCCCGGGAGCCGGCGACGAAGGCGTCAAAGCCCACGTACGCCACCAGCTGCTTCAGCACCGAAGCGCCTTTGGCGTAGGTGATGCCGTCGAAGTTCTGTTTTGCCGCCTCAAGGTCCGGGATATCCGCCACGATGGGATGCGTCGTGGGCAGCTGGTCCTGGAGATATGCCCAGGCTTTGCGCTTGTTGGCGAAGTTGACCCAGGCGGTGTCCCAGTCCGTGGCCCGGTCGACGGCGAGCGTTCCCATGTAGTCGGCAAATGATTCCTTCAGCCACAGGTCATCCCACCACTGCATGGTCACCAGGTCGCCGAACCACATGTGGGCCATCTCGTGCATCAGGGTGTTGGCCCGCCCCTGGTACTGCGCGTCGGTGGCACGGGAGGTGAACACGTAGCTTTCGGTGAACGTGACCAGCCCGGGGTTCTCCATGGCACCAAGGTTGTATTCGGGGACGAACGCCTGGTCGTACTTGCCCCACGGATACGGAAAGTCGAAGAGCCGGTTGAAGAAGTCCAGGCCCCGCTTGGTGAGGCGGAACAGTTCTTCCGTGTCGAAGGATTCCGCCATGGATGCCCGGCAGTACAGGGCCAGCGGCACGTCCAGCCGGGCTCCGTCGTCGAGCGTGCCCTCCCAACGGTCCTCGGCCTTGAAATAGGGCCCGGCCAGGATGGTGGTGATGTAGGTAGACATCGGCAGCGTGGTGGCGAAGTCCCAGCATGCCGTGGCAGGGTCGCTGGTCAGCAGCGTGCGGTTCACCTCGGCCCCATTGGAGGCCACCTGCCACCCGGCGGGGGCCATGACATGGAATGTGTAGGTGGCCTTGAGGTCCGGCTGTTCGAAGTTGGCGAACACCCGGCGGGCGTCGGCCGGTTCGTATTGCGTGTACAGGTAGCACTGCCCGTCCGCGGGATCCACGAACCGGTGCATGCCTTCGCCCGACCGGCTGTACAAGGCCGTACCGGTGACGGTGACCTGGTTTTCGGCCCGCAGGTTGTCCAGCCGGATGCGTGCACCGTCCACCACGTCCTCCACGGGCAGGCCCCGGCCGTTGAGGAACACGCTGTGGACATCCCCGGCAATGAAATCCAGGAACGTGCTGGCACCGGGTTCGGCCGTAAAGGTGATGACGCTGCGGCTCGTGTAGCCGGGGACGGCAGGATCGGCGGCCTGGCGCACATCCAGGGAGACGTCGTAGCTGGTGGTGCTGATCAGGGCTGAACGTTCGGCGGCTTCGCGGCGCTGCAGATTCTCATGTGACACCCGGCTATCTAATCACGGCGCTGTTTCATCGGTTCAGCGCACAATCAGGAAGGCGGCCCCTAGGCCCAGCACGGCTATCAGGAGCCACGCGGCCAGGGCGGCAAGCACAGCCTGACCCCCGGTGTGGAGCAGCGTCCGGATGCGGACCGCCGAGCCCAGCCCGAACAGCGCCGCGCCCAGGAGGATATCCTGCGCCATGGCGCCGGCGTCAAGCCAGCCGGGGGCCAGCCAGCCGGTGGAGCGCAGCGCCACCATGGCCACGAACCCGACGACGAACAGCGGCACCACCGGCGGCATCTTCGATGAGGTGCCGTCCGCGGCGCCAAGGGCGCGGACGCCCCGGCGGTGGTGGATCCCCGCCAAGGCGGCGACGGGCGCCAGCAGCAGCACGCGGGTGAGCTTGACGACGACGGCGATCGCCAGGGCAGCGGTTCCGGCGGTCTGCGCCGTGGCCACCACCTGGCCGACGTCGTGCACCGACGCTCCGGTCCAGGCCCCGAAGACCGGGGCGCTCAGGCCCAGTGGGTGCGAGAGCAGGGGCAGGACGCCGATGGCCAGCGTCCCGCAAAGGGTCACCAGGGCCACGGGCAGGACGGTGTCGGCATGCCGGATGCGGCGGACGGCGGCGACGGCACCGATGGCGGATGCACCACAGATGGAGAATCCCGTGGCCACCAGCAGCGAGGTCACCGGCGGCAGCCGGAACAGTCGTGCAATGGCGTAGGTGCCGCCGAAACTTGCCGCCACCACGGCCACGATCAGGACCAGCGCCAGCCAGCCAAGGGCCAGGACGTCCCCGATGCCCACCTTCAGGCCCAGGAGCACAATCCCGCCGCGCATCAGGTGCTTGCCCGCGACGTCCAGGCCCGGCCTGGCCCGGCCCCCGGTCCAGCCGGCCGCTCCCGGCAGGTTGGCGGCGAGGACTCCCAGGACCACGGCCATGGTCATGGCGGGCAGGGCGGGCAGCAGCCCGTGCACCAGGAACGCCGCCGCCACTGCAACTGCGGCAGTCACCAGGCCCGGGACCAGCCGGGCCGGCCCATGGCGGGAACTGCCGTGGCCCGGCGTTGGGAGGCTGTTGCTGACTGGCACTCACCTACTGTGCCCGACGGTGCCCGTAAAGTACGAACCGGGCCATTGGCGCCAACACGCCAGAATGGATGGCAGTAATGAATTCGAAACAAAAAGATGGTTGGCTATTGGACATGTCAGACCTATTCCAGGATTACTCCGAGGCCGCGGGCCGCACCGGGGCCTACGACGAGATGTTTGCCCCCGGGCAACAGGCCAGGGAGTCGTACGGGCAGGTGGCGGAGGCGCTCCGGAAGCTTTCGCTGGCGGACGTCAGTGCCCGTGCTGACTCGATGGCGCGCACATTCCTGGACCGCGGCGTGACGTTCGACTACGCAGGCGAGGAGCGGCCCTTCCCGCTCGATATTGTCCCCCGGGTCATTCCCGCGGCGGAGTGGGATGTGCTGGAGAGCGGCGTGGCGCAGCGGGTACGCGCCCTGGAAGCCTTCCTCAACGACGTGTACGACAAGATGACCGTGGTGTCCGATGGCGTGATCCCGCGCCAGCTGGTGACCACCAGTGCCCACTTCCACCGCCAGGTCCACGGCTTCGAGCCGGCAGGCGGGGTCCGGGTGCATATCTCGGGCATCGACGTCGTCCGCGACGCCGCCGGGACCTTCCGGGTCCTGGAAGACAACGTCCGGGTACCGTCCGGCGTCAGCTACGTCCTGGAAAACCGGCGCGCCATGGCCAAGGGCCTGCCGGAGGCCTTCGGCCAGCAGCTCATCCGGCCCGTGGAGGAATACCCACGCCGGTTGCTGTCGGCCCTGCGCAAAACCGCACCTGCCGGCGTCGACGATCCCACCGTGGTCGTCCTGACCCCGGGCGTGTTCAACAGCGCCTACTTCGAGCACACCCTGCTGGCCGGCCTCATGGGCGTTGAGCTGGTGGAGGGCCGCGACCTGATCTGCCGCGGAAACCGCGTCTACATGCGCACCACGGCCGGCGAGCAGCGCGTGGACGTGATCTACAAGCGCATCGATGACGACTTCCTGGACCCGCTGCAGTTCCGGTCCGATTCCATGCTCGGCTGCCCCGGCCTGGTCAACGCTGCCCGCGCCGGCGGCGTCACCATCGCCAATGCCGTGGGCAATGGCGTAGCGGACGACAAACTGGTTTACAGTTACGTCCCTGACCTGATCCGCTACTACCTCAGCGAGGAGCCCATCATCGCCAACGTGGACACCTTCCGACTCGAGGAGAAGGAAGCCCGGGAATATACCCTGGACAACCTCGCGGACCTGGTGGTCAAACCGGTGGATGGTTCCGGCGGCAAGGGCCTGGTGATCGGCCCGGACGCGTCCAGTGACGAACTGGACGCCCTCCGGCAGCGGATCATCGCCGATCCCCGTGGCTGGATCGCCCAGCCGGTGCTGCAGCTCTCCACCGTCCCCACGCTGGGGGGTGACAAGTTTGGTCCCCGGCACGTGGACCTTCGGCCTTTTGCAGTTAACGACGGCGACAACGTCTGGGTGCTCCCGGGCGGCCTGACGCGTGTGGCGCTGAAGGAAGGGTCCCTGATCGTCAACTCCAGCCAGGGCGGCGGCTCCAAGGACACCTGGGTCCTGGCCAATTCGCCCCAGATGCCGGTGGAAACCGTTCCCCGCCAGTCCGTCACGGTCCGTGAACGGGTTTCCGTGTGGCCGGTGGAAAGCAACTGGCGTGACCGTCAGTCGGAGCAGCAGCAGTGACCCGGACACTTGTGGCCGCCGTCGTGCATTTTTTTGACAACGTCCCGGTCGCGCAGGAGGTAGCCGCGAATGCTTAGCCGAATTGCCGAGTCCCTGTTCTGGATCGGCCGCTATGTGGAGCGGGCGGACGGCACTGCCCGCATCCTCGACGTGCACCTGGAACGCCTGAACCACCTCCCCATGGAGGAGCGCAAGAGTGTGGCCCAGGAGCTCCTGGCCGTCATGGGCGCCAGGCCGCAGAGCGAGGACTTCGGCCTGCCCGAACTCCTCCATGCCCTGGCCTACGACAAGACCAGCGCCACGTCGATCGCTGGCTCCCTGGGCGCCGCCCGGGAAAATGCCCGCCGGGCCCGCGAAACTGTGTCCTCCGGACTGTGGGAGAGCCTGAACACCACGTACTACGGGCTGAGCCAGCACCGCAAGGACGTGGTGGGGACCTACCGCTTCTGCAACTGGACCCTGGAACGCACCGCCATGGTCAGCGGCCTCGCCGACACCACGGTGAGCCATGACGAAAGCTGGCTGTTCCTGGTCCTGGGCCGTTCCCTTGAGCGCGCCGACATGACCGCCCGCATGCTGTCCACCCGCGACGTGCTCTCCGCCGGCATGTCCTGGGTGAACATGCTGCGGTGCGCCGGCGCCTACGAGTCATTCCTCCGCACCCGCCGCGCCGCGTTCGGCGACCAGCACGCAGCCGAATTCCTGCTGCTGGACCGCCTCTTTCCGCGCTCGATCGTTTACGCACTGCGGGACGCCGACGAATGCCTGGCCAAGCTGGACCCCTCGGCCCAGCGGGTGGGATTCATCAACGACGCCCGCCGCATTGTGGGGCAGGCCCGGACCTTCCTCGAGTTCCACAGGACGGACGACCTCATGTCCGAACTGCCCGAGCACATGGAGCGGGTGCAGAAGGCCGTTTCCCAGGCCTCGGACGCCATTTCCCGTAAGTACTTCAATCAGGCGGACGAACTTGCCTGGGTGGGAGAGCTGTCATGACCCGGCTGAGCATCGTCCACAGGACTGCCTACAAATACAACAAGCGCGTGACCCTGTCCTACAACGAGGCCCGGATGACACCGCTGACGGACTCGCAGCAGGTGGTCCTGGAATCGGTAGTGAAGGTGTCACCGTCGCAGGCAGCAGTCAGCACCTACCGCGACTACTGGGGGACCAGGGTCACGGCCTTCGACATGCAGATGCCGCACGAGAACCTCGAGGTGGTCTCCAACATCACGGTGGAGGTGCACCGCGCCGGGAAGATCCCCGCGGAAGCCGACATCGTGGGCTGGGACGTCCTGCGGTCCCCGGAGACGCTCGACGCCTTCAGCGACTGGTTGCCGCAGTCCCGGCTCAGCGGCCCGGGCGGCGAAGTCCTGGACATCATTCCTGGCGTGGTGGCCGGAAAGAACCCGCACGAGGCAGCCATGGCAGTCTTCGCGTGGATGCGCGGCGAGATGACCTACATGTCCGGCTCCACCGCCGTCACCACCAACGCCGAAGAAGCCTGGTCCCAGCGCCAGGGTGTGTGCCAGGACCTGGCCCACCTGGCCATCGGCGCGCTGCGCAGCTGCGGTATCCCGGCGCGCTACGTTTCCGGCTACCTGCACCCGCGCTCCAGCGCGGGCATCGGCGAGACCGTGGCGGGGCAGTCGCATGCGTGGCTCGAGTGGTGGGACGGCGAGTGGCGGAGCTGGGATCCCACCAACCATAAGCCGGCCGGCGACTTCCACGTCACGGTGGCCAGGGGCAGGGACTACCGCGACGTGTCGCCACTGAAGGGCATCCTGTCCGGTGGCGGCGGGTCGGCGCTGAACGTCAGCGTCGAGATCACCCAGCTCGCCTGAGGCTTATTCCGGGGCGGTCCTGGCCGAGCTGCTGATCTGGGTCCACCAGGTCATGGGGTCGGTGACCTTGAAGCGCCGGCCCGTGATCGAGTCCGGTGTGATGCGGACAAACGCATCCTTCCGCCCGGACTGCCACGGGAAAAGGTACAGGCGCGAGGTTTCCAGCACGTCCTCGGTGCTCTTGACCAGGGCGGCGGTGCCCTTGATCACCACGCTCCACGCCAGTCCCGTGTCAGGGTCCACGCCGTCGGCCTCCACGGCGACGGCGGCGTCCTCACCAGTGGCCGCGGAGAGTTTGGTGCCCTGGCCTGTGCGGAAGACCACGGTGCCGCCGTCCACCGTGTAGTTGACCGGAAAGATATCCGGGCGCCCGTCCGCCAGCACGGCTAGCCTGCCCACGGAGACAGTCCTCAGCAAAGCCCAGCATTCGTGGTGTTCCAGGTTCTCCACCTGCGGAGATGACTCGTTGCTCATGCCGTGAGCATACGCCCTTCACCAGGGACTGGGCTTGTAATCCTTCAGGAAGACACCGTACTGGTCCTCACCCTGTTCGCCCATAACGATGGGGTCGTAGACCCGGGCCGCGCCGTCCACCAGGTCCAGGGGAGCGTGGAAGCCTTCCTCCATGAGCCGGACTTTGGTGAAATGCGGGCGTTCGTCCGTGATCCAGCCCGTGTCCACGGCCGTCATCAGGATGCCGTCCGTGTCCAGCATTTCCTGGGCACTGGTGCGCGTCATCATGTTCAGGGCCGCCTTGGCCATGTTGGTGTGCGGATGCCCCGGCCCCTTATAGGCGCGGGAGAACTGGCCTTCCATCGCCGAGACGTTCACGATGTACTTCCGCCGCGCCATAGAACGTTGCATGGCACCACGCAGCCGGCTGACCAGCAGGAAGGGCGCCGTGACGTTGCACAGCTGGACCTCCAGCATCTCCAGCGGATCCACTTCGTCCACCACCTGGGTCCAGCTGTTGATGGTGGCGACATCCGGAACCAGGCCGCCGGCGTCGATTGCCGTTCCCGAGGCGATCCGTTCCAGAGAGGCGGATCCGGTCGACAGGGCGAGGGATGTGATGGCATCCCCGGCCAGGACAGGGTGCTCCGTGACGCTGCCGGCGAGTGCCAGCGGGTGCTTGTCGTGGGCATGGCCGAAGGTCAGCAGCTCGGGGCCGCCGTTCGCCTGCTCCAGTGCTGCGGGCAGCGGTTCGTCCTCGGCGTCCACCAGCGGCTTGTACGCGTTGCCGGAGCGCCGGACAGTCTGGGCAGCATTGTTGATGATAATGTCCAGCGGCCCGGCGTCGTTAAGCGAGTCCGTCAAAGCCATCACCTGCGCGGGATCGCGCAGGTCGATGCCGACGATCCGGAGCCGGTGCAGCCACTCGCCGCTGTCCTCCATTGCGGCGAAGCGGCGGGCGGCGTCCTTGGGGAAGCGGGTGGTGATGGTGGTGTGTGCACCGTCGCGCAGCAGCCGGAGCGCAATATACATCCCGATCTTGGCCCGGCCGCCGGTGAGCAGTGCCCGCCGGCCGGTCAGGTCCGTGCGGGCGTCACGCTTGCTGTGGCTGAAAGCCGCGCACTCGGGACAGAGCTGGTGGTAGAAAGCGTCCACCTGGGTGTAGTGCTGCTTGCAGATGTAACAGGGCCGGGACCGGATGAGGTGCCCTGCGACCTTGCCCGTGGCGGACGGCGCCAGCTTGTTGCCCCGGGTTTCGTCATCGATCCGGTCCGGCGCCGCGGTGGCCGTCTGGGCGATGACGGCGCGGTCGGCCTCTGCGATCGAATCGCGCTTGGTGACCCGGCGGTGGCGCTTGACGGCTTTGAACATCTTCCCGGTGGCTCGGCGCACCGAGACGTAGTCCGGGTGCTCCTCGTCGTAGGCGTGGATGGTGTTCAGGACCTTGAGGCAGGCCTGGATGTCCTCAGGGGTCAGATGGGGGGAGCTCATTGGGAAAATTTTACAGCGTACGCCGCAGGCCGGGTCACCACCAGTGGTGACCCGGCCTGCGGGATGCCTTGGGAAGGATTTCGCCGGGGTTAGAAAACCCGCGCTCCGGGCGTGGCTTCAGCTGCCGCGGCGGCGTGGGTGCCCGCCACCTTGTCCACGGTGTCCCGCACGTCCGGGTACTGTTCGGCGGCCGCCTTCACGCCGCTGGGCAGCAGGCTCAGGTGCTTTGCGGCCAGCTGCCGTTCCTCGTCACCGGGTTCCGGGACTAGCTGGCCCTTGGCGAGGACGGTGATGCCGGATTCGGTGACCTTGAACCCGCGGGCACGGTCCAGGTCCGGGTCCAGTCCGATGGCCGCACCGGCGGGTACCTTGACGTTCTTGTCCAGGATGGCCCGGTTGATCACCGCTCCTTCACCCACCTGCACCTTGTCCATCAGGACGGAGTCAATAACCCGGCCGCTGGTGGCCACGTAGACGTCATTGGACAGCACGGAGCCCTCCACCACGCCGCCGGAGATCACCACACCGCTGGAGACGATCGAGTCCAGGGCCGCGCCCACGGTGTTGTTCTGGCCGCGGACGAACTTGGCCGGCGGGGAAATGCTCTGCCGGGTGTAGATGGGCCACTCGGAGTTGTACAGGTTGAAGACCGGCAGCGGGGAGATGAGGTCCATGTGGGCGTCATAGAACGAATCGATGGTGCCCACATCGCGCCAGTAGGTGCGGTCGCGCTCGGTGGAGCCGGGGATGTCGTTGAGGGTGAAGTCGTAGACCCCGGCCTCGCCGCGGTTCACGAAGTAGGGAATGATGTCCCCGCCCATATCGTGCTTGGTGTCCAGTCGCTCGGCGTCAACGTGCAGCGCGTCCACGAGGGCGTCGGCGTCGAAGACGTAGTTGCCCATGGAGGCAAGGAACTGGGACGGATCAGCGGCCAGGCCGGGCGTGGAGGACGGCTTCTCCACGAACGCGGCAATCTTCTGCGGATCGTTCTGGTCCACCTCAATGACACCGAACTGGTCGGCCATGTGCAGCGGCTGCCGGACGGCCGCCACCGTGGCCTTCGCACCGCTGTTCACGTGCTGGGCCACCATCTGGGCAAAGTCCATGCGGTAGACGTGGTCGGNCCACCACCACAATGTCCGGGTTGGCGTCGTGGATGAGGTTCAGGGACTGGTAGATGGCGTTGGCGCTGCCCAGGAACCAGCTCTTGCCCACGCGCTGCTGCGCCGGCACCGAAGCGATGTAGTTACCCAACTGGGTGGACATCCGCCACGTCTCGGAGATGTGCCGGTCGAGGCTGTGCGACTTGTACTGGGTCAGCACCACGATCTGCAGGTAGCGGGAATTCACCAGGTTGGACAGCGCGAAGTCGATAAGGCGGTAGCTGCCGGCGAAGGGCACGGCGGGCTTGGCCCGGTCTGCCGTCAGTGGCATCAGTCTGTTTCCCTCGCCACCTGCGAGGACAATGGCCAGGACTTTTTTCGTTAACGGCATGATGGTCGCTCCTGTACGCCTTCGTAACTCCCCAAGACAGTCCGGTACGCCCGGACCCCTTCACACTAGAACAGTTATGCGTGAAGGACTACCTTGGGTCTTGTGCGAATAGACATTGTGACTAAAGAGTTCCCGCCGGAGATCTACGGTGGCGCCGGGGTGCATGTGGCCGAATTGAGCAGGGTGCTTAGTAAGCACGTTGACCTGCAGGTTCGTGCTTTTGGTGCTCCCCGCGATGCCGATTATCATGGCGCGACGGTGACGTCCTACCAGGTCCCGGAGGACCTGGGCGGGGCCAATGCCGCTGTGCAGACGCTGGGTGTGGACCTGCGCATTGTGCCGGACGTGCAGGGCGCTGACGTTGTCCATTCGCACACCTGGTACGCCAACATGGCCGGCCATTTGGCCTCCCTGCTGCACGGAATTCCGCACGTTCTGAGCGCCCACAGCCTGGAGCCGCTGCGGCCGTGGAAGGCTGAACAGCTGGGCGGCGGTTACGCACTTTCCTCCTGGGTGGAGAAGACGGCCTACGAAGCGGCCGCGGCGATCATCGCCGTGTCCGAAGGCATGCGCCAGGACATCCTGCGCAGCTATCCCAATGTGGATCCCGCAAAGGTCCGCGTGGTCCACAACGGCATCGACGTGGAGCTTTGGCAGCGTGATGAGAATGACGACGCCGTCCGAGCCCTGGGGATCGACCCCACCAAGCCAAGCGTCGTCTTTGTGGGCAGAAACACACGCCAGAAGGGCGTTCCGTACCTTTTGCGGGCAGCGGCAAAACTTCCCGCCGACGTCCAGCTGGTGCTGTGCCTCGGCGCCGCGGACACCCCGGAATTGGCTGCCGAAACAGCGGCGTTGATCGAGGACCTCCAGAAGCAGCGCACGGGCGTGGTGCTCATCGAGCGGATGCTGCCGCGCCATGAACTGATCCAGGTCCTCAGCCACGCCACCGCGTTTGCCTGCCCCTCCATCTACGAACCGCTCGGCATCGTCAACCTGGAGGCCATGGCCTGCGGCGCTGCGGTGGTGGCCAGCGCCACGGGCGGCATTCCCGAGGTAGTGGACCATGGCCGCACCGGACTCCTGGTGGACCTGGAACAGGTCACCGACGGCACCGGTACGCCCCTGGACCCGGAAAAGTTCGTCAAGGAATTCGCCGCCGCCCTCACCGAAGTGGTGTCCGATCCCGAACGCGCACGCGCCATGGGACAGGCCGGCCGCGAGCGCGCCGAGAAGCACTTTTCCTGGGAGTCGATCACCGAAACCACCCTTGAGGTGTACCGTTCGGTGCTGCCGGCCGCCCGCTGACCGAACTGCCCACTGACCGAACTGCCGCTCTCGAGCGTCCGGGGTGTTGGACAAGTACAACCACGACGGCGNCGCCGTCGTGGTTTCACCGTTTGGCTGGGCGGCGGCTGGTCAGCCCTTCTTTGGCCCTGCTGCCCGGGCGATCAGGAACTTCTCCTCCACGGGGACATGCCCGCTGGCCCGCTCGCTGCGGAAATATGCCCTTGCCTCGTCCTGCCGGGCCTTCTCGGCGCCCGTGGCGACGGCTGCCCGGATGTGCTCTTCGCCGTACCCGAAGGCATCCACGAGGTCCAGGGCGTGGGGGCGGATCTTCTCCAGCAGCCGGTTGATGTAGCCTCCCACGGTCCGCGCCCGCTGCATGGAGAGCCGGCCGTTCATCAGGTACCAGGACAGGTTCTTCTCGATCAGGGACAGGCCGAACAGGTCGCGGAGCCAGGTGAGGATGGTCTTGGTCCCCGGGTCCGTGACGTTCTCCAGGGCTTCCGTGAAGGCTTCCCATTGCAGCAGCTCTGCGTGGGCCTGGGCCGCGTCGATGAGCTCGTTCTGGTGGCGGTTGAACAGGGCGGCACCCTTGTCCTGGGGCAGCCGCTTGCTGCCCTTGAGGGCTGCACCCGCCTCGGCGACCATGGTCTGCACCCTGTCAGTGAGGAGGGCACGCTGGGCTTCCTCGTCCCGGAGGGCGATCGCAGCCTTCTGGACTGAGCCGGTGTCCGCCACGAACTGGGCCACCTGGCGCAGGCCCGTGCGGTGGACAGCAGCGCCGGCCGCCTGGTTCACCACATAGCGGGCCAGTACCCCGAAGTCGACGTTACGGAATTCCTTGGCGTAATCGGCCAGCAGGCGCTTGGCCACCAGCTGCAGGAGCACGGTGTTGTCGCCTTCGAAGGTGGCATAGACGTCCAGGTCCGCGCGGAGTGAGGCGAAACGGTTCTCAATCAGGAAGCCCGCACCGCCGCAGGCCTCGCGGCATTCCTGGAGGGTATCCAAAGCGTGCCAGGTGCTCAGAGGCTTCAATGCCGCTGCCAGCGTCTCCAGATCCTGGCGGTCGGCGTCGGTATCGTGGGCGCCCGAGAAGACGTCGTCGAACTTCTGCAGCAGCTGCTCATGGGCAAAGCCGGCGGCGTAGGTGGTGGCGAGCCGCGTGAACAGCCGGCGCTGGTGCCGCTGGTAGTCGAGCAGGACTTCCTCGTCCGTGTGCGAGGAGGCGTTGAACTGGCGCCGTTCCGTGGAGTACTGGATGGCCGCCTTAAGGGCCACCTTGGACGCTGCGACGGCGGCTCCGTCCAGTGAGACACGTCCCTGGACCAGTGTTCCCAGCATGGTGAAGAAGCGCCGGCCGGGGCTGGCAATGGGGGAGGTGTAGGTGCCGTCAGCATCCACATCGCCGTACCGGTTCAGGAGGTTGGTCCTGGGAATGCGGACATTGGTGAAATGCAGCCGGCCGTTGTCGATGCCGTTCAGGCCGCCCTTGATGCCGTCATCCTCGCCGCCGATCCCGGGCAGGAACTCCTTGGTGCCGGGGTCCCGCAGGTCAACGTAGAAGGCGTGCACCCCGTGATTAACCCCGCGGGTCACCAGTTGGGCGAACACGACCGCGCCGAGTCCGTCGATGGCCGCGTTGCCAATGTAGTCCTTCCAGGCGGCGCGGAAGGGGGTGTGGATGATGAACTCTTCAGCCTCCGGGTCGTAGGTGGCGGTGGTGGCGATGCTTGCCACGTCCGAGCCGTGGCCCGTTTCCGTCATCGCGAAGCAGCCCGGGATCTCCAGGTTCATGATTCCCGGCAGCCACGTGGCGTGGTGTTCCGCTGTCCCCAGGTGCATCACGGCGGATCCAAAGAGACCCCACTGGACTCCGGCCTTGATCTGCAGCGAAGGGTCTGCCACGACCAGTTCCTCGAACCCCGCGATGTTCCCGCCGTGGTCGTCAGAGCCGCCCAGCCTGGTTGGGAAGGCGCGGTGCACGGCTTCGTTGTCCACGAGGTACTTGAGTTGGCCGAACACCCGTGCACGGTGCTCCGTGTGTGTCAGCCCCTCAATCTTGTGAAGTTCGGGCCTGGCTGCCAGCTCCCGCGCCTGGAGCCGGACATCGGCCCATTTGCCGAGCAGCTGGCGGCTCAGCGCTTCGACGTCGACGGCGGGGGCGGGTGCGGCGCCCTGGGCGCCGGCGGCTGCCGGGGGTGCTGCGGGCCGAAGCCCTTTGCGGGCGGGGCGGTCCACTACGTCAGTCATGTCACAGTCCTTCTTTGGCGGATAACTTGGTGTTCTGTGGGGCGGGAGTGAGTTCGGGGGCTATGCCTACGCACAGCCAGGCAGTGATTTGGCGGGCCATGCTTTCCTGGTCCGGTTTCGTGGGGGAGTCCGGGGTTCCCAGCCACTGTTCGCCGGCGTTCCGTACCAGTCCGATGGCTGCCTTGGGCCAGTAGCCGATCAGGGTTTCCGTGGCACCGCCCAAGTGCGAGCGCATGGGCGTGGCGATCATGTCGGCGATGGCGTCAAAGAAATGGCCCAAGGGGCCGCCCGCCGCGGCGGGGTGCGGCGCGCCTGCGGGGTCGGCCGGTGCATAGCTCGTGACGAATGTATAGACGTTGGGGCTGGTGTCTGCCATCTGGAGATAAGCCGAGACCATGGCCAGCAGGCCTTCCCGGGGCGTGAGGGCACTTTGTGCTGCTTCCTGGATGCGGTGCTGCATCTGGCGGAGGACCACTTCGCCCACCGCCTGCTGCAGCCCGGCCTTATCTCCGAAATAGCGGTAGAAGACCGACTTTGACGTACCGGCGGCGCTGGCGATGTCCTCCATGGACGCATCGCTGCCCAGCGCGTGCACCGCACGGCGGGCCTGCCTGATCAGTTCCCTGCGCCGTTCCTCACGGTGGCTCTGCCAGCGCGCCGAACGCCCGTCAGGGCTGGCCGGGGACGGCAGTTCGACGGTCAAAGGCAGGTGCGTGTCCTGAAAGTTCACGATACCCAGCGTATCAGGTACGCTGGGTATCGGTAACCGCATGTGACCAAAGGAGCCATCCATGTCCACAACCGGACAATCCACGCCCGCACCCGACGAAGCAGACGCGCCCGCCGCGGCACGGCGCAGGGCGGTGATCGTCGGCGGCAACAGAATTCCGTTCGCCCGCGCCGGCGGCGCCTACGCCAAGTCGTCCAACCAGGACATGCTGACCGCCGCCCTGGACGGACTGATCGCACGGTTCGGCCTGCAGGACGAACGGATCGGCCAGGTTGCGGCGGGCGCCGTGCTCAAGCACTCTCGCGACTTCAACCTCACCAGGGAAGCAGTCCTCGGATCGGCCCTCTCTGCCGAAACTCCGGTGTACGACCTGCAGCAGGCATGTGCCACTGGCCTTGAAACGGTGGTGGGGCTGTCCAACAAGATCAAGTTGGGGCAGATCGAATCCGGGATTGCGGGCGGCGTCGATTCCGCGTCGGATGCGCCGGTAGTGGTCAGCGAGGGTCTCCGCGAGGTCATCCTCGACCTCAGCCGGGCCAAGTCGCTGCCCCAGCGGCTCCAGATCCTCAGTCGGTTGCGGCCCAAGGACCTGGCACCCCTCGCCCCCGGAACCGCGGAACCACGGACCGGCCTGAGCATGGGTGAGCACCAGGCGCTCACCACGGCGCAGTGGAAGATTTCCCGGGAGGCACAGGACGAACTGGCGCTGAACAGCCACCGCAACCTCGCTGCCGCCTACGACTCGGGGTTCTTTGATGACCTCCTCACCCCCTACCGCGGGCTGACGCGCGATGGCAACCTGCGGGCCGACACGTCGGCGGAGAAACTCGCCGGCCTGAAGCCGGTTTTTGGCCGCAACCTTGGTGCCGATGCAACCATGACGGCGGGCAATTCCACCCCGCTCACTGACGGCGCCTCAACCGTTCTGCTGGCATCCGACGCATGGGCCGACGCCCGGGACCTGCCCAAGCTCGCAGCCGTGGTGGATGCGGAAGCCGCGGCCGTCGACTTTGTCCACGGCAAGGACGGGCTGCTGATGGCCCCCGTGTTCGCTGTGCCCCGGCTCCTGGCCCGCAATGACCTGACGCTGGCCGACTTTGACTTCATCGAAATCCAT
Source organism: Paenarthrobacter sp. 22069 (assembly GCF_052046035.1). NCBI lineage: Bacteria > Bacillati > Actinomycetota > Actinomycetes > Micrococcales > Micrococcaceae > Paenarthrobacter > Paenarthrobacter sp. 22069. The sequence continues at coordinate 112,957 of NZ_JBQEQF010000007.1, read as the reverse complement.
GAGGCCTTTGCTGCCACCGTCCTCAGCACATTGGCCGCATGGGAAGACGAGGAATTTGGCCGTACCCGCCTGGGCCTTGAGGGCGCATTTGGCAGCATCGACCGTTCCCGCCTTAACGTCAACGGGTCATCGCTGGCAGCAGGCCACCCCTTTGCCGCCACCGGCGGACGCATCGTCGCAACGCTGGCCAAGATGCTGCACGCGAAGGCGGCCTCCACCGGCCGTCCCGCCCGGGGACTGGTGTCGGTGTGCGCAGCCGGCGGCCAGGGCGTCGTCGCGATCCTGGAATCTGTGTAGGGGGACAGTTATGGCAGATAAATACACGCAACTGGTCAACAGCGGCCTGGGCCGCAACCTGGCAAAGAAACTCGGACTCCCGCGACCTGCGGTCCTTCGCCGCTACCAGCCCGGGCAGCCGCTGGTTACCGGCCCCGTCGTCATTCTGGGCGACACCACGGGTGCGGACAAGCTCGCCGCTGAACTATTGTCCTGGGACCTTGACGTCAGGCGGCACGCCGTCCCGGCCGAAAAGCAGGGTGCCATCATCCTGGTCCTCGATGAGCTCGGGCACCCGACGGCCCTGGAAAAGCCCGTTCTCGCAGCGGCCGGTTCCCTCCGGGACCTGCGTCCGGGCGGCAGGGTCATCACCATCTCACGCCCGGCAGCCGAGGCATCCACTCCGGACGCAGCGGCGGCCCGGCAGGGGGTCGACGGCTTCCTGCGGTCACTCGCCAAGGAACTGCGTGCAGGCGCAACCGGCAACGGCGTGCTCCTGGCCGACGGCACCACCTCCACCAGCCCCAGCTCACTGGCCGCCACCCGGTTCTTCCTCTCCGGCCGTTCAGCCTTCGTTGACGGACAGTTCCTGACCGTGTCGACCGGGGACGGCGTGCTGACCGGGAACCCGGAACAGCCGCTCGCCGGGAAGATCGCCGTCGTCACCGGGGCAGCCCGGGGTATCGGTGCCCAGATTGCCCGTACCCTGCACCGCGACGGCGCCACCCTGGTCCTGGTGGACATTCCGGCGGCAGGTGACCAGCTGGCAGCCGTAGCCAACCAGGTAAGGGGCACCGCCCTGCAGTTGGACATAACCGGCGCCGACGCGGGCCGGCGCATCATCGATCATGCCGTACAGCGTCACGGACGGCTGGATATTGTGGTGCACAACGCCGGCGTCACGCGGGACAAGCTCCTGGCGAACATGGACCCGGCACGGTGGAACACCGTCATCAACATCAACATCGCCGCCCAGCTCCGCATCAACGAGGCGCTGCTGGCATCTGACCACTTCCAGCCTTCCCCACGTATTGTTTCAGTTGCCTCCACCAGCGGCATTGCCGGCAACCGGGGGCAGACGAACTACGCAGCATCCAAGGGAGGAGTCATGGGAATGGTGCGGGCCACCTCCCCGCTGATCGCCTCCCGCGGGGGCACCATCAACGCGGTCGCCCCCGGATTCATCGAAACGGAGATGACGGCGCGCATTCCCTTCGCGGTGCGCGAAGTGGCGCGTCGACTGAATTCCCTCCAGCAGGGCGGCCTTCCGTCCGACGTCGCCGAGACCATCGCGTTCCTGGCCAGCGACGCCGCAGGCGGAATCAATGGGGAGGTGCTGCGGGTGTGTGGTCAAAACCTGGTGGGGGCATGACGCTCCAGCAACCGGTGATCCTGGCCGAGATGCCGTCCCTATCGAAGCTTTATGTCAATGCCGCCGCCCAGGCAGCCCGCCGCAGGCTCCTGGGGGCCCATGACGCAGCCGTCCTCCCCACCGACAGCCATGAAGTCAGGGGGGTAACCGTCGGGGTGGAAAACCTCACTGCCTACCAGCACCTGATCGGCGAGACGGCCAGTGACGTATTGCCCGCCGGCTTCATTCACGCCATCGCGTTCCCTCTGGCCATGAGTGTCATGAACCGCGATGACTTCCCGCTGCCGCTGCTGGGGATGATCCATCTCCGCAACAGTGTTGAGCAACGGTCGCCCATCGTCTTCACTGACGCCCTCGACATGACGGCCAGGGTGGAAAACCTCCGCGGCCACCGGGCAGGAACGCAGGTGGATGTCATCGCCGAAGTCCGCCGCGCCGGCTCTCCGGATGTGCACTGGCGGGGGATCTCCACCTACCTGGCAAAGGGCGTGTTCCTGCCGGGGATCGACAAGCCCACCGCCGCCCCGCCCAAGTCCGACTTCACAGCACCTGACCCAACAGCCCTGTGGCATCTGGGCGTGGACACGGGACGTGCCTATGCCGCAGTTTCGGGAGACTTCAATCCGATCCACCTCAGCGTCCTGTCGGCCAAGGCCTTGGGCATGCGCCGTTCCATCGCCCATGGCATGTACCTCGCAGCCCGGGCACTCGCAGACGTAGGCCCGGCCCGCGGCGACTCCTTCACCTGGGACGTGGAGTTCGAAGCCCCGGTGTTCCTGCCGTCCCGGGTTGCTTTGGAAATCGCCACGGACCAGAGCGGTTCAGGGGCGTGGAAGCACTCCACCTTTGTGGCGTGGAACCCGGGCTCCGGCCGGCGCCACTTCAGCGGGATGGTCTCGGCGCTGCAGCCGCAGGATGGCGCTTAGTCCCGAGGGCGGATGGCCCGCAGGATTCTGTGAAGGCTCAGGAGCACCGACTCTGATGCAGGGACGGTGCCCTGCGCCGCCGGCCGTCCGGCGGTGGCGGCCATGCAGGATTCCACCGCTGCCCTGGCGGCAGCGAAGGCATCGTTCCGTTCTTCTTGGTCCCCCTCGGTATCGACTGCCAGCAGCTTGCCGGTGGCGGTGACGGCGTCGGCCAGTGGTCCGTTGTCCTGCAACGGTATGGCATAAGGCGCATCATCCTCATAGATCACATCGGACAGGACGTCGGTCATGTCCTGGATGTGGAAGGTAACGCGTTCGAGGTTCCGCAAGTCGCGGTAGTCCTGGTCGATGTCACGCGGGTGCAGCTTCCGGCGAGGGTTGGCCCGGCGGCTCGCGTCCGCCTCCTTCACCAAATGCCGCACCGACCGTGCCGCCTGAGCCAGTTCATCGGACCTGCGCGACCAGTCCTCGTGTTCGGGAGGCCATTTCTCCTTGAGGGCTGCGCCCATATCCGTGAGTTGCCGGCCAAGGGCCTGGCGTAGGTCGGCCAAACTGGATGCGGCGGCGTTGAGGTGCAGGGGCGGAAAGATCAGGAAATTCACGGCAATGCCCACCCCCACGCCTGCAGCCATTTGCACCAGGTATCCGTACGAAAAATCTTCGGCGTTACTGCCGCCAACCAGCAGAACCAGCAGGGCCGCCGTCGGAATCCAGTCACTGCCTGAACCGATGCCCGGCAACCCGCCCAGCAGGACGCCCACCCCCATGAACACGGCGACTGTGAGCGGTGAAGGCTCGCTGATGCTCACCAGCAGGAAGGCGAGGCCGATTCCCATCGCCAGCCCCGCCAGGGCCTGGGCCCCCTGCTTCACTGACCCGGCCACATTGTGGTACATGGCCACCAGGGCGCCCAACGGGGCGTAGTAGGCGTAGTGCGAAGCCGCCCCCGGCATGAGGGGGGCGATGGCAAACGCCAGCCCTGCGGCTACGGCCGCTTTCCCCGCCAGTTGAAGCCGCTGCGCCGCGAAGGCGGCGGATAGTCCCGCCACCGATTGTTTGAGTAGTTGGGTCCCCCGAGCCCACCGTGCATCCGGACGTGCCTGAGTATTGCCCATCCGGACCACAGTAGGGCCGGGGGACCGTCAGGACAAGCCGGCTGCGGAACGCCGCACTTCGGCGGCCAGACGGTGGGCGCGACCCGGGGTGCGTCCCTCTTCCGCGCGCCGCGGAATGTACCCGAAGCCCAGACCGTACGATGGATCGGCAAAACCCAGGGCCGCGTTGGCCCCTTCATGGCCGAAGGCGCGGTGACTGCCGAAGTTCCGCGAGGGGTGCGGTTTCATGAAGACGACGGCGAATGCGTTGTCGAGGCCGGAGGACCGGTCCAGGCCCCAGACCTGTTCGCGTGTCATGGTCTCTATGGTCCGCGCCTGGAGGAACGGCGCACCACCCTCCACGCCTGTTGTTGCCGCCGCATACAGCCGTGCCAGCCCGTCGGCGGACCCCACCCCGCCGGCAGCGGACATACCTGCCGCCCTGACGGACCGGATGTTCGGCAGTTCCATGATGGTGCTGACCGGGGCGTTGCTGTTCATGCCCTCCAGGCTGAGGGGGTCAACCCATTCCTGGCCTGGAGCGTTGACGTAAAGGACGTCCCGGTATCGCGGCTCCAGGTCCGCCGGCAGCCCGAGGAAGAAATCCACGTCCTGCGCCTTTCGGATCCGCCGGTCGTAGATCTCCTGGAGCGCCTCGCCTGCCGTCCGCCTGCAGAGTTCCTCCATGAGGATTCCGATGGTGAGGGCGTGGTAGCCGAACTGCCGCCCGGGCTCCCACGATGGCCGGGCTGCGGCAAGCCGCCCGGCGGCGGCGGGCGTGGTGAATTCGTCCAGGCCAAACCCGCCCTCGATGCCCATCAGCCCCGCCTGGTGTGACAGCGCCTCCCTGACCAGCAGCCTGCCTTTGCCGTGCACGCCGAATTCCGGCCAGTAGTGGGCCACGGCCTTGTCCAGGTCGAGGAGGCCGTCCTGGACAAGCAGTGCCATGACCATCGCTGCAACGCCCTTTGAGCAGGAGTAGGCACCGGTGAGCGTGTCCGGGGCCATCTCCGGGCCGCCGGTCAGCTGCACGACCGGGATCCCGTTGTGGTACGCGGCAAGCTGTGAACTGTAGCCGGGTTCCTCAGCGAGGAACGACTCAAACAGTGCCAGGACGTTTTCGTACCCGGGCGCCACGAAACCAAGGGAAGTCTGCATGCGTTTCAGTGTAGTAGGAAAGCGATTTCCTCCAACAGCCCGGCGTCAGCGCCCAGCTCCGTGGCCCGCTGAAACTTCCTCGCCTGGCCGGACCGGTCCCGGTGGAGTGCCGTCTCCGAAGGGCCTGCCTCCGAAGGACTCCCGGCCGTGGTCCTCCAGCCATCCACTGAGGTTTGGACCTGCGGGAACGATGCCGGTGGGATTAATGTCCTCGTGGACGATGTAGTAGTGCCGCTTGATCTGCACAAAGTCGATCGTGTCTCCAAAACCAGGCGTCTGGAACAAATCCCGCGCGTATCCCCACAGGTTGGGCATCTCGCTCAGCTTCTGCCGGTTGCACTTGAAGTGTCCATGGTAGACGGGATCGAACCTGGCCAGAGTGGTGAAGAGGCGTACATCCGCCTCGGTGATGGTGTCGCCCACCAGGTAGCGCTGGCGTGACAGGCGGTCCTCAAGCCAGTCCATGGCAGCCCAAAGCCGACCGTACGCTGCGTCGTAGGCCTCCTGCGAGCCAGCGAAGCCGCAGCGGTAGACGCCGTTGTTCACTTCGGTGAAGACGCGCCTGTTGACCTGGTCGATTTCCGTGCGGAGGTGCTCGGGGTAGAGCTGCGGTGCGCCCGGGCGGTGGAACTCTGTCCACTCCGTCGAAAAGTCCAGGGTGATCTGGGGGAAATTGTTGGTCACCACTTCACCGCTGTGCACGTCCACGATGGCAGGTACCGTGATTCCGCGTGGGTAGCCGGGGAAACGCTTGAAGTAGGCCTCCTGGAGGCGCTCTATGCCGAGGACGGGGTCCACGCCGCCGGGATCAAGGTCGAACGTCCATGAGCGGGCGTCGTGCGTTGGGCCGGGCTGGCCCAGGGAGATGACTTCCTCCAGCCCCAGCAGGCGTCTGACGATTACGGTGCGGTTTGCCCAAGGGCAGGCACGGGCTGCGATGAGGCGGTAGCGTCCGGCTTCCACCGGCCACCCCGGCTCGCCGTTGCTGCCGGGCGAGGCATTTCGGGTGATGCGGTCCTCAATGTAATTGGTGTCACGCGTAAATTCAGCGCCGCCTGTGACATATGCCCCACGGGTGCTGTGGCCGTCGGCGGTTCCGGTCGCTGCGGAGGTGCTGTCAGTTTCCTGGCTCATGTCCCAAGCCTAAGCGCGTCCTTCACCATCTAGGCGCCGTCGTGCAGAATTGCCCAGATGGGCTGCCAGGCCGCGAGCCAGGATGCTGCCACGAGGAGTGTGAACAACGCAATCCAGATGCCCGACGGCACAGAGGTGGCGCGGTACAGGAGGTAGGCGTCTGAGCTGGCGAGGCGGTCGCGGTGGCGGACGTGGACCTGGGCAAGTTTCAGGAGGTCGCGGACGGCAGCGACCAGCAGGGCAATTCCCAGGATGACGGCCACGTGCCCTGCGGCTGCGGCAGGTGCAAGGAGCGCGGGGAGGGCGGTCCCGGCAATGGCGGCGATGGTGATGGCGAAACCGGCAATGTTCCGGAGGAAGAGGAGCGACACGGCCAGGACCAGCGCGCTGGCCGCCATGGCTGCGGTTCCCCAGCCGTTGAGGCCGCACCATACGAAGGCTGCACCGACCAGTGCCGGGACCGGGTACCCCCAAAAGCAGGACCAGGCGGCGGCCATCCTGCTGCGGCCGTACGTGGTGGTGGTTCCGGAATGGTCGAGCCGCAGCCGGATCCCGGACAGCCGCTGCCCCGATGTAACAGCCGCAAACGCATGGCCCAGTTCATGGGTGGCGGTGGCGATCAGACCAAAGTATCGCCAGCTGCGGGCGGGGATGGAAAGGACGACGGCGGCAGCCAGGGACAGCAGCATTTCAAGCCACGTGATGTTGGGCACGTCTGCGTGCTTGAACAGGGAACCGAGGATGTTCCATGCGCTCGCGGCGCCGTTCATGCTGCCTCCTGGCTACTGATTGGCGTCATAGGTACCGCATAACGCTATGCCCCGCAGCTGGGCGGAACCTCAACGGTCGGACCGGACCGGACTCTTGCTAACAGGTCTGGGACTATTAATAAGGAAAGGCACGCCGGGTGCGGCGTGCCTTTCCTTGGGGGAACGTGCGTCCCCTGGTGACGCTTGGTGGTCAGCCTTCGCACTCGGTGCAGTAGCTGTGTCCATCCTTCTGCCGGGCGATCTGCGACCGGTGGCGGACCAGGAAGCAGGAGTAGCAGGTGAACTCATCCTCAGCCTGCGGGATGACCTGGACTACGAGCTCCTCGGCGACGAATTCGCCGCCAGGGACGCCGGCGCCGTCCAGCCCGTCAGCTTCGTCCAACTCCTGCACAACACTGCGGGCGTCGGGAGCATTTGCTGACTGGAGCTGCTCGAGTGAGTTGTCCTGCGATTCCTTGACGTCGGAACGCAGTTCATCGTAATCGGTTGCCACTTTAGGTGCTTCTCTTTTCTTTGATTGGCTGTCGGGTATGAAACGTACAGCATCGGGGCGGTATTCCCCAACAGGAAGCGTAGATCTGTCAATGATTGGGTACAGGTTCAAGGGGGCAGACGCACGCTGGTGACGTCGGTCTGGCTGGACAGGCAGCGGGGTGCTGTCTCCTGTGCATGACGGAAGGGGCAGGTTTTGGAGCAACTGACCGCGGAGTTTGGTGGTGCCGGACAGATTGGTATGGGCGTAGGTCCCGTGCTGGAGAAGTTCAACTCCGTTTCCCGGATTGCCGTGCTGCGCGGCGGGGGCCTGGGGGACCTGATCTTCGCCATTCCGGCAATGGCTGCGCTGAAGGCCGCCTATCCGGCCGCCAGCATCACGCTGCTGGGCACTCCCATTCATAAGGCGCTGCTGGAGGCGGTAAAGAGCCCGGTGGATGACGTCGTGGTCCTGCCGTTTGCCGAGGGAGTCCGGCCGGGGGAGGAGGACGAGGCCGGGCTGGACGTCTTCTTTACCGACATGCGGGCCCGGAACTTCGACCTGGCCGTCCAGCTTCACGGCGGGGGACGGTACTCCAATCCCTTCCTGCTTCGGCTGGGCGCCCGCCATACAGTCGGTACCCGCACGGCCGACGCAGCGAGCCTTGAGCGCACCATGCCCTACCTCTACTACCAGCACGAGCCCCTGAGGGCACTTGAGGTTGCCGGGTTCGCCGGAGCCTTCCCGGTAGACCTTGAAGCGAGGCTGGCACCGGCAGACACGGCAGCGCCGGGCGCTGCCGATGGCGCCGGCGCGCAGCCGCTGGTGGTAGTCCATCCGGGCGCGACCGACCCCCGTCGTCGATGGCCCGCGGAAAGGTTCGCCGAACTGGCTTCCGCGTGCGCGGCGGACGGCTCCCACGTAGCCATCATCGGCGACGGCAGCGAGCAGGAGTTGGCGGAGCGGGTTGCGGCGCTGGCGGCGTCGGCGGATGTCCGGTCCCTGGCCGGCGCCCTGGACATGGGGGGCCTTGTGCGGCTGCTGGCGAGGGCTGACGTCGTGGTGGCGAACGACAGCGGGCCCCGTCATCTTGCGCAGGCACTCGGTGTGCCCACTGTCGGTATTTTCTGGGCGGGCAACGTGATCAACGCCGGAGCCCTGGGCAGGAGCCTTCACCGCCTGCACGCCTCGTGGGTCACGGTCTGCCCCACGTGCGGCATCGACGTGACGCAGGTCGGGTGGACGGCGCCGCGCTGCGTCCATGACGATTCGGTCGTTGCAGGGATTGACGTCCAGGATGTCTACGAAGACGTGCGCAGCCTCGCCGCCACGGCATTCGCAAGGCAGGATGCATGAGCGGCACAGAAACCATGGCGGCCTCAGACGAACCCATTGCCGCCGATGGCAAACCCGAGCTCCTGGTGCTGCGCGCCTTGAAGCTGGGCGACCTTCTGGTTGCCGTACCTGCATTGAAAGGGATCCGGCGGGCTTTTCCGGAGCATCGGCTTCGCTACGCGGCGCAGGGGTGGCTGTCGGACGCGCTGGGGCTGGTGGGCGGCTATGAGCTGCTGCCCACGCACGGCCTGGATGAACCGCTGGCCATGGATCCCGGTGTGGTGGACGTGGCCGTCAACCTGCACGGCAGTGGCCCGGAGAGCCAGGGCCGGATCGACGCATTGAAGGCCCGCCGGACCGTGGGTCACCGCGGTCTGCACCGGGACGGGCCGCCGTGGCGGCCGGAACTGCACGAGCGCGAACGGTGGGTGCGGCTTCTGGAATGGCACGGCATCGAGGCGGATCCGCTGGACGTCCAGTTGCACAGGCCCCACGTGCCCAGCCGGGTCCCGGGCGCAACTGTTTTGCACGTGGGGGCGGCGTACGGCAGCAGGCTCTGGCCGGTGGAACGTTTTGCGGCGGTGGCGTCTGCGCTCTCGGAAGCCGGACATCAGGTGGTGTTCACGGGTGGAAAGTCCGAACGGGAACGCGCTGTGGAAGTGTGCCGCCTGGCAGGGCTTCCGGGAACTGCCATGTTGGCCGGCGTCCTGGGCCTTGGCGAGTTCGCTGCCACTGTCGCCGCCGCGCGCCTGGTGGTCTCGGCTGACACGGGCGCCGCGCACCTGGCATCCGCGTACGGGACTCCCTCGGTGGTTCTTTTTGGCCCGGCGCCGCCGGAAATCTGGGGCCCCCCGCCCGGGCCGCATGTCGTCCTGACCCGAGCAGACCTTCGGCGTGGCGATACCTTTGCAGTCGAGCCGGATCCTGCCCTGCTCGGCGTGCAGGTGCCCGATGTCATGGCTGCCGTCAGGGACCTGGGAGTGCTGTAGGGGCTGCGGGTTCGGCGCTGATTGATGTGGTTCTGCGGGGGTTGGCCGCGCTGCCTGGGGCCTAAAATTGGTGCATGAGCACTGAGCTGGAAATTGCTTTGGTGTTGGGGACGGCGTTCCTGTGGGTGGCTGTCACGTTGGCTATCCTGTCCGCCATCGACCGCCCCGAACGGAAGGCACGCCGGCGCGAACGGCATGAGCGCCGGATGGAGAAGCGGCGGATTGAGTACCGTCCGGTCGCCGCCGCGGGGTCCCATCTGCAGGGACGGACCCGCCATCCCAGGCCCCACAGGTTCCACCTGCACTGACGACGCCGGAACCCTGCGCAGGTGCATCGGCTTGGGGCCGTGTTCCGGGGATGGCCGCGGGAGGAGACGGCCGGCGTCGTAAGTTCCCTTCCGGCCGACCACTCTGCGGCGGCCGCTTCGTCAAGTCTTGACGGACGGCGCCGGAAGCCCGACACTTTCCCGATGGGAGTGAACGAAGAGTTGCGGGCGCTTAGCGACGTCGTTGACCGGCTTTCGGTGAAGTTTCCTGCCCTGCCGCGGGAACACATCGAGGATGTGGTCCAGGAGGAACACAGTCTCCTGGATGCGGGACGTGTCCGCGCCTTTGTTCCGGTCCTGGTGGAGCACGCCGCCAGGGACCGCCTGTCCCGCTGAGGCCCGGGGGCGTCAGGGCGCCGGCGCGACGTCGATGAGTACCTTCCCCACGGTTCCCTGTTCCACTGCGTCATGGGCCGCGGCAGTCTCTTCAAGGCCGAACCGCGTCAGCGGGAGCCCGTGTTCTTCGCCAACCTGCAGGGCACCGGCGGCGAGCGCCCCGCCCACAGCGGCGACAGCGTCCTGTTTCTGCCGGTCTGTCACCGTGTAGGTGAGGATGAACTGGTAGCGGACGTTCCCGGTCATGCTCTCCCGGATCGGTACACTAAGGGATTCCCCGGGGTTGGCCGCGTAGATTGAGATCGTTCCCCCGGGCTTGAGCACCTGCAGGTCGGTCTCGAGGTTGGCGGGCGCGTTCACGTCCACGATGATGTCAACGCCATCCGGCACGGCATCACGGACCGCACGGACGACGTCGTCCTGCCGGTAGTTGATGATCTTCTGCGCGCCGGCACGGCGGGCAAGTTCCGACTTTCGGTCCCCGCTGACTGTGGTGATGACGTTGGCGCCTGCCCAGCGGGCGAGCTGAATGGCCGCATGGCCCACGGCTCCTGCGCCGCCGGTGACCAGGACGGCACGCCCTGCCAGGGACCCGGGGGAGAGCCTGGCAGGCCCCTCCTCGATGGCAGTCAAGGCCCGGTGCGCGGTCAGCGCCGGAATTCCCAGGGATGCCCCAGTGTCGAAGGACTCCGCGGCGGGGAGCGGCACGACTTTGTGTGTTGGCACCGTTACGTATTCCTGGGCTGTTCCTTCGTTGCCGCCCCATGCCACATCCCAAAGCCAGACGCGGTCTCCTGTCCTGGGATTCTCCACTCCCGGGCCCACGGCATCGACCACACCGGCGCCGTCCTGGTTGGGGACCTTGGGGGCGTCCAGCTGCCGGCTACCGCTTCCGGCCCGCGACTTCCAGTCGGTGGGGTTGACCCCGGACACCACCAGCCGGACCCGGACTTCACCGGGGCCGGGGTCCGTCAGCGCCTTGTCCTGGAGCCTGAGGACGGATGAGGGACCCGTTGCTTCGTACACCATTGCTTTCATGATTTCTCCCCGGTCAAAGACGTGATGTGGCGTTACGCCTTCAACCTACCCAAAACCGGCCGGCCGCCCTTCGCCGCCAGGCCGTGGACGGCGGCCTGACAGCCACGATGCCCGGCTAGAAGCGGTCTGTTCCGCGGAGATTGCGCGGGCGGCCGTCCGGGTCAACGATGAAACGGCACAGTGGGTCGGCCCAGAGACGTTGCAGGAACGGGACAGCCTGCGGGACGTGGTGGCGCACCTGACCGGCAGGGCGTGTCCCGCCGCCGCTCCGGTGCCATTCGTCCAGGGCGTCAGCGGTTTTGTTCCACAGCTCCAGTCCCGGCCACGCGGACTGGAGCGCAGGGTGGCCCTCCTCCAGGCCAAGGTGTTCGGCCCAGAGCTGCATCCTCAGTTCCCTGGCAAGCGGCCCGGACGGGGAAGCGCCGTTGCCTGCCGTGTGCAGGTCTTCGCCGGACATGTCGACCACGGCGCAGGTGAGTTCGCTGTCGGTGGTCCAGGACCGCCGGTTGAAGTTGTCAGATCCGCAGGTGAACCAGGTGTCATCGATGATGCAGATCTTGGCGTGGACGTAGATGGGCGTTCCCTGGCCGTTTTCCAGGTCGAACACTCCCACCCTCCCGGGCGCGGCCTGGCGGAGCATGCTGATCGCCCGGATTTGCGCCAGCCGCTTGGGCGGCCCGGCAAAAAAGCCGTCGGAGTCCGGGTACCTCGGGACCACGATGATCACATTCAGGCCGGGGCTGTCCTTCAGTGCGGACGCGATTCCCGCTGCGACCTCTGTCGACCACAGGTACTGGTCCTCGATGTAGATCAGCGACCGGGCCTGGGCGAAGGCTTTTGCGTAGGCGCGCGCTATGGATCGTTCTCCCGCGGGCGCGAAGGGGAACGGTGGGTGCTTGTGGCCGTAGGTGCGCAGCAGCTGGACGGCGTGGGGCCCGGCGGCCGGGGGTGGGGGAGCGGTCTCCGGCAGTGGTTTGGGATGGCGGGGCATGCGGGCCAGGCGCTGCAGCAACATCCTGTAGGGCGTATGCCGGTCCAGCGGATGGGGGTCGTTCCACCGTTCCGCAAAGACCGCCAGGACGTCAGCAACCACCGGTCCACGCAGTTCGAGGGCTGCATCGTGCCATGGGGGCTTCTTGCCGTACCGGGCGTCCATCGTGACCGCCTGCGGATCCCCGGCGTGCCCTGCATCGTCCCGGCGGCTGTGGGACAGGTCGAGCCCACCGACGAATGCCACATCGCGGGAGGGGTCGTCGCGGCGGCGGATCACCAGCAGTTTCTGGTGATGGCAACCGAAAAGACGGACGCGCTGGTCCAGGAGCGCTTCACCGCCGGAGTCGTTGATTTGCCGGCTGAGGTGCTCGTTGGAGCGTCCGCTGATCGGGGCGGACACGCGTTCGCCGTGGGATCTCCAGACAAGGCCCCGCACTTCGACGCCGGACCGGGACAACTGCGCCAGCAGCCCCCCGATCGAGGTTCCCCCGGGTTCCAGTTGCTCGTCAGCGTCACCCCGCCAGTCGGTGAACCACACCCGGTCCCCGGGCTGCAGGGCGGACAGCTCCTCGTGCAGCCTTGAAAAGTAGGTTGCGCCGTGGACCAAGGGGCGCACCAGGTTGCCTTCAGACCATGACGGGGATCCTGCACCGCCCATTTGGACGTCGGATGCCGGGTTTCCCCGCTCAAGCCGGTTCAGGAACCACTTACCAGCGGTACTGTCCACCTGGCGCTCCTTCCGGGCCCGTGGAATCAGGCCGCTGCGGATTCCAAACTAGCCTATGAATACGGGCCGGTCCGTCCGGCGGCGATTCCACGCCTTCCGTCGTCCCAAAGAAGGAGCAGAACCATGTCACTGAAGGAAAAGCTCAAAGGCGATGTCGTCGTCCATATGAAGGCAGGCAACAAAGTGGCGCTGACCACTGTGCGAAACGTCCTGGGCGAGATTGAAACACGGGAGAAGTCCGGCAAGGAACCGGTGGAACTCGATGACCTCCAGGTGACGGCACTGCTCCAAAAAGAGGCCGCCAAGCGGCGTGACACCGCTGCCACCTATGCAGCTGCCGGACACCAGGACCGGGCGCAGGCCGAGATCGCCGAGGCAGAAATTATTGAGGCATATCTGCCCAAGGCCCTCAGCAGGGGCGAAGCCGAAGCCATCGTGGAGGAGGTCATAGCCGGCCTTCGAGCAGACGGCAGCGACCTGTCGATGCGCTCCATGGGCGTGGTCATGAAGTCGGTGACCCCCAAAATCGGCGGCCGCTTCGACGGCAAGGCAGTCAGCGACATGGTGAAAGCGCGGCTGGGGTAATACGTTTGGCTTCGTAGTGGAACGGTTTCATGGTGGAATGCTGGAGCGATCAGCAGGCAAAGCGAGGAAAAGGTGAAGCAGATACCCATCTCCGGCGGCGGTGATGACAGGTCTTTGACGATCGACGAATTGCTGCTTGAGAGCCGGCGGGGGCTCGAGCGGGTCCACCCTTGGGCTCTTGAGCGGGAGATGGCTGCGGGCGCCCTTGTTGTTGACACCCGTCCGGCCGATCAGCGGGACCGCGACGGCGAGCTGCCCGGAGCCGTCGTTATCGACCGCAACGTTCTCGAATGGCGGCTCGATCCCTCCAGCCCCCACCGGCTGCCGGTGGCAGGCGACTACACCCGGCGGATCGTCGTCGTGTGCAATGAGGGCTACAGCTCCAGCCTCGCTGCCCACACCCTGCAACGGCTGGGCATGACCCGCGCGACTGACCTCATCGGCGGATTCCAAGCCTGGGCGGCCCTGCACCGCGGTTCTTGAAACTGCAAGGGGCCTGGAGGAAGCAAGCAGCCACGGGATCCGGGACCTTGGTCCCTGTCGGCCTGGCAACGGTTCAAGTTGAATTGTTCACCGGAGCGGGCAGGGAACCGCATCCAACCAGGTCCACATCCGCTGCTCAGGCCCAAACACGGAGACATCATCCGCCCATGAACCTCAAAGACCGCTGGGACGCCCTTGACCGCACCACGCAGAAGTGGTTGCTCGACAACCCTGGATGCCAAATGCTCCCACGGACCATCACGACCGTGATCTCCAAGGAATGCGGGGAGGACCTCGCAACAGGGCTGCACGGTCAGGCGCTTATCTCCCGTGAGGATCAGGACTTCATCCGCTCCATGGCGGCGCATACCGCGACCGCGTGACAGCGGCCGCCTTGGGCTGGCCTTCACGCTGATCCAGTTCGTCGAACGAGCGATCGATTCGGTGGGCCTGATGGCGTTTCTCACCTATTTGGTTTCATGCGATTGGACGGCGTCCCGCTGCCCCCACCGGCTGACCCGGTGATCCTCACAAAGACCGCCACAGGGGTGTCTTCCCAGCTCCCGGCAGGGCGGACTTAGTGGTTGGGCGGCATGGCCGTATGTGTGCGGGGAGGGTGCTATCCATTCCCGTGATGGGCTTCCAGGCAGGGCACGGACGCATAGGCTAGGAAAGCATCCCCTAGAACTCTGGAGCCAGACCCGTGTCAGCACCCTCCGGCGGCAGTAAGGCAATCATCGCCGCCCTGTCCGCCAACTTGTCCATCGCCGTGATGAAGTTCCTCGCTTTCGCCCTCACCGGCGCCTCTTCCATGCTGGCCGAGGCCATCCACTCTGTTGCCGACTCCGGCAACCAGGTGCTGCTGCTCGTCGGCGCCAAGCAGTCCCGGAAGGAGGCCACAAAGCTCCACCCCTTCGGGTACGGCCGCGAACGCTACATCTACGCGTTCATCGTCTCCATCGTCCTGTTCAGCGTCGGTGGCCTGTTCGCCCTCTATGAGGCCTACGAGAAGTTCCTCGATCCGCACGGTATTGAAGGAGCCTGGTGGTGGGTTCCTCTCGCGGTCCTGGGCGGCGCCATCATCGCCGAAGGCACCTCCTTCCGCACCGCGATCCGGGAATCCAACCTGACCCGTGGCAAGGCATCCTGGGCCAAGTACATCCGGACCGCAAGATCCCCGGAGCTGCCGGTCATCCTGCTCGAGGACTTCGCCGCCCTCTTCGGCCTGGCCTTCGCCCTGGTCGGCGTCTCGATGACACTCATCACCGGCGACGGGCTCTGGGACGCAGCCAGTACCGCGCTGATCGGCATCCTGCTGGTCACTGTCGCCGCCGTCCTGGCCATCGAAACGAAGTCGCTGCTGCTGGGCGAATCGGCCACCGTCACCGATGTTGCGAAGATCGAACGTGCCCTGGTCGGTGACGGCATCAGCCGGGTAATCCATCTCCGAACGGTCCACCTCGGTCCGGAAGAACTGCTCGTCGCCGCCAAGATCGCCGTCGAAGAGAGGGACACGGGCGTTGGCATCGCGCGGGCCATCAATGCCGCCGAGGTACGTGTCAGGGACGCAGTCCCCATTGCCCGCGTGATCTACCTGGAGCCGGACATCTACTCCGGCACACCGGCGGGTCCGCCGGCCTGACCAGACAACAGGAAGGCCGGCCCAAGCCCTGCCTAAGGCACACGCGAAAGAGCTACCGGGACTGGATCACGTCAAGCAGAGCCGGAAACCTCGTGACGCCGTCCTCGGCCATGAAGTGGCCGGCTCCCGGGTAAATCTGAAGCCGTGCGTGCAGGCGCCCGGCGAGGTCGTCAGATGCTGCCGGCGGGACGAAAGGGTCACTCTCGGAGCGGATTACAGTTCGTTCCGCGATGCCCGCTGCAACCCTTTCTATGTCAACGTCAGCCGCGAGGAATCCATCGAGTTGCGGCAGTGCTTCCAGCGGTTCAGTGAAGCCTGCCACCAAAACCAGACCGCCCAGCTCCCAAGGCTCCGGCAGTGCCGCCAGCACCCGCAGGGCAGTGACCACTCCGAGGGAATGTGCCACGACGACGGTCGCCGCATCCGGCGTTCCCAGCGCCACACCGACGGCATCCTCCCACGATGCTCTGTCAGGATTGTCCGGGTCGGGAAGAGCAACGACTGTGACGGCTGCCCCTTCAGCTTCGAGGGCGGCTTGAAGCCAGGGGAACCAGTTCGCATCCGGTGAAGATTCGTACCCGTGAACGATGACGACACGCTGGACGGGACGAACCGGGACACTGCCGTCGCCGACTTCCATACGGAAAGACTCTCCTTCTACTGGTTTACAGGAAGACCGTGATCGTCGAAGTAAAAAGGCGCTGGCTCCGCACGTCGATACAGGGTCTGCGGTCAGTGGGCGGCCTCATGCTCCCCGTTGATGAAAACCTGCACCGCCACGACATGGGCCTCGCTGAGGCCCTCCTCCGGGTCCGGCTTCTCCAGCAGAACAGGCCGGTGATACTGGTGCGCCCAGTCATGCACGTCCTGCCCCATTGCATCGTCGATCCACACGATGGCATCCCAGTCCGCATCTCCTCCGGCGTCCATTTCGTCCAACCACCTGGCAACGGAGCCCAGCTTCGGCGTCGGCTGGTGCTCATCGTCCGGCTCGGGCGTTATGGCCACCCGGAGCGGTGCCACCTCAAGCTCCAGCTGGTCTTCGAGGGCGTCCACAAGGTCGTCATCCGAGGTCGAAACCCAGGCGATTCTTCCTTTGCTGGCCAGCCGCTGCACCAAGGCGGCCTTCAAGTCCGAGAGCTGGGGATTGGGGCTATCGGAACTGTCATTCGGCTGGACCTTCGGGTTCAGTACGCCATTGATGTCAAGCAGGATGATCGGCTTCATGACCGAGACCCTAGTCCGGCTCCAGGCCGGACGGAAGTTGTTAGGAGCCGTTTTTCGCGATGCAGGTGAAGGCGCCGGCCGGTGTTCCTGGAACAACCACGAAGCCCGGCATGCCTTCCCTTCGTTAGTCGTGTTTAGAAGGTGAAACCAGCAAGAACTGCGGATGCAAGGAGCAGTCCGCCGAGCACCAACAGCCAGGCACCAGTCAGGATCAGCACGGTTCCCCTCGCGGGCCCTGGGTCGTCCACTTGTGCTCTCGCCGTGGGCGCGGAGGTGGCGGTCGGGGTCGCCGTCGTCGCTGCGGGTGTTATCACGGGTTCCGCCCCGGCAGAAGGCGGGGCACTACCGGCCTGCGTGCTTTCGGTGGGAACCGTGGCAGTTGGACGGGAGTAAGTGGGGGCAGCGGAATCCACCACGGGCGCTTGAGGGGCCGGGGCGGCCGGAGACGGCTTTGTCGTCGTATGTGGCGGCGCCGAGGCAGGGGATGTTGCGGGCGCAGCTGTGGCGGGGGATGTTGGTTCCGGTGTGGGCTGGGCGGTGGGGCTCGAACAGCCGACCGGGACGACGACGATTAGGCCGCAGTCGTCCGCCAGCGCCGTCGGTACTCCCACGCCTAGCACCAGGACGGACAGGGCTGCAGCCGCACACGCGGCGACCCGAAGGATCCTTTTCCCGGCAGGGCGGAGAACACCGCCGCCATATTGCAACGGAGGGATCATGGTCGGCGGGGGAGCGGAAACCTGCTGACGCAGGAACTCGGACGCTTCATGGCTTCACTTCCCTCCCGGAGCTGGTCACCGCCATCCATGCTACCGAGGCTCGACTTCCAGCTCGCCGCGGCACCCCGGTAAACGGCTGACTCGGGCAAGGGCGGGCTCTCCGTACACATGAAGGAATGCCAATTACACCCGTACCAACAAGTCCTGCCCTGCGCCGGAACCATGATCGTCCTGGAGCACGCCTGGATCCGAACCCGGGTCTCCAAAGTGCTCTGCAGCGCGATAGAGCGGTCCAGCCCCGGCGCCTTGACGAAGATTCTGGTCAGCACGTCACGCGGCTGGTTCGACGTCTGCGGATTGGCCAATATTGAGGTCGGAGCCGGGCGGGTACTGGAGTAGCCGACCTCGGACCTGGTGGCAGGTGGATGTGCGTTCAGGTACCGACGTCGGCGCGGCCCTCTGCTATTTTCGTTCCGGTCGTGACCGGTAGACGTGGCCGGACAACAAAGGTGTTCCGTCGAAGATCTGTGGAACTGTGACAAGGCGATACCCCTGTGCTTGCAGGTTGGTAATCAGTTCCTGCTGGCCTGCGATGGTCGTGGCGTCAATATCGTGCATGAGTACCACTGCCCCGGGAGTGATTTCCTTGAGCACCTTGGGCACAAACACCGCCGGGTTCTTACTTTGCCAGTCCAGTGAATCGATGGCCCAGATGATCAGCGGCTTGCCAACCGCGGACTGAACGGCAGCATCGGCAGCTCCGTAGGGCGGGCGCATAATTGACGGCGCCGAGCCTGTAGCGGTCCGGATGGCGGCATCCGTCCGGTCTATTTCGCTTCTGATTGCGGCCGGTGTGAGCTTGGTCAGGTACGGGTGGCTGAAGGTGTGGTTGCCAACGGCGTGCCCGGCTTCGGCAACCTGCCTGGCGGTGGCCGGGGCAGCAGTGGCGTTGGAGCCGGTCATGAAGAATGTCGCTTGTACATTCTTTTCTTTCAAGATGGCCAGCAGCCGGGGCGTGGTCTTGGGGTCCGGACCGTCGTCGTAGCTCAGGGCCGCGCACGGGACCAGGTCGCAGTTGATGTGCCTGAGTGCCGGAGCCGTGGCTGGTGGTGGCGCGGCCGGGGCCTGTAGCTGATGCAGTATTTTGTGGCCGAGCTCGCTCAGCGTGGCAAGGGTGTCGGCTGAGGCGATGGTTGTCGTGTCCTCCGTGCCGGGCTGGCCACGTCCTGCGGGTCGCTCGGTGGTGACTTGGAGGTCACCGGATGAGGTCAGAACGACGTCGTCCAGTGTCGGCCACTGTGCAAGAGGTCCGGAGATGCTGGCCGGGACACCGGTGGCCTGCGCCAGGATTCCCTCTCTGGCTTCCGGCCGCAGCAGCTCGGCAGCACGGTGCACTTCCCCGGAAACCGTGTCCGCATAGATGGTGGCTGAGCTGACGGTACGGGTGCCGTCGGACCCGGTCTCGCTCACTTTTTGCCGGACCGCGACCACCGTGCCGCTTGCCTGGACTGGTTCAGCAGAGACGCTAAGGGCCGCATTCTGCGAATTCCCTGCGTTTAATGCCATCGCGGGCCGGTAGCGCGCACCGGAAGGAGCGGCCGCCGCATCAAGGATTCCCAACAGCCAGGAATCGAGCTGCGAATTCAGCCCCGGAAGACCGTCAACATAGGTCCATGACGCCTTCACAGGCCGCCCTCCGACAACGGCTGTCAATGACATCGGGTAGCCGCCGGGTACCGTGATTGCACGACTCATCGCAGCCGATAGGATCCCAGGCAACGGCGGCGTCTGCGTTGCGCTGGCTGTCAAAGTCACCTGCGGCCGCTGCCAGGAGAGGGCGGGGCTAACAATCCCATCGCCAGCGCAAACGAGGGCAGCCGCGCATAACCAGCCCAGCACGATCTGCGGCCGGGCAACCGTCCTCCAGCTCACAGGCCCTGGGCCTTGCCTTGTCAGCGAACGCACTCCTCGGCGTGCCCTTGTATGGTCCCGATACCTCTCCCGCCGACGACGCTTGGAGCTTGTGGGACCCATGGGCAGTATCTTGCCTTACAGGAGCGCCCGGCCAGTAATCGACGCTGTCGCCGAACAAAAAACGTGTCGTCGGCTGCCTCTGGGCAGCGACACTGCTCCAGTGGTGGGCCTCTGTAGCGGCGGGTCGTAGAGCCGTTAGTACGTTCGCGTGGTTCGAGACGGCTTCGCGTGGTTGCAGACACAAAAAAGCCCCGGAACATCACTGATGTTCCGGGGCTTCCCATTGTGCGCGGAGGGGGACTTGAACCCCCACCCCCTTTCGAGGACTAGCACCTCAAGCTAGCGCGTCTGCCATTCCGCCACCCGCGCAGGTGGTAATTCGGGAAGCGTTCCCGCCTTTCAGCGTTTCGCGCCTCTCCGAAGCAGCGAGAAAAACTCTAACACGAACTTTCCGGGAACAACGAATCGGGCCAAGTAGGTAGGCTGATGGCAGCGATTCAGCCCGTGCCACCAGTCATTCCCTACAAAGGAGCTTCCAATGCCTGACGTCCTGCCCGAGGATGAAGTTGTCCGGATCTGCCAGGAACTCATCCGGATTGACACCTCCAACTACGGAGACGGATCGGGCCCGGGGGAGCGGGCAGCAGCGGAATATGCGGCCGGCCTCATCGAGGAGGTTGGACTGGCCGCGGAAATCTTCGAATCCGCACCCGGCCGGGCAAATGTCGTTACCAGGATGGCGGGGGAAGACCCGTCCGCCAGTGCCCTGGTAGTCCATGGGCACCTGGACGTCGTCCCCGCCCTCCGCGACCAGTGGTCGGTGGATCCCTTTGGCGCCGAACTGAAGGACGGCCTCATCTGGGGACGCGGCGCCGTCGACATGAAGGACATGGACGCCATGATCCTGTCGGTCCTGCGTGCCTTCGCCCGGGAGGGCAGGAAGCCCAAGCGGGACATCATCTTTGCGTTCTTCGCCGACGAGGAAGCCGGGGGCGTGTACGGCGCCCGCTACGCCGTGGACAACCGGCCCGAGCTTTTCGAGGGCGCCACTGAGGCCATTTCCGAGGTGGGCGGCTTCTCGGCCACCATCGGAGGACAGCGGACCTACCTGCTGCAGACGGCGGAAAAAGGCATCTCGTGGCTCCGCCTGGTGGCCCACGGACGGGCCGGCCACGGCTCCCAGATCAACACCGACAATGCCGTCACCCGCCTCGCCGCCGCAGTCACGCGCATTGGCGAGTACAAGTGGCCCATCGAACTCACCCCCACCACCCGCCAGTTCCTTGACGGGGTGACGGAACTCACGGGAGTGGAGTTCGACGCCGACAATCCCGATCTCCTGCTCAACCAGCTGGGCACCGTGGCCCGCTTCGTCGGGGCCACCCTGCAGAACACCACCAATCCCACCCTCCTCAAGGGCGGCTACAAGCACAACGTCATCCCCGAATCGGCGGAGGCGCTGGTCGACTGCCGGACGCTCCCCGGCCAGGAACAGCAGGTCCTGGAGATCGTGCGGGAACTCGCCGGGAATGGAGTCGACGTCAGCTACGTGCACAATGACGTGTCACTTGAGGTCCCGTTCGCCGGGAACCTGGTGGACTCCATGATCGACGCCCTCCACAAGGAGGATCCAGGCGCGAAGGTGCTGCCGTACACGCTCTCCGGCGGCACGGACAACAAGTCGCTCAGCCGCCTCGGCATTACAGGCTACGGGTTCGCGCCCCTCATGTTGCCCGATGAGCTGGACTTCACCGGCATGTTCCACGGAGTGGACGAGCGCGTGCCGGCGGACTCGCTCAAGTTCGGCGCCCGGGTGCTGAACACCCTGCTCACCAATTACTGAGAGGCCGGCCGTGACCCCAGAGGACCTGCTTCCCGATACCCTCCTGGAGCGCATCCGCGGCCGCGCCGCAGGCTATGACCGCGACAACGCCTTCTTCCAGGAGGACCTGCAGGAGTTGGCGGCGTCCGGATACCTGAAGCTCTTCGTACCAGCGACCGACGGCGGCGCAGGGCTTGGCCTTGAAGCGGCAGCCCAGTGCCAGCGCAGGCTGGCAACGGCTGCCCCGGCCACGGCGCTCGCCGTCAACATGCATCTGGTGTGGACCGGCGTCGCGCACGTCCTGGCGGCGCGTGGTGACGACTCGCTCGACTTCGTCCTCAAGGAAGCCGCGCAGGGCGAGGTCTTCGCCTTCGGCAACTCCGAAGCGGGCAACGACTCCGTCCTCTTCGACTCGCGGACTGCGGCCAAACCCACCGGGGGCGGTGGGTACTCGTTCAGCGGCACCAAGATCTTCACCAGCCTTTCGCCGGCATGGACCCGCCTGGGGATTTTCGGCAAGGACGCAGACGCAAGGGACGGCGCAGGCGAACTGGTGCATGGCTTCATCACACGGGAAACACCCGGCTACCGGATCCTTGACGACTGGGACACGCTGGGCATGCGGGCGAGCCAGTCGGCCACCACTGTCCTTGAAGGCGTGGAGGTGCCGGCGGACAGGATTTTCCGCAAGCTGCCGGTGGGGCCCAACGCCGACCCCCTGATCTTCGCCATCTTCGCCTGCTTCGAAAGCCTCCTGGCAGCCGTCTACACAGGCGTGGGCGAACGTGCCCTGTCCGTGGGCGTGGAGACCGTGAAGCGTCGCACCTCATTCAAGAACGGCGGCCGCAGCTACGCCCAGGATCCCGACATCCGCTGGAAGGTGGCGGAGGCCGCCATGGCCATGGACAACCTGTACCCGCAGCTTGCCTCAGTGACCGCCGACGTCGACGCGCTGGCCGGGCATGGAAGCCAGTGGTTCCCGAAACTGGTGGGCCTGAAAGTGAACGCCACCGAGACGGCGCGCCGGGTGGTTGACCTCGCCATCCGGGTCAGCGGGGGATCAAGCTACTTCAGGGGATCGGAGCTGGAGCGCCTCTACCGGGACGTGCTGGCCGGGATGTTCCACCCGTCCGACGACGAGTCGGCGCACAACACGGTGGCCAACGCCTGGCTGGGCCCGCTGGAGGACTAAACGGTCCGCTGGACTGCCAAAACCTAGACGGTCCGCTGGACTGCCAAACCCTAAACGGTCCGCTGGACTGCCAAACCCTAAACGGTCCGCTGGACCTGCATCACCCGGCGGCGGAGCCAGAACCGCCTGCCGCCGCCCACATAGAGCTTGCTGCGCTCCAGTTCCCACTTGCCGTATTCGGAGTGCTCCACCAGGCGGCGCCGTGCCTCCGGCAGGGAATCAACAGGGCTGACGGTCAGTACGAGGTACTCGTACTGCCGTAAATAATCCCGTTCCCGCTGGACCGAGCTGGTGAGAAATTGTTCCTTCATTTGCTCTCCATTTTCGTCCTTTTCCGGCTAACGTGAAGTCATGAGCATCGATCCGCGTGTCGCGCTTTCGTCCCTGACCACCGCTTTGGAAGAACACCTTATAGCAGCATCGAACCGCCGCGGGGACGGTGACCCCTCCGTTGAGGCAGCTTTTTTCGCCGTGGCCGATGCCTTCGAAGTTTACGAGGATGCACTCTACGAGGCCTACAACGAAGTGACCCCGCTTCAGGTCTTCGACGATGAGGACGAAGAGGACGAGGAATCCGACGTGGACGACGAGGACCTGGAGATCGTCGAGGAATAAGAGCGCCGGGAAAGACGGACTGGGCGTCAGCCGGCAGAAACGTCCTCAAGGGCACGTGCAATCTGCGGCGGCAGCGGGGAAAGCTGGGCGTCCAGGAGTTCCTTCAACTGCACCGGCGTGCGCGCCCCCACAATTGCCGTGGCTACTCCCTGCTGCGACAGCAGCCAGGAGAGCGACACATCCTGCGGGGTCCGGCCAAGGCCGTTGGCAGCCATGCACACGGCATCGACGATCCGCGACGGCTTCTCCGCAAGGTAAGGCTCCACATAGCCTGCCTCGCCTGTGGCGCCCCTGGACCCGGCGGGAATGCTGCCCCGGTACTTGCCGGTAAGCACGCCCCGGCCCAGCGGGCCCCAGGCCATCAGGCCAAGCCCGGCGTCCTCGGCCGCCGGGAGCAGCTCAGCCTCGGCTGTCCTGTCCAGGAATGAATACTCCGCCTGCACCGCCACCAGCGGGATGCTGCTGATGGCCGCGGCCTTCGCCGCCTGCCACCCCTTGAAATTCGAAATACCGGCATAACGTGCGCGGCCTGTGCGGACGGCAAACTCAAGGGCAGCCAGCGTTTCGTCGAGGGGAACGTTGCCGTCCCACGCCTCGACGAACCACAGATCTATATAGTCGGTGCCCAGCCTGGCCAGGCTGGCGTCCAGTCCGGTGAGCATCGCATTCCGTGACGTGTCCACCGCCCGGCGGCCATCCGGCATCGTCATCCCCGCTTTGGTGGAAATGGACACCTCCGTCCGCGACACCACGTCCCCCAGCAGCGAACCAAGGACAGCCTCCGAGCCGCCACCGGCATACGAAGCCGACGTGTCCATGTGCCGGCCTCCCGCGTCAAGGAACGTGCGCAGCAGCTCGGACGCGTCCTGCTCGTCGGTTTCCTTACCCCACGACCGGGTGCCCAGGGAGAGGGCTGAAACTCGCAATCCACTGTTGCCGACGTAACGCTGCTGCATAGCAGCAAGCTTACGGGCAGAACCACCGGCGCCATGCCGTAGGGTCTTAGCGTGAACTGGTTTGAAGCGGCCCTGCTGGGCCTAGTGCAGGGACTGACCGAATTTCTACCTATTTCATCGAGCGCGCACCTGCGGATCGTGGGGGAGTTCCTCCCCAATGCGGAAGACCCGGGAGCCGCTTTTACGGCCATCACCCAGCTGGGTACCGAGACCGCCGTGCTGATCTATTTCTGGCGCGACATTGTCCGGATCGTCAAAGCGTGGGCCGGCTCGCTCACCGGCAAGGTTCCCCGGCACGATCCCGACGCCCGGATGGGCTGGCTGGTGATTTTGGGCAGCCTGCCCATCATCTTCCTGGGACTGCTCTTCCAGGACCAGATCGAGTCCGTACTCCGCAGCATGTGGATCGTGGCCACCATGCTGATCGTCTTTGGCCTCATCCTGGCCGTGGCGGACGCGGTGGGGGCCCAGAAACGGGACCTTGCCCACCTCACCTACAGGCATGGCATCCTCTATGGCCTGGCCCAGGCACTGGCCCTGATCCCCGGCGTCTCCCGCTCCGGGGGCACCATTACGGCCGGCCTGTTCATGGGCTACACCCGCGAGGCGGCCGCGCGGTACTCCTTCCTGCTGGCTATCCCCGCGGTGTTCGGCAGCGGGCTGTACCAGCTCTACAAGGTGGTCACCAAGGAAGGCATCTCCGGCCCGTTCGGCCTGCCTGAGACGGCATTGGCCACCGTCATCGCCCTGGTGGTGGGCTACGTCATCATCGGCTGGTTCCTGAAGTTCGTCTCCACCCGCAGCTACCGGCTGTTCGTCTGGTACCGGATCTTCCTGGGACTTGCCCTCTACCTCCTGCTTGGTTTCGGCGTCATCAACCCCTAGGGCTAGGCTTGGCTTGTGAAATCCTGGACTTCCCGCCCCGTCCCCGCCCTGCCCGGAAACATGCCCGCCATCCGGCTCTTCGACACAGCGGCAGGCCGTGAAATAGCGCTGGAACGGGAGGCCAGGCCGTCGATGTACGTCTGCGGCATCACCCCCTACGACGCAACCCATATGGGCCACGCGGCCAGCTACGTCGCCTTCGACCTGCTGAACCGGGCGTGGCGCGATGCCGGCAGTGACGTCTCCTACGTCCAGAACGTCACCGACGTGGACGACCCCCTGCTCGAACGCGCCACGGCCACCGGCGTGGATTGGCGCGACCTCGCGGCAGAGCAGGTGGAGCTCTTCCAGACAGACATGGAAGCCCTGAACGTCCTGGCCCCGGACCACTACGTCGGCGCCGTCGAATCCATCGGCCTCATCGTCCCCGAAGTGGAGCGGCTGGTCAGCATGGGGCTGGCGTACCAGGTGGCCGGAACCAACGGCGAGCCGGACGGCGATGTCTATTACGACGTCGAAGCGGCCGGCAAGCAGTCAACGGCACCTGATTCCTGGGCCCTGGGCTGCATATCCCACCTTGGCGAAAGCGCCATGCTGGAGCTTTTTGCCGAACGCGGCGGCGACCCGGGCCGGGCAGGGAAGCGGCAGGCACTCGACCCGCTGCTCTGGCGGGTGGAGCGGCAGGGTGAGCCCAGCTGGCCCGGCGGCAGCCTCGGCGCCGGCCGTCCCGGCTGGCACATCGAATGTACCGTCATCGCCCAGAAGTACCTGCCGTCTCCCTTCACGGTGCAGGGCGGTGGGTCCGACCTGATCTTCCCGCACCACGAGATGGGTGCCGGCCACGCCTACTCGCTGGCCGGGGTTCCGCTCGCCCGGCATTACGCCCACGCAGGCATGGTGGGGCTGGACGGCGAAAAGATGAGCAAGTCCAAGGGCAACCTGGTGCTGGTTTCCAAGCTCCGCGCGGCGGGGGAGGACCCGGCGGCGATCCGCCTCGCCATCCTGGCCCACCACTACCGCTCGGACTGGTCCTGGACTGACGAAGGGTTCGCAGCTGCGAAGGCGGACCTGGCCGCCTGGCGGAAGGCCCTCGACCACGCGCCCGCTGGTTCCGGCGCGGCGCTGCTGGCCGGGATGCGGGAAGCCCTGGCCGCCGACCTCAACGCGCCGGCCGCGGTGGCCGCGGTGTCCCGTTGGGCACGGACGGCGAACGACGGCGGTGCTGCCGCCAGCGCTGATGACCGCGCCCTGGTCAAGGACGCGGTGGACGCCCTCCTGGGCATCAGTCTTTAAGTTTTCGCGCCGGGATAATGAGAAGGGGCCTGGCCGGGATGTTCNCGGCCGGGCCCCTTCTTTCGCCCGGTATTGACCGGTCCGTCAAACCCGGGCAATCACGGTCAGGGCTTGTCCTGGCCGCGCCGCTTCAGGTACCGCTCGAATTCACGGGCGATGGATTCGCCGCTGGCCTCGGGCAGGTCTGCGGTGTCCTTGGCTTCCTCCAACTGCCGCACATAGGCGGCAATCTCCGGATCCTCGGTGGCCAGCTCGTCCACCCCGCGTTCCCAGGCGTCGGCTTCCTCTGCCAGTTCCTGGGTGTCCAGGGGCACCTGGAGCAATTCCTCGATGCGGTGCAGGAGGGCCAGCTGGGCTTTGGGCGAGGGAGCCTGGGCCACGTAATGCGGCACGGCCGCCCAGAGCGACACAGTAGGGAGCCCTGCCAGCAGCGCCACCTCGGACAAGACACCGACGATGCCCACGGGGCCCTCGTACTGTGATGCCTCCAGGTTCATCCGTTCGCGCAGCGGAGCGTCATCGGAGGATGTGCTCACCGGAATCGGGCGGCTGTGCGGGACATCGGCGAGCAGCGCGCCCACCAGGATCACATAGTCAACGTTCAACGCCTCCGCGTGGGCCAGCAGCTCCGCAGTGTAGGCGCGCCATTTATAGGAAGGCTCGGTCCCCTGCACGAAGATGACGTCCACGTTGGAGTTGGGCGCACTGGCCTTATAGATCCGGGTCGACGGCCATTTGATCTTGCGCTCACCGGCAGCGTTCCTGCGCACCGTGGGGCGCGTGAACTGGAAGTCGTAGTACTCATCGGCATCGACGGATGCCACTTTCTTCCCGCCCCACAGCTTGTTCAGGTAGCGGAGGGAATCACTGGCCGCTTCTCCGGCGTCGTTCCACCCCTCAAACGCAGCAAGCATGACAGTTACGCGCCGGCCATCAGCCACCGGCTGCAGGAACCGTTCCCGCTCGGGTCCGGCACCTTGTGCGGCGGTGTCTCCCTCGAAGCTATTCATTTCTTCACCCTACGTCCAAGGTGTACGCCCGCGCATGGAATGAAGCGCCACAAATGCAGGCCAACCGGTACAAAGTGGATTCAATGCGGGCCGTATTCGCCAAGGGCGTAGCCCACAGCCGCCGTCCAGCCAGGCCCCGTAGACTGGCAGCATGCGATTTCCTGCCGTTGGTTCCCCACTCAAAGCCGTCCTTTGGGACATGGACGGGACCATCGTGGACACTGAGCCGTACTGGATCGCTGCGGAACGGGCGCTCGTGGAGGCCCATGGGGGGACGTGGAGCCACGACCAGGCCATGCAGCTGGTGGGCCAGTCACTGACGTTCTCCGCGGGACTGCTCCAACAGGCCGGCGTCGAGCTCGAAATCCGCGAAATCATCGATACCCTGACGGCCCGGGTCATCAGCAGCGTCCGGCAGCAGGTACCCTGGCGGCCGGGAGCGCGTGAACTGCTGGAAGAGCTCCACCAAGCGGGCGTGCGCTGCGCCCTGGTCACCATGTCAGAGGGGCCGTTGGCCCGGGAAGTAGTGGCGAGCCTTCCGCGCCCGTACTTCGAGGTGCTGGTTACCGGCGACACCGTGAGCCAGGGCAAACCGCACCCCGAGGCGTACCTGACAGCCGTGGAGCTGCTGCAGGAGACCGATCCGGATTTGGCGATCCAGCACTGCGTGGCACTGGAAGACTCCGTGCCCGGCGTGGCTGCAGCTGTCGCCTCCGGTGTGGCAACCGTAGCGGTCCCGCATATCGTGCCGCTGCCGGACCACGGCAGCTACGCCCTGTGGGACTCGCTGTCCGGCCGCGGCCTGGCCGAACTGGAAGCCCTTCTCGCAGGCCCCGATCCGGCGGACGCCGCGGCAGCGTCCTGGGGTGGTCCCCGTGGCTGAATCCGGCAGTCCCGGTGGAACAGAAGGCCAAACCCGTGTCCGCCGCGAAGGAATCCCGCTGGGACGCATCGGCGGCGTGCCCATCGTGCTCGCGTACTCCTGGTTCGTCATCGCTGCCTTCACCGTGGTTGCTTTTGGGCCTGTGCTGCACAACGAATACCCGCTGCTGGGAACCAGCGCCTATGTGGTGGCCTTCGCCTACGCCGTCCTGCTTTTGATTTCCGTGCTTGTGCATGAGCTTGCCCACGCACTGACTGCCAAAATCTACGGGTGGCCCTCCCAGAAGATCGTCCTAAATCTCTGGGGCGGCCACACCCAGTTCGAGAGTTTCACAGCTTCCCCCGGGCGGTCGGTAGTGGTTGCCTTGGCCGGCCCGGCAGCGAACTTCGTCCTTGCCGGCGGAGCCTGGCTGGTACTTGGCACCAACAGCCTGGGCGGCGTGGCGGACATCCTGACGAACATCTTCATGTGGGCCAACTTCCTCATCGGCGTCTTCAATGTCCTGCCTGGACTGCCGCTGGATGGAGGCCGTCTGGTCGAGTCCATCGTCTGGAAGGCCACCGGCAGCCAGGCGAAGGGAACGGTGGCCGCGGGGTGGGGTGGGCGGATCATCGTGCTCGCCATCGCCTACTGGTTCCTGCTGCGTCCTTTCCTTGCGGGTGAGAGCCCGAATTTCAGCCTGCTGATGATTACCGTCCTGGTGGGCGGGTTCCTCTGGATGGGGGCATCCGCGTCCATCCAGCAAGGCACGCTGCGGGGACGGCTCCCGCTGGTCAGCGCCGCCGCATTGGCGACCCCGGCTGCGGGGCTGCCTGCAACCGGCACCGTCCGCGACGCCCTGCTGCTGGGAGCGGACGGTACAAAGGCTGTGGTGGTCTGCGGACCCGACGGCCGCCCGCAGGGTGTTGTTGACCCCGGCGCCCTCGCTTCGGTTCCGGCCGCCGCAGCGGAAGCCACTCCGGTCACCGCTATTGCCTTCCCTTTGGCCGCCGGCGCCTTTGTTCCCGAGTGGTCCAAGGGTCAGGAACTGATCAAGTTCCTTTCCCAGCTTGAGGGACGCCACTACGCTGTGGTGGACCACAACGGAGCCGTCACCGGCCTGCTGACCCAGGAGGCCGTAATGGCAGCCATCACCGGCAAGCGCCAGCGCAACGATAGGTACCCGCAGGGCCAGAACCGGTAGAGTTACCTGCCGGTCGTGAATTGCCGTCTTCAAACCACCAGGTCCGTTGCGGCCTGCCCGGCCGCGGCACAACAGGTTTACAGGAGCGAGGAAGAATCATGAGCAGCGAAACTGCCGTCAACGACGCCAAGGGAGCAGCGCAAACCGGTGTTGCCGCCAGCGGCTCGCAGCCGGTGGGAGCTGCCCGTCGCCGCGGCCCCTTCCGCGAAGGTGAGCGGGTCCAGCTGACGGACGAACGCGGCCGAATGAACACCATCACCCTGGAACGCGGCGGTGCATTCCACACCCACCGCGGCTTCCTCAACCATGACGAGATCATCGGCAAGGTGGATGGCTCCGTGGTGGTGAACAACGTGGGCCAGCAGTATCAGACCCTGCGCCCCCTGCTGTCCGACTTCGTGCTCTCCATGCCGCGCGGCGCCGCCGTCGTCTATCCCAAGGACGCCGGCCAGATCGTCACCATGGCAGACATCTTCCCGGGTGCGCGTGTCGTGGAGGCCGGCGTGGGCTCCGGCGCGCTCTCCATTTCCCTGCTCCGGGCCGTGGGCGACGACGGCTACCTGCATTCCTTTGAGCGGCGCCAGGAGTTTGCCGACATTGCACGCGGAAACGTCGAGACCATCTTCGGCGGCCCCCACCCCGCCTGGCAGATCTCCCTGGGTGATTTCCAGGAAGAAGTGGTCAAGGCTGAGGAACCGGGTTCGGTGGACCGTGTGGTCCTGGACATGCTTGCACCTTGGGAGTGCCTCGACGCCGTCGCCACCGTCCTGGCCCCAGGCGGAGTCTGGATCAACTACGTCGCAACGGTCACCCAGCTTTCACGCACTGCCGAGGCGATCCGGGCGGATGGCCGCTTCACCGAACCTGACGCCTGGGAATCCATGGTCCGCGGCTGGCACCTCGAAGGACTTGCCGTCCGGCCCGACCACCGCATGGTGGCCCACACAGGTTTCCTGCTGGTAACGCGCAGGCTGGCCGACGGCGTCACAGGAATTTCGGTCAAACGCCGGCCGTCCAAGACCGAATTCAATGAAGAAGACGTCAATGCCTGGACGCCAGGCGCGGTAGGGGAGCGGGCCGTCTCGGACAAGAAACTCCGCCGCGCCGCCCGCGACGCCATCGCGGGAACCAACGTCGTGGTCACTCCCGAAGTTACGAACTAGTCCACATTTCGGGAGTCTCCATCCCTACCCGCCATCTTGGGGCTAATGTCATAAGAGAAGCGCAGGAAGGGGCTGATACATCATGGAGACACCAAACCAGGACTCCGGACGTACACCGGCAGAGCAGTCTGCCGCCAACGACCTCTCGGTTGCTGACCGCCAGGTCAACATCCTTCGGGACAAGCTCAGGCACATCGACCGCCAGTTGGCAGCGGCAACGCAGAACAACACCAAGCTGGTCAGCATGCTGGAGGCGGCGAAGGCGGAGATCCTCCGGCTGAAGAACGCCCTGGACCAGGAAGGGCAGCCGCCCTACAGCTTCGGTACAATCCTCCAAATCAACCCGAAGAGGCAGCCGGCCCCCGGCAGCAGCGGCCAGGCTGCCACCGAGGAATCGGTGGACATCTTCAACGCCGGGCGCAAGATGCGCGTGGGCGTCAGCCCGCTCGTGAACATCAACCAGCTGGCCGTGGGCCAGGAAGTGCTGCTGAACGAGGCACTCCTGATCGTGGCCGGACTCGGTTACGAGCGTGCCGGCGAACTGGCCACGCTGAAGGAGATGCT
Source organism: Paenarthrobacter sp. 22069 (assembly GCF_052046035.1). NCBI lineage: Bacteria > Bacillati > Actinomycetota > Actinomycetes > Micrococcales > Micrococcaceae > Paenarthrobacter > Paenarthrobacter sp. 22069. Next base: position 81,815 of record NZ_JBQEQF010000007.1, on the reverse strand, counting down.
GGGACGCGACCGTGCCCTGGTGGTGGGCCGCGCAGACGAAGAACGCGTTGTTCGGCTTTCGGGCGCCCTCCTGTCCGAGAAACTTCGGGTGGGCGATGCGCTTTCGGTCGATTCCCGGACCGGCTATGCGCTGGAAAAGGTCCCCCGCTCTGAGGTTGAAAACCTTGTCCTTGAAGAAGTCCCGGACATCACCTACGAGGACATCGGTGGCCTGGGCCCGCAGATCGAGCAGATCCGCGACGCCGTCGAACTGCCGTTCCTGCACCCGGACCTCTACCGGGAGCACGGCCTGAAGGCCCCCAAGGGCATCCTCCTGTACGGTCCGCCGGGGTGTGGAAAGACGCTGATCGCCAAGGCAGTTGCCAATTCGCTTGCGGCGCGGGCCGCCGAGCGGTCCGGAAACGTGGACCTGAAGAGCTACTTCCTCAACATCAAGGGCCCTGAGCTGCTGGACAAGTATGTCGGCGAAACAGAACGGCACATCCGCCTGATCTTCTCCCGCGCCAGGGAAAAGGCATCGGATGGCAGCCCGGTAGTAGTGTTTTTTGATGAGATGGACTCACTGTTCCGCACCCGCGGCACGGGCATTTCCTCCGACGTCGAAACCACCATCGTGCCCCAGCTGCTCAGTGAAATCGATGGCGTGGAACGCCTCGACAACGTCATCGTTATCGGTGCGTCCAACCGCGAGGACATGATTGATCCCGCGATCCTCCGGCCCGGCCGGCTGGACGTAAAGGTCAAGATCCAGCGTCCCGATGCCGAAGCCGCGGCGGACATCTTCAACAAATACATCACACCGGACCTGCCGTTCCATGAGTCGGACCTTGCCGAACACAACGGGGACGTCCAGGCCACTGTGGATGCCATGGTCCAGCGCACTGTTGAGGCCATGTACTCCACGGACAAGTCCAACGAGTTCCTCGAGGTCACGTACGCCAACGGCGACACCGAGATGCTCTATTTCAAGGACTTCAACTCCGGCGCAGTGGTGCAGAACGTTGTGGACCGGGCCAAGAAGTACGCCATCAAGGACCTGCTGACGACCCACCAGAAAGGGCTCCGGATCGAGCACCTGCTGCGTGCCGTGGTGGACGAATTCCGCGAGCACGAGGACATGCCCAACACCACCAACCCGGACGACTGGGCACGCATCTCCGGCAAGAAGGGCGAACGGATCACTTACATCCGGACCATCGTCCAGGGCAAGGCCGGGCAGGAGCCAGGCAAGTCCATCGAGACGATGCCAACCACGGGACAATATCTGTGACCGCTGCACACGGTTCCGCTGCCGGGGAAGCCCTCCCCGTCGGCGGAGCCATGCGGGTCATAGGGGCGGAAACCGAATATGGCATCCACGCTCCGTCCGCACCGTCCGCCAATGCCACCATGATGAGCGCCCGGGTGGTCCAGGCCTACGCCCAGGTCACCCGCCAGCGGGCTGCCGGCGGCGCCGAGACGCGGTGGGACTACACCGACGAGGAACCGCTGCACGATGCCAGGGGCTGGACTGTGGACCGGGGCTCCGCCCATCCATCCCAGCTGACCGACCAGCCCCCGGTACTCGACGCGGAGGCGGTGGCCCTCGCATACGGCCGGGAGGAGCTGGAACTCGACGGACAGGATGAGTCGGGGACCCTCCTGATGAACATGGTCCTCGGCAACGGCGCAAGGCTATACGTCGACCACGCCCATCCCGAATACTCCAGCCCGGAGGTAACCAACCCCAGGGACGCAGTAACCTGGGACGCGGCAGGGGACCTTGTAGGGCTGGCAGCACTGCGCCGGCTGGCAGCGGACCCTGCCCTGCCACCGGTGAACCTGTATAAGAACAACACTGACAACAAGTCAGTGTCGTACGGTTCGCACGAAAACTACCTTATGCCGCGGTCGGTGCCCTTCGGGGACATCGTGCGCGGGCTGACCCCATTCTTCGTCACCCGGCAGGTGATCTGTGGGGCCGGCCGGCTGGGGCTGGGGCAGGACAGCTCCGTACCCGGATTCCAGGTCAGCCAGCGCGCCGACTTCTTCGAAGCGGAGGTGGGGCTGGAAACCACCATCCGCAGACCCATCATCAACACCCGCGACGAACCCCATGCCACGGCGGACAAGTACCGGCGGCTGCACGTGATCATCGGGGACGCGAACCTCAGCCAGGTCTCCAACTACCTTAAGTTCGGCACCACCGCCATGGTCCTCAGCCTCATCGAGGCGGGCCTGGCCCCCAAAGTCGAGGTGTACGAGCCCGTTGCGGCCCTCAAGACCGTCAGCCACGACACCTCGCTGACGGCCAAGCTTCGCCTGCTGGATGGCAGGCGCGTCTCAGCCCTCGATCTTCAGTGGATGTACCACGAGGCCGCCGCCAAGCTCGCCCAGGATACCGGTGTGGGCGATGCCGTGGACGGCGATGGGCACACCCACGAGGTGCTGGAGCGGTGGGCAGCGGTGCTCACCCAACTGGACAGTGACAAGGCTTCCGCGGCCACCTCCGTGGAGTGGCTGGCCAAACTCTCGCTGTTGGACGGTTACCGCCAGCGCGACGGCCTGGAATGGAACGATGCACGGCTGGGGCTGGTGGATCTCCAGTGGGCCGATATCAGGCCGGAAAAGGGTCTCTACTACCGGCTGCTGTCCAGGAACCGGATGCAGCGGATCGTGGACGACGCCGCCATCGCCGCAGCCGTTGCGGAACCTCCCGCCGATACGCGGGCCTTCTTCCGGGGGAAGTGCATCAGCAGCTTCGGCAAGGATGTGGTGGGGGCAAGCTGGGACTCGGTTATCTTTGATGTCCCCGGTTACGGACGGCTGCAGCGCGTGCCCACCCGGGAGCCCCTGAGGGGAACCAAAGTCCTGACCGGAGCGTTGTTCGAGCGCTACCGGGAAGCCGGACCGTTCCTTGGCGAACTGCTGGGACACAACAGCACTCCGCCTGCGGCATAAACCGCGCCGGAACGCCCGTACCGTGGCAGGATGGGCATATCGGAGGATCCGCCGGATTCCCCGAACGATGAAGGAGGGAAACCAATGGCAGGCCAGGAGCAGCAGCAGCCGCAGTCACGTGACACCCAGGTCGACGAAGACATTCCCGAGGCACCCCCGGCACCGCCCGAGGCCAAGGCGTCGGCGTCCACGGAGGGCGTAGACGACCTCCTCGACGAAATTGACGGCGTCCTGGAATCCAACGCCGAGGAGTTTGTCCGGGCGTTCGTCCAAAAGGGCGGCCAGTAACCCGGAGCCGGGAGGTGGCGGAAGCCGCGGACGGCCGGGATCTGTACCAACGTTGAAGTACCACGTTCAAGGAGTGATGAGTGCAGGAATCAACCGCCAACCAGGTAGCCGCCAACGCCACCTCGTCCTTTACGGAGCACCTGCAACGGGACCGGCCGGAGTTACTGCCGTTCAACCGGTCCCTTCAGGGTGGCGCGTCGGCAGCTGCCCCGCTGCAGGTTCCCCATGCCACCACCATCGTGGCGATGAGCTACGGCGGCGGTGTCCTCATGGCGGGCGACCGGCGGGCCACGATGGGCAACGTCATTGCCAGCAGGCACATTGAGAAGGTCTTTCCGGCAGACCATTTCTCGGTCCTTGGCATTGCCGGGACAGCCGGCATTGCGATTGACCTGACGCGGCTCTTCCAGGTTGAACTCGAGCACTACGAAAAAATCGAAGGCACCCAACTCAGCCTCGAGGGCAAGGCGAACCGGCTGGGGGCCATGATCAGGGGGAACCTGCCGCTGGCCCTCCAGGGGCTCGCGGTAGTGCCCCTCTTCGCCGGCTTCGACACCAGCGCCGGTGTCGGGCGGCTGTTCTCCTACGATGTCACCGGAGGCCGGTACGAGGAACACGAACACCACACGGTGGGCTCGGGCTCAGTCTTCGCACGGGGCGCCCTGAAGAAGCTGTGGCGGCCCAACCTCAGTGCAGCCGAAGCCCTGTCGGTTGCCGTGGAATCCCTGTACGACGCCGCCGATGACGATTCCGCCACCGGCGGACCCGACACCGTCCGGCAATTGTGGCCGGTGGTCTACACCGTGGACAGGACCGGCGCCCGCCGGGTTCCGGAAGCCGAACTCGCCACTGCCTCGCGTGCCGTGATTGAGTCACGCACCATCGCCGGACGGGAGGCCTGAGATGACCCAGCAGTTCTACGTGTCGCCCGAACAGCTGATGAAGGACCGCGCGGATTTCGCGCGGAAGGGCATCGCCCGGGGCCGCTCGGTGGTCGTCATCAGCTGCGCGGAGGGCATCGCTCTGGTTGCCGAGAACCCGTCTCCCTCGCTGCATAAGATCGGCGAGATCTATGACAAGATCGCGTTCGCCGCCGTGGGCAAATACAACGAATTCGAAAGCCTTCGCCAGGCCGGTGTCCGCTACGCAGATGTCCGCGGCTACTCCTATGACCGCGAGGACGTCACCGCCCGGGGCCTGGCGAGCGTTTACGCCCAGAGTCTCGGCGCCGTCTTCACGGCGGAACAAAAGCCTTTCGAGGTGGAGCTTGCCGTGGCCGAGGTGGGCCCCACGCAGGCTGAAGACCACCTCTACCGGCTGACATTTGACGGCTCGATCGCCGACGAACACAGTTTTGTCGTGATGGGCGGCCAGGCCGACCGGGTCTCCTCCGCCATTGAAGCGGGATGGCAGGCGTCACTGGGTTTTGCGGACGCCGTGCGGCTCGCACTCAAAGGTCTTACACCTGCCCAGGAGGGTGAACAAACGGCGGCACCGTTGCCGCCCGGCGCACTCGAGGTGGCCGTCCTGGACCGGCTCTCCGAGAGCTCCCGCGGCTCCCGGCGCGCCTTCCGCAGGCTCAACGACGCGGACATCACAGCACTGCTTGCCTAGGAGGATCAGATGGACAAGAGAATCTTCGGCATCGAAACCGAGTTCGGGATCTCCTATTCGAGCCCCGACTCCAGGCCCCTTGCGCCCGAGGAGGTGGCGCGGTACCTGTTCCGCAAGGTGGTCAGCTGGGGTCGCTCTTCCAATGTCTTCCTGACCAACGGCTCACGCCTGTACCTCGACGTCGGATCGCACCCCGAATACGCCACCGCAGAGTGTGACGACCTCGCCCAGCTGATAGCCCACGACCGGGCCGGCGAGCTCATCCTGGACGACCTCGTGGATGAGGCCCAGGCGCGGCTGGCCGCAGAAGGGTTCAACGGGACCGTCTACCTGTTCAAGAACAACACCGACTCCGCGGGCAACTCCTACGGCAGCCACGAGAACTACCTGATTCCCCGGCGCGGGGAATTTTCACGACTGGCCGAAATCCTGATTCCGTTCCTCGTCACCCGCCAGCTCATTGCGGGCGCCGGCAAAATCCTGAAGACGCCGCACGGGGCCACATATGCCTTCTCCCAGCGGGCCGACCACATCTGGGAGGGCGTCTCGTCCGCCACCACCCGGTCCCGGCCCATCATCAACACCCGGGACGAGCCCCACGCGGACGCCGAGTTCTACCGGCGGCTGCACGTCATCGTCGGGGACTCGAATATGTCTGAGGCGACGGCACTGATGAAGATCGGCACCGTGGACCTTGTCCTCAGGATGATCGAAGCCGGCGTGATCATGCGGGACATGAGGATGGAGAATCCCATCCGAAGCATCAGGGAAATTTCGCATGACCTCAGCGGTCGCGCCCTGGTGCGCCTGGCCAACGGCCGCCAGCTGACTGCATTGGAGATTCAGCAGGAGTACCTGACCAAGGTCACTGCCTTCGTGAAGGAGCACGGCGCGCACAACCCCCATGTTCCCGCGATCCTCGACCTGTGGGAGCGGACGCTCCGTGCCATCGAATCAGGAGACACCCGGGGCATCGATACTGAAATCGACTGGGCCATCAAGAAGAAGTTGATGGATAACTACCGCGAACGCCACGGCCTTGGCCTGGATGCACCACGGATCGCCCAGCTCGACCTCACGTACCACGACATCTCCCGCAGCCGCGGCCTCTACTACCTGCTGCAGTCCCGCGGGGCGGTGCGGCGAATCGTGGACGACACCGTCATCAAGGGCGCCGTGGACGCTCCGCCGCAGACCACCCGCGCAAAGCTCAGGGGCGACTTTGTCCGCCGAGCCCAGGAACTGGGACGCGACTACACAGTTGACTGGGTACACCTGAAACTGAATGACCGGGCCCACCAGACGATTCTGTGCAAGGATCCGTTCCGCAGCGTCGATGACCGTGTGGATGCCCTCCTGGACTCTATGGGCTGACGTTCAGCTTCAGGGTCTATTCTGGATAAGGTCCTTTTAACGGGACCTTTCCACGGCGTTGTACGCCGCGACGTGCAATACCGTATCCACCCTGCCCCGACGAAAGTTTTCCTACGTGCGCCGACTACTAGCAATACTCCTTCCTGGCCTGCTGCTCCTGACCGCCTGCGGAGGTACAAGCTCCCAGCCGGAGCCCAGCAGCCAGTCTGCCGGGGAGACTGCAAAGTTCGACTCCCTCAAGCTGACCGACAACGGGGACAAGAAGGCCCCTGGCGTGGACTTCGACAAGCCGCTCACCGTTACGCAACCCACCGTCAAGGTTGTTTCCGAAGGCAGCGGCGACCGCGTGAAGGCAAACCAGGTAGCGAAGATCTCCATCCTGGCCCTAAACGGCACGGACGGATCCCAGCTTGAGGATACGTTCCCCAACGAGCCTGAAAGCCTGGAGCTGAACGATGAGCTCAAGACCAGCAGCGCCGTCATCTATAACGCCTTTGTCGGTGCCAAGGTAGGGTCCAGCCTTGCCCTGGCCGTCCCCGGCAAGCAAAGTGCATCCCCGGCAAGTCCCAGCCCGTCCGACGGCGCCAGCCCCAGCCCGAGCGCGGCCGCCGAACCCAGCCAGCTGCTGATCATCAAAGTACTCTCCGCTTCCGACCCCACGCCTGTCCTGGACAAGCCCCAGGGTGAGACCGTGAGCCCGCCGGCCGGCCTTCCCACCGTGACGGAAAAAGACGGCGTACCGGAGATCAACGTTGCTGGTGCAGCGGCCCCGACGGCCCTCGTATCCCAGGACCTGATCAAGGGCACCGGCGCTGCCGTGAAAGAGTCCGATACGCTGACAGTCAACTACGTCGGCGTCAACCTTTCCGATGGCACCAAGTTCGATTCCAGCTTCGACCGCGGCCAGCCCGCCACCTTCCCCCTTACGGGCGTCATCAAAGGCTGGACCCAGGGCCTCGCCGGCAAGACCGTGGGTTCCCGCGTCCTGCTGGTCATCCCCAAGGACCTGGCCTACGGCGACGCTGGCCAGGGGCAGGCCAAGGGCGACCTCGTCTTCGTAGTGGACATCCTCGGGGTCAAGTAGCAAGACTTACAGGGACGCCGCGTTCCTTTCGCGGCACCCATCACTCACACGCATAGGAGCAAGCATGTCGTTTGGACAGCGGGAATTTGACCGCCAGAAGCCCGAGATCGACTTCCCGGAGGGTGGCGTACCCACGGAACTGGTCATTACGGACCTCATCGAGGGCACCGGCCGCGAAGCCAAGGCCGGGGACACCGTCTCCACCCACTACGTGGGCGTTGCCTGGTCCACCGGCGAAGAGTTTGACGCGTCCTGGGGCCGCGGCGCGCCGCTGGACTTCCGCGTAGGCGTCGGCCAGGTCATCCAGGGCTGGGACCAGGGACTGCTCGGCATGAAGGTCGGCGGGCGCCGCCGGCTGGAGATCCCCTCCGAACTGGCCTATGGCTCGCGGGGTGCCGGCGGGGCCATTGCCCCCAACGAGGCCCTGATCTTTGTGGTTGACCTCGTGGACGTCCGCTAACCGGTCCCCAAGTACACGCCGAAGCGCGGCAGCACGGGCAGCATCAACCTCCCGTCCTGCCGCGCTTTCTGCTTTAAGCGGGCAGTTTAGTAACGTAACCAAGGTGTCCGTATCCCGCACCGAACGACTCCTCAACCTGCTGATCGCGCTGCTCAACACCCGCTACGGCCTGCGCCGCAGCGAACTGCGCGACAAGGTCTACCACGACACCTCCGGCAACGACGTCGCATTCGGGCGGATGTTTGAGCGGGACAAGAATGACCTGCGGGCGATGGGCTTCGACGTGGAAACCCTGACCGACCTGGGCTGGAGCGAGGACGATCCAGCCACCACGCGGTACCGGATCGGCAAGGAGTCCAACCGGCTTCCGGACGTCCAGCTTGGGCCGGAGGAATGGACAGTCCTCCTGCTGGCCTCCCAGCTTTGGGAGCGTGCCGCACTCGGATCCGCCGCCCAGAGCGCCCTGCGGAAACTCCAGGCATCCGGCAAACTGGCGGACGTTGAACTGCCTGCCGGGGTCCAGCCACGGATAAAACCGGCCGGCCAGGCCTTCGACGACATCGTCACCGCCATGCACGCCCGGCACCCCGTCACGTTCACCTACCTGGCCGGCAGCACCGGCAAGGAGGAAACCCGCACTGTCGAACCTTGGGGACTGGGCAGCCGGTTCGGCCAGTGGTACCTCATGGGCTACGACCGCGGCCGGCAGGCTGCCAGGCATTTCCGCCTCTCCCGCTTCACCAGTGCCGTCACCACGCTGGCGCGGGAGCACTACGTCCCGCCGGCCGACTTCAGCATCCGGGCCGAGCTCGCACGGCTGCCTGAACTGCCGCTCCGCACCGCCGTCGTGGATGTCCCCAACGGGCGCCTGCTGGCACTGCGGGCACGCGCCGTGGAAGCTGCCAGCCAGCCGGCCCCTGGCAACCCGCCCCGGGGACACGACCGGGTGGCGCTGGAATACCGCGATCCCGAAGTGTTCGCCGAAGAGCTGGCGTCGTACGGCCCCGATGCCCTGGTAGTGCAACCCGCAGACCTCCGCCAGGCCGTACGACGCCGCCTGCAGGCCGCATTCGACTTCAGCACCGCACCCCGGCCCTCCTACGCCTTCCCGGGCTCTGCCCCTGCCCGGACGGTGCGCAAGGGCACCTCCGAGGAACAGCTCAAGCGCATGCTGCAGCTGGTCCCGTTCCTGGTCCACAACCAGGGCCTGCACATCCAGGACGTCGCTGACCACTTCGGCGTCACCAGGGAGGAACTGGAAGCCGACCTCCGGATCCTTATCTGTTCCGGCCTGCCCGAAGGGTATCCGGACGACCTGCTGGACATCCAGTGGGAGGACGGCCACGTCTTCATCACCCAGGACCTCGACCTGAAGAAGCCAGTCAGGTTCACTGTGGCGGAAGCATGTGCCCTGCTGACCGGGCTGGAGACGCTGAACGGCCTGCCCGACCTGCCGGGCGGCGGCGCCCTGGAATCGGTCACTTTGAAGCTCCTTGCCGCAGCCGGGGAGGAAGGACTGCGCGCCGCCTCCATTGCCGGCCCCCAGGTTGCCCCCGCGGACGCCACCACCCATGCCACCGTCCGCCGCGCCATCGAGTCCGGGTCCCAGCTCCACCTGACTTACCTCTCACCGCAGCGGGATGCCGTCACCGAACGCGACGTGGACCCGCTGCGGCTCTACTCCCTTGACAACACCTGGTACTTCGAAGCCTGGTGCCACCTGGTGGACGGGCTCCGGAACTTCCGGCTGGACAGGGTCCGGGAGGTACATCCCAACGGCGCGCCCGCCAGCAGGCAGGCGGCACCCGAAGGCGGGGTTCCCGCCAAGCTATTCACGGCGAACGACGACGACACCGTGGTCACCGTCCAGCTCACCCGGCAGGGCAGGGGGCTGGCGGACGACTATTACGCGGCCCGCAACGCAGAACTGCCCGACGGCGGACTGGTCGCCGAGATCCGCTTCGGCAACACTGCGTGGCTGCCGATGTTCGTGGCGCAGCACGGCGGTTCGGCCCGGATCCTGGCCCCTGCCGGACTGTCCGACGCCGCACGGGACTGGCTGGCGGCGGCGCTGGCAAGGTACGCCGGATAGACTTCTCAGCATGCCTTGGTGGTCCTGGATTCTCATATGGGTGGCGCTGGTCGCCGTGTCCCTGCTGTTCTATGTCCTGCTGGGCATCCGTCTCTTCCGCCAGTTCATGGCAACCGTGAAGGACCTCACCGCCGCCGGCGGGAAATTGGGGCACATCGAGCCTGCTGAAGCACCGGTCGAAGCCGCCGATCCCGGCCGGCCGCGGCCCGGGTCTGCCGTTTTTGCCTCGCCCGCTGTCATGCGACATGATTACGAGGCATCCAAATCGGCCCGGCGCGAAGAACGGCGCCGCCGGCGAGTGCAGCGAAAGAAAGACCGGGGTCAGCCGCAGGCGCTCGGAGATCTCGACTTCACATAGAAGTAGGATGTATTTAGAGGAAAGGATTTCCCGTGGGAAGACTCTTTGATGGCCCCTGGCCGATCGTAATCATCATCGTTGTTGCGTTGCTTCTGTTTGCCGCGCCCAAACTTCCGGCCATGGCCCGCAGCCTCGGCCAGTCCATGCGGATCATCAGGTCCGAGGTCAAGGAAATGAAGAACGACGGCAAAACCGACTCCACCGAGGCCAACGGCCCCGTGGAAGGCACCATCGTGAACCACCCCAAGGCGAAGCCCGGTGAGCCGACAGACGGCACTGACGTTCCGCCGTCAACCCGCGCCTGACCTCCCGTGGCACTGTCGCGGGCCCGTAAAGCCAACCCCGAGGGGCGCATGTCCCTCTGGGAGCACCTCAAGGAGCTGAAGAACCGGCTGATCAAGTCGGCCATCGGCGTCGTCATCGGCGGCATTGGGGGCTGGATCCTTTACGATCCGCTGCTGAAGGCCCTGGCCGAACCGGTCAGCCGCATCTCGGAGGAGACCGGGGGCCTCGCCGCCATCAATTTCGGAACCATTGCGTCGCCGTTTGATTTCAAGCTTCAGATGTCCTTGCTCATCGGGGCCGTCATCTCCAGTCCCATCTGGATCTACCAGCTCTGGGCCTTCATCACCCCGGGGCTGACCTCCAAGGAACGGCGCTACACCCTGGGCTACATGGCCGCCGCCATACCGCTGTTCCTTGCCGGCATCTGGGTTGGCTGGCTGGTTGTCCCGCAGGTGGTCCATGCGCTGACCCAGTTCACTCCTGCCGGCTCCTCGAGCGTGATCGATGCACGGACTTACATCGAGTTCGTCACCCGGATGGTACTGATGCTCGGCCTGGCCTTCCTGGTCCCCGTGGTGCTGGTGGGCGTCAACATGGCCGGCCTCGTGTCGGGCCGCACCATCCTGAAGGCCTGGCGCATCACGGTGTTCCTGGTGTTTGTCCTGGCGGCAATCGCCGCTCCGGGCGCGGATGCCATCTCCATGTTTATGCTCGCCGGGCCACTGCTGGCGCTGTTCTTCGCCGCCATCGGCATCTGCATCATGAACGACAAACGCCGTGAACGGCGGCAGGCCCGGCAGGTGGAAGAGACCGAGGCCACAGCGGACATTGCCACCCCCGGAAGTGAACTCAAGAAGCTCTAGGCTGCCGTTAGGCTTGGAGTATGTCCTCCACCACCGGCCCCTTCTCCGCGGGACCCCTAGATCCTGAAGAGCTGTCGCCCGCTGAGCGGTACCGTGCCAGCGCCGAACGCAGGGCCGAGGCCGCCACGTATCTGGGAGCGTTCACCCTGACCCTGGATTTCGAGCTCGATGACTTCCAGCGGCAGGCCTGCCGCTCCCTGCAGGAGGGCAGGGGAGTCCTGGTGGCCGCTCCCACCGGCGCCGGCAAGACGATTGTCGGGGAGTTCGCGATCTACCTCGCACTGCAGCGGGGCCTGAAGGCCTTTTACACCACCCCCATCAAGGCCCTCAGCAACCAGAAGTTCAGCGAGCTCGCCGTGAAATACGGTGCAGCCAACGTGGGCCTTTTGACCGGGGATACCAGCATCAACGGTGACGCGCAGGTGGTAGTCATGACCACCGAAGTCCTGCGGAACATGCTCTACGCCGACTCCGCCACGCTGGATGATCTTGGATACGTGGTCATGGACGAAGTCCACTACCTCGCCGACCGGTTCCGCGGCGCAGTCTGGGAAGAAGTCATCATCCACCTGCCCAGCGAGGTGCAGGTGGCATCGCTGAGCGCAACCGTCTCCAACGCCGAGGAATTCGGTGCCTGGCTGGACACTGTCCGCGGGGACACGGACATCGTCGTCTCCGAGCACCGCCCGGTGCCGCTGTGGCAGCACGTCATGGTGGGCCGGCAGATCATGGACCTCTTTGCCGGGGAAACCACCTTCGACGAAATCGCACCACCCGTTGAGGAAGAGGACCGGCAGCCGGACAGGTCCGGCAAATCCCGCGACGGCGCCAAGGGCCGCGGGTTCGACGTCAACCCTGACCTGCTCGCGGTGGCCCGCAGCGAAAGCCAGCAGAGCTTCCGCAGCCGTCCCGGACCGGGAGGGCGCGGCCGGCGGGGCAACGGCCGCCCCGGCCGCGGCAGTGAGCCAGGGGGAGTGCGGCCGGCCAGCCGCCCGCAGGTCATTGCCAGCCTGGACAGGATGGACCTGCTGCCTGCCATTACCTTCATCTTCTCCCGCGCGGGGTGCGAGGCAGCGGTGGCCCAGTGCGTCAGTTCCGGCCTGTGGCTGACCACCGAAAAAGAGCAACGGATCATCGCCCAACGCGTCGATGAGGCCGCCATGGACATTCCGCCGGACGACCTCGATGTCCTGGGTTTCTGGACCTGGCGGGACGGGCTCCTCCGCGGTTTCGCTGCCCACCACGCGGGAATGCTGCCCACCTTCAAGGAAGTGGTGGAAGGTCTTTTCGCCGAGGGCCTGGTCAAAGCGGTCTTTGCCACCGAGACCCTCGCCCTGGGCGTCAACATGCCGGCCCGCTCCGTGGTGCTGGAAAAGCTCGACAAGTTCAACGGTGAAGCGCACGTCGACATCACCGCGGGAGAGTACACCCAGCTGACCGGACGGGCCGGGCGCAGGGGCATCGACGTCGAAGGCCACGCCGTGGTGCTCTGGCAGCCCGGAACAGATCCGACGGCGGTGGCCGGCCTTGCGTCACGCCGCACCTATCCGTTGAACTCAAGTTTCCGGCCCACCTACAACATGAGCATCAACCTCCTGGCGCAGTTCGGCCGGACCCGGGCACGCGAAATCCTCGAGTCCTCTTTTGCGCAGTTCCAGGCGGACCGCTCCGTGGTGGGGCTTGCCCGGCAGGTGCGGAGCCGCGAAGAGTCCCTCGCCGGGTACGCCAAGTCCATGACCTGCCACCTGGGTGACTTCACGGAATATGCTCGGCTGCGCAGGGAACTGACCGACGCCGAAAACGGCACGTCCAAGGCCAAGTCCCGGGTGCGGAAATCGCTCAGCGATGACTCCCTGGCCCGCCTGCTGCCCGGGGACGTGGTCAACGTTCCCGGCGGACGTGCGCCGGGTCCCGCCGTCGTCCTCAGCTCCGACCACAACAGCCGCGAGCCCCGGCCCGCCGTGCTCACATTGGACAACCAGCTGCGCAGGATCGGCACGGACGACCTTGAGGGCCCGATCGCGCCCGTGACCCGGATCCGTATTCCCAAATCCTTCAACGCGAAAGTGCCCAAGTCGCGGCGTGACCTTGCCTCGTCCGCGCGGAACGCCTTGCGGGAGAACCGTGCCCCCGCCCCGGGCCAAAACCGCAACCACGATTTCGGCCGGGCGGCTGCGCTGCCCAACCAGGAGAAGCGCATCGCCGACCTTCGCCGTGCGCTGCGGGCCCACCCCTGCCACGGCTGCAGCGAGCGTGAAGACCACGCCCGCTGGTCGGAGCGCTGGTGGAAGCTGCGCCGGGAAACGGACGGCCTGGTCCGCCAGATCCAGGGCCGCACCAACACCATCGCCAAGACCTTCGACCGGGTCTGCGATGTCCTGTCGTCCTACGGGTACCTGGAGGATGCGGGCGACGGCCGCCTGAACATCAGCCCGGACGGGCAGCGGCTGCGCCGGATCTACGGTGAGAAGGACCTGCTGATCTCCCAGTCCCTGCGGCTGGGCGCGTTCAATGACCTCGACGCGGCCGAGGTGGCGGCCCTCGCCAGTGTGCTGGTGTACCAGGCCAAGCGTGAGGACCGTGGGCTGCGGCCGCGGATGCCCAGCGTCTCCCTCGAAACCTCGGTGGACATCGTGGTCAGGGAGTGGTCCGTGCTCGAGGACGTGGAAGAGGAGAACAAGCTGCCGCTGACCGGCGAGCCAGAGCTGGGCCTTGTCTGGCCCCTGTATAAGTGGGCCCGCGGGCGGCACCTGCAGGACGTCCTCAACGGTACCGACCTGGCCGCCGGCGACTTCGTCCGCTGGGTCAAGCAGGTGGTGGACCTCCTGGACCAGCTCGCCAAGATTCCGGGCCTTGACCCGCGGCTGGCACGGCTGTGTGCCGAGGCCATCAACCTCATCCGCCGCGGCGTCGTGGCGTATTCCTCCGTTCTCTAGTTCCGCTGCACCCGTCCGGTAATTCCCGGCGTGCCCCTACCCCCAGGAGTCCTGCCCGTTATGCCCCTTCCCGATGCCACGTCAGACCCCAAGGCCACCTCCCGGCCCGCTCCGGTGCTGTACCGGAACGGATCCGTGTACACCGCGGCGGACCCCTTCGCGACGGCCATGCTGGTGGATGGCGACACCGTCGCGTGGGTTGGCTCCGAGCAGGCGGCTTCCTCCATCGCGGACAGTTCCATGGATATCATCGACCTGCGCGGGGCCCTGGTCGCGCCGGGATTCGTGGACTCGCACATGCACCTGACCGAAACCGGAATCGCCCTGGAGTCGTTGCAGCTCCGGACCGCCGGCTCGGCCCGCGAACTTCTGGACGCGGTCGCCGCTGCCGGCGGCGAGGGTCCGGTGCTCGGCCACGGCTGGGACGAGAGCACCTGGGCGGATCCCACACTGCCGGGCGCCGAAGAACTGGAGCGCGCGTCCGGCGGCAGGCCGGTATACCTCTCGCGCGTGGACGTGCATTCCGCATTGGTTTCGACGTCGCTGGCCCAGTCAGCGGACCTTGGCGGCAAGGACGGCTACGACGGCGGCGCGCGGGTAACGCGTGCCGCCCACGAAGCTGCCCGGCTGGCGACGCGGCAGATGCCGCAGGACTCGCTCAGGCGGCACCAGGCCCGTGCCCTGGCGGAAGCAGCGGCCAACGGGTACGTTGCGCTGGCCGAGATGGGTGCACCGCACATCGGCGGCTCCGGGGACCTCAGGATGGCGGCAGGCTGGAACGACCCTGAAACGGGTGGTTCGGCCTATCCGGAGGTCCTGCCGTACTGGGGTGAACTGGTTTCCACGGAGGAACAGGCGCGGGCGCTGGTTGCGCAGTTCGGAGCAGGGCTCCGCGGGCTGGCGGGCGACTTGAACATGGACGGATCGCTCGGTTCCCGCACGGCTGCCCTTCGCTCCGGTTACAGTGACGCCGCGCAGGAACGTGGCACCCTCTACCTGGCCGTTGAGCAGGCTGCAGCCCATCTTGCCGCCTGTTCCCTCGCCGGGATCCAGGGCGGGTTCCATGTCATCGGCGATGCCGGCCTCGATGCCGCCCTCGAGGCACTGGACCTTGCGGCCCGGGAAGTGGGGGAGCAGAAGGTGCGGGCCGCAGGCCACCGGTTTGAGCATGTGGAGATGGCTGATGCCGCGGCCGTGGCAAAGCTGGCCCATTATTCCGTCACCGTCAGTGCCCAGCCGTCCTTCGACGCAGCGTGGGGCGGAGCGGACGGCCTGTATGAGCGCCGGCTGGGTGAGCGGAGCCAGGCAATGAATCGGTTCGCCGCCTTCTACTCGGCCGGCGTGCCGGTGTGCTTCGGCAGTGACAGCCCCGTCACGCCGCTGCGCCCCTGGTCAAGTGTGCGGGCCTGCGTGGAGCACCACAACCCGGACGAACGCATTTCCGCCCGCGCGGCGTTCCTGGGGCACACCCGTGCAGGGTGGCGGGCCGCACGGCACCCGAACCCCATGGCCGGGCAGCTCGTACCCGGGGCGCCTGCCAGCTTTGCGGTGTGGGACGTGGAGGAATTGATGGTCCAGGTGGCTGATGGGCGGGTCCAGTCGTGGAGTACCGACCCGCGGGCCAGGACACCGCTGCTGCCGGCCCTGGACACCGGTTCGGATCCGGTGTGCCTGCAAACCGTGAAAGATGGCACCGAACTGTTCGCCAGCCCCGCCCTGCGTTCCTGACCCAGGAATCCTCCGCCCTATAATGGGGAGTTGCGCCCCGCGCCGGCATGTCCGGCTTCCGGTGCTCCGACCACATCCACCAGGAAGGCCTTTTGTGCGCGTCCTTACGATCATTCCCACCTACAACGAACTGGAATCGCTGCCCAAGACGCTCCAGCGCCTTCGCAAGGCCGTTCCGGCGTCGGACGTGCTGGTGGTCGATGACAACAGCCCCGACGGCACCGGCCAGCTCGCCGACGGCTTCGCCGCCGAGGACTCCCAGGTCCACGTCCTGCACCGCAAGGGCAAGGAAGGCCTGGGCGCCGCCTACATCGCCGGGTTCAAATGGGGCCTGGACGCCGGCTACGACGTCCTGGTGGAAATGGACGCAGACGGCTCCCACCAGCCCGAACAACTGCCCCAGCTGCTCGAAGCCGTGGAGCAGGGCGCCGACCTGGCCATGGGCTCCCGCTGGGTTCCCGGCGGCAGCGTGGTCAACTGGCCCCTGTACCGCCAGGCGATCTCCCGGGTGGGCAGCGCCTACGCCCGGCTGATGCTCGCCCTGCCGATCAAGGACGTCACCGGCGGCTACCGCGCCTTCCGCAGGACCACCCTCGAAAAACTCAACCTCGACCAGGTCGACTCCGTCGGCTACGGCTTCCAGGTGGACCTGGCCTGGCGCGTGGCCAAACTGGGCCTGCGCATCGAAGAACGCCCCATCACCTTCGTCGAACGCGAACTCGGCGCCTCCAAAATGAGCGGCAACATCGTCATCGAAGCCATGATCAACGTCACCAAATGGGGACTCACCGCCCGCTGGAACACGCTTCGGCGCCGCGGCTCCGCGGACAGGAAATAGACCCGGAGACTGCCATCCTTTCGTGCCACCGACAAAGAACTGCCCCGGCATCCCGATGCCGGGGCAGTTCCTTTGTTGAGAGCGCGGCCGCAATCAGTTGTTGTTGGCGGCGTTGCGGTTATCCGTACGCCAACGGATGCCGGCATCGATGAAGTCGTCGATCTCGCCGTCGAACACCGCTGACGTGTTGCCCACTTCGTGTTCGGTGCGCAGGTCCTTGACCATCTGATACGGGTTCAGGACATAGGAACGCATCTGGTCGCCCCAGGACGCCTTGACGTCGCCAGCCAGGGCCTTCTTCTCGGCGTCCTCCTGCTCCTTCTTCAGCAGCAGGAGCCGCGACTGCAGGACGCGCATGGCAGCGGCACGGTTTTGCAGCTGGGATTTCTCGTTCTGCATGGAAACTACAGTGCCGGTGGGAATGTGGGTCAGTCGGACCGCGGAGTCGGTGGTGTTGACCGACTGGCCGCCCGGGCCGGACGAACGGAACACGTCCACCCGGATCTCGTTGTCCGGGATCTCGATGGAGTCTGTCTGTTCAATCAGCGGGATGACTTCCACTGCGGCGAACGAGGTCTGGCGGCGGCCCTGGTTGTCGAACGGGCTGATCCTGACGAGGCGGTGGGTGCCGGCTTCCACACTCAACGTGCCGTAGGCGTAAGGCGCTTTGACTTCGAACGTGGCAGATTTCAGGCCGGCCTCCTCCGCATAGGAGGTATCCATAACGGTCGTGGGGTAGCCATGCCGTTCAGCCCAGCGAAGGTACATGCGGAGCAGCATCTCTGCAAAGTCCGCCGCGTCCACGCCCCCCGCGCCCGCGCGGATTGACACCACGGCTTCGCGCTCGTCGTACTCGCCGGACAGCAGTGTCACGACTTCCAGTTCCTTGAGGGCCTTCTTAATGGACTCGAGTTCGGTGGCGGCCTCCCCCATCGAGTCGGCATCGTCCTCGTCCTGCCCGAGTTCCACCAGGACTTCCAGATCGTCAATCCGGGATTCGAGCTTGGTGAGGCGTTCAAGCTCCGACTGGCGGTGTGAGAGGCGGGAGGTGATTTTCTGGGCGGCCGCGGGATCATCCCACAGGTCCGGTTCCCCTGCCCGTTCGCTGAGTTCGGCGATGTCTTCCTTGAGTGTCTCCACATCGCTGACGCGTTCGATGGACTCGTAGGTGGCGCGGAGCGCACGGATTTCAGCGGAAAAATCAATATTGGCCATGGTGGTTTAAGCCTACGCTATCGGTGGATACGGCCCGGCGCGCAGGTACGTCGGGGCGCCCGACCCCGGCGGGTCACGCCTGCACGGGGCTGGCAACTATAGAGTCAACTGTTCGTCGCGTCATCCGTTCACCGGGTCAACCGCGAACGCGCGGTCGATGTTGCTTCAATGCGGATACCGTCGGGAATCAGGAAGTTGACCACGGGCGGGTGCACGGCGGCGGACAGGACCACCACGGCGGTGGAACCATCCGGTGTTCCCGTCTCCCCTGTCACGGCCAGTGCGGAAAAACGCTGGGATGCAGGACTTCTGGCCACAAAGTCGGCAGCCACGTTACGGACCCGGGCAGGATTGAGTACAGCTGACGGGGTTCCACCTTGTGAGCCGACCTCGCCCAGTGTGTAGCTGTCGGCAGCTGCAAGGGACGCTCCATCCGCAAGTGACAGCAAGCGCTTGTGCTCCAAGTAGACGGCGGAGATGCCCATGACCACTGTCGCGACCAAGAGTGCAAGGAGAACGTAGCCAAGAATCATCACCAGCACCTGTCCGCTGTCATCCGGTTCCCTGCGGTTCACCTGTACCTGCCCACGATTTGGGTGGAAGAGGCTTCCACCCGGGTGGCCGTCAGCCCTTCGGCGAAGGGTACGAACGGAAGGGGGATGGTGAGGCTGACGGTCACTGTCACGGTCGTCCCGGCAGCCTGGCAGTCGGAGGGATTGCAGGTGGTGACCAGGCTGGCCCGTTCTACCTGGTGGCCGAAGTCGGAAAGCGCGAGGGCCACGGCCTGTTCGGCAGTCGACTGGGCGGTCGAAGCATCGGGCTGGGCAACATACACTTTCGCGGCTTGGTCCGCGGCGCCCACGACGGCGAAGGAGCCGCCCTGGATCTGGCCGACGGTAATAACAAAATAGACCAGCGGGACCATGAGCAGGAGGGCAAGGAATACGAACTCGACCACCGCGCTGCCTTGTTCGTCTGTCGGGGGCTGCCTGGAGCCTGATTCCTCCCCGCCTGCCAGCCACCGCAACACCCCGTCCATTCCACAACCCTCAGCCGTCTTCCGGAAAATCACCTGCCCTGCCCCGCCGCCTGCCCGTGCCAGCCCTGTGCGATGTTCGGTGGAAGCAGGAGGTGGATTGTGCCTGGACAACGGATTGAAGCTGGAGAGGTCAGGGTTGGACAGCAGCATGGCCCCTCACCTCCAGCATGTCCCTCGGGCCGATCAACCCGATGACCGGCATGGGAGACCGAACTGTGACCTCAAGGGTGCGCATCCCCTGCACCGTCACTTCCCGGATACTCACCTGTTCAGCAAAGCTCTGGTTCAGGGCTGTACCAATGAGGCTCCTTGTCCGCTCCTCGGCATCGGAGGCGCTGCGGTCAGCAAGCGCCCCGTACCGCGCACCGGACGCAGCAGCATCGATAAGGGTATTCCGGACATGCAACACCAGCGTCAACTGGATGACCGCGAGGAAGAACATCGTCAGCAGCCCACCGACCAAGACGAAGTCCACTACCGCTGAACCCTGCTCACCCGGCCGGGCCAGCTCCGGCGGCGCCCCCAGGCCGGGAGCGTACGCTCTCATGGATCAGTTCCCCACCTTGTCCATAGCCTGGTTGAACATGGCCTCAAGGGCTGGTCCGGCAAGCGCAAGCAGGGCCGCAACCAGGACCGCGGACATCAAGGTGATCATCACCCACCCCGGGACGTCACCGCGCTCAGGGTTATCACCGGCGCGGGACGGTGATAACGGAACGCTCCGGAGGACGTGAAACCGGTAGCGTCGAAGGCGCCGCGACCTTGCGGGGCTGGTCCGATTGGGCTGCAGTAAGGCCGCGAGGCCTAGAAGCAGCATCAGCCAACGGGTTCCCATGGATTTCATCGTGCGTCCTGTCTGGTTGCGGAATGGGAGTTTGGATAGGTACTCAAAGCTGCGGGCTTCCGTTCCTTTTGCCGTTCAGAAGCCCAGATTGATGGCGGCGATGCCGGGAAAGACCGCAAACACCACGGTTAGGGGAAGGACTCCAAAGACCAGCGGGACCATCATTGCGATCTCTTTCTTGCCTGCAGCCTCCATGAGGTCCCGTTTAGCTGAATCACGTACGTCTTGTGCCTGCGCACGAAGCACGTCCGCCAGGGGTGTCCCCCTTTCCACCGCGACAATGATGCCGTCAACGAACCTGACCAAAGGCGGGAGGTCGGTGCGGGCGGAGAATTCCTGCAGGGCGAGGACCAAAGGCTTTCCAGCCCTTGTCTCAGCGAGAATCTTTGAAAATTCCTTTGAAAGTTCACCGGTGGCGCTCCGACAAACGCGGTCCAATGCTCCCGTTGCGCTCTCCCCTGCGCCCACGGCGAGCGCCATGAGCTCTGCAAGGCTGGGAAACTCTGCCATCATCCGCCCTTCCCGGCGGCGGACTTGAACGCCGAGCCAATAGTCCCGAAGCACGAAGCCGCCCGCAGAGCTGCCGAGGATCACTGCTGCCGCAAGAACAGGGCTGAACCTGCCTGCTGCTGCTCCCAGAAGGACGACCATCAGTGCGGCGACAAAACTGGCCGCAGCCCACAGCAACTGCTCTGCACGGAAGTCGAGGGGTGATTTATTGATTCCTGCCTGCGCGAGTCGCCGCCCGGTAGCCCCCGGCGAGGGATTGAGCTTCCCCAAAGAGGAGATCCAATCCTTCAAGACAGGACGGAGGATCCGTCCAAGGGGGCCGAAAGGAGTCAAGTTCTGCTCACCCGCCACCAGGAGGCGCGATTCCAGGTTGTGCGACTTCAGCTGGGGCTCAATACGTTCAGACAGCGTCATGGCGCGCATTGGAGGCGCCCGGAAGATCACGAGCCATAGCCCAAGACCAAACCCGATGCCGCAGATCACTGCTGCAGGGCTAACCATGATCATCGGAGCACTCTTTCATCCTGCGGCAGGGCACCAATTTTGAGCATTGCGGTGTAGCAAATGAGTGACACCACCAGGCCGCCGAGCAGGACCGCGGCGCCCACGGGCGTGTTGTAGGCCCTGATGGCTTCAGGCCTGGTCGAGAGCAGGATCATCACGATCCACGGCGCCGCAACGGCCAGCCGCGCCGCACTGATGGTCCACGACTGCCGCGCCTCAAGCTCACTTCGGGTACGGGAGTTCTCCCTGAGGAATTCGGCAAGCGTGCCCAGGAGCTTCCCCAGGTCCGAGCCACCCACTTCCCGTGTCAGCCGGAGCGCCTCGACAATGCGGTCAGCCACCGGGTCCGCCAGCCGCTGCTTAAGTTTGTTCAGGGAGCCATCAAATTGGCCGCCGGCCCGGTAGTCGGCACCGAACTCACGAAAGATGGGACGCAATTCCTCAGGACCCTTATCGCCAAGCTGAATGAGGGCCTCAGGCAGGGGCAGACCCGCCCGGATGGCGGATCGAAGGTGGTCGACGACGTCGGGCCAAAGCTGGCGCAGCATTGCCCTTCTCTTCTTCGCCCGCCATCGGAGGACAGTGATTGGCAACCACGTACCGAATAGCCCGAAACAGACGGCAAGGGGCCACGAGCGGCTAAACCCGAAGAACACGAGTGCAACGAAAGCCCCGAGCCCCAGGCACGTGCCGACCAGGCCACGGACTGAGACCTTATCTACACCCGCCCCGGCGAGCAGCTCGGCGAGGCGGCCAGGCTTGCGTTCCCTGTTTCCGCGGTCGGGCACTTCCCAACAGGACCACCAAATAAGGAAGAGACCGATACCCGCGGTGGTGCCCATGAGAGCGGACATCATCGCGGATCCAGCAGTGCGGCCACGTCATAGCCTGCCCGTGAGAATTTCTCTGCCGCCGGCATGGCGTTGGCGCAAGCCTGCAGGACTCCGTTGTCCAGGGCGAAGACTAACGACGACTCGATGATGCCATTTTCCACACGCCGGCCCAGCGAAAGGATCTGGGTGACCTGCCGCGTTCCATCGGGGTGCCTGCTGCAGTGCACCACGAGGTCTATACAGGAGGCGACCGTCGGCACGACGAAGGCGCTGGAGATGTTGTCCCCTGCGAGTAGCGGCAGCGTGCAGATCTTGGTGACGGCATCATGGGCCGAGTTAGCGTGGACGGTGCACATGCCCGGAAGACCGCTGTTGAGTGCTATCAGCATGTCCAGGCTCTCCGCTTCCCGCACCTCCCCCACCACCAAGCGGTCCGGGCGCATTCGCAACGCTTCCTTCACCAACCGGCGGAGCGGAATTTCACCTTCACCTTCCAGGTTGGGTTGGCGGCATTGAAGACCTACCACGTCCCTGAGCGGAAACTGCAGTTCGAAGATCTCCTCCACCGTAATGACGCGTTCCCGGCTTCCAATGCTGGCTGCCAGGCAGTTCAGCATGGTTGTCTTGCCTGCCTGGGTCGCTCCTGATACCAGGATGTTGAGTCCGCTGGATACTGCGGCACCGAGAAAGCGCGCCGACTGCGGTGTCAGTGTTCCCAAATCGACAAGATGTTCGAGCCGGCTGGCCTTCACAACGAACTTGCGGATGTTGACGGCCCAATGACGGCGGGTTACATCGGGAATCACAACATGCAGTCGTGAACCGTCCGGCAAAGCGGCATCGACGAACGGTGACGACATGTCCAGTCGTCTGCCGGAGCTTTTAAGCATCCGCTCCACAAGGTCCCGCACTTGCTGTTCCGAGAGGCTCAGCGAAGTCAGCTCGGACTCGCCGTTGCGCGCCACATAGATCTCATTGGGTGCGTTGAGCCAGATTTCCTCCACCGTGGGGTCATCCAGGAGCGGCTGAAGTACTCCAAACCCTGCCACCGCATCGAAGAGGAACCGCCGGGCTGCATCAAGCGGACCCAGCGGCGGAAGCGGTCCCAACAACGCGCGCTCGTCATAGTCCGAGACCGCGGCTTCGACCAACCGGCGGACCTCGCCTGCCTGCCTCAACGGATCCAGCCCGCGGCGGCGGATCAGCTCGCGGACTTCGTCCTCGACTATTCCCAGCGCGTCCATTTGTCCCCCAAACGACTGCCGCCCCCGGCGGAGGCAGTGCGACTGGGTCCAGCCTAAGTAGAGGTGACTCCGGCAACAAGTCATCGATGCAGCAATGTGGATAAACAGGAACGTGCAGGATTCGGGCAGGACCTCAAGATTTGGCATGGACCTGCGCAAGATTCACACGAGTAACATCAGAATCACTAGTTACCCCAGTAACACTGGTGCTAAGGTGAGCGCGTTATTTATCGAAATAGCACTATCAGGTGCCTTCCTGGGGGAATTCGCCTGAGCAGTATCCAAAGAGGCGCTTTGGGGAGCGCCGCATTGTCTCCGGAGCACATATGAAGCGGAACCTGTCTCAGTCCCGTCGCCCAATCATGACGTCCTTCGGGGCTGGCCTATTGGCTGTCTCGTTGCTGATCGGCCCTGGCCTAACGGGAGCCGCTTCCGCTGTCGAGCCCAGTCCGGCACCCTCGCAGACTGCCGCCGCTTCGCCGGTTGCGACCCCAACGCCGTCCCCCACACCAACAACTCCCGGACCGGCACCAACAGTTCCCGCACCGGCACCGACAACGACGTCCTCCCCACAGCCTTCCCCTGCAGCCTCTTCGCCGACAACGGCAGCTGCGCAATCGATGGCCCAGGCAATCGGCCCCGGTGGAGCGGAGATGGGACAACGGTCCAAGCGGGTGACCTCGGCGTCCCCGTCGGGCGCTGTTCAGAAGCTGAATGCGGAATCGCTTGCAACAGAGGGCACGTGGATGCCCTCCTTCGGCGTACAGGGACTGGACGTCAGCGGACACCAGACCAACGTCGACTGGCAGCAGCAGTGGAACATGGGTGCAAGGTTC
The DNA here is from genome assembly GCF_052046035.1 of Paenarthrobacter sp. 22069. Taxonomy (NCBI): domain Bacteria; kingdom Bacillati; phylum Actinomycetota; class Actinomycetes; order Micrococcales; family Micrococcaceae; genus Paenarthrobacter; species Paenarthrobacter sp. 22069. The sequence goes on along the minus strand of NZ_JBQEQF010000007.1, from coordinate 57,930 downwards.
GCCTACGTGAAGGCTTCGGAGGGAAACTACTTCACCAATGACCTGTTCGGAGCTCAGTATCAGGGCGCGCGAAACGTTGGCATGATCCGGGGCGCCTACCACTTCGCCATCCCCAACTGGTCCTCCGGCGCCGACCAGGCACGCTACTTTGTCCAGAACGGCGGCGGATGGTCCGGGGATGGCTACACAATGCCGCCGGTTCTTGACTTCGAGTTCAACCCCTATGAGGGCCGGACCATCAACGGCTTCTACTTCGGCGACACCTGCTACGGCATGTCCCAGGCTCAGCTGACCTCCTGGGTCCAGGATTTTGGCAATACCATGCAGTCGCTGACCGGAAGACTACCCGTCATCTACACGAATACGAGTTGGTGGAACCAGTGCCTAGGCAACCCCACCGGTCTCGGGGAATATCCGCTTTGGGTCGCTGCTTACCCCTACTCGGCCACGAACGACGCCGGCGCCATTCCGACGGGGAGCTGGGGCACCTACAGCATCTGGCAGTACAGCAGCACCGGGCCGTTCGCGGGTGACTCCAATGTCTGGAACGGCGACTACGCAGGCCTCAAAGCATTTGCTTCCAGCGGAATTCCACCGGCAGCCATCCGCGCCATAGATGCCCTTCGCGCCTCAATGCCGTCCCTAAAAGCACAGACCTCGGAGACCGTCTGTGGACTCCGGGACGGGGGCTGTTTCCGGGGGTATGAGACAGGCATTGTGATGTGGTCACCGTCAACGGGCGCGCAGCCTAGCCTTATTGGGCCGATACGGGACGCGTGGGCTGCCGGCGGTTACGAGAACGGACAGATGGGCTACCCGGTTTCCGGCGTCATCTGCGGGCTCAAGAACAACGGATGCTTCCAGAACTACCAGGGCGGGTCAATAATGTGGTCGCCGGGTACGGTGGCTGCACAAGTACCATTCGGCGCGATCCGGGATTACTGGGCGGCGCAGGGTTACGAAAACGGTGGACTGGGTTATCCCCTGAGCAATCAAACCTGCGGACTCAAGTCCGGGGGCTGCTTCCAGCTCTTCCAGGCAGGCTCGGTTCTCTGGAGTCCGACAACCGGAGCACGGCTAGTCAGGACAGGTCCAATTCTGGATGCATGGGCGCGCGCAGGGTACGAAAATGGCCTGCTCGGATACCCGAACGGCGAGGCCCTCTGCACCACGTCTTCCTGCACTCAAAACTTCAGCGGTGGAGTCATCGGGTGGACGCCCACATCCGGCGCCTGGCCCGTCTTCATGGGTATCGGCGAAGCCTGGAAAACTGCCCGCAGTAATGGTGAACCCATCGGATTCCCCGTCGCAGGGGAGGTGTGCGGGCTCCGGGGCGGTGGTTGCTATCAGCTCTTCCAAAGCGGGACAGTGATGTTCTCGCCCACCACCGGTGCCTACGCACTGACGGGCAAAATCCTGGATTACTGGGGGAAGTCCGGATTCGAAAATGGCCGGCTCGGCTATCCCACCAGCCGGGCAAGTTGCGGGGCAGTTCAGACGGAGTGCCGGCAGTCGTTCGAGCAGGGCGTTGTAGCCTACTCGGCAACGACTGCCCCGCAAACGGTAGCTGCCGGCCCAATGGCCGCAGGATGGGAGCGCCTGGGCTGGGGATCCGGAAGCCTGGGATATCCGACATCCACACAATACTGCGGACTGAAGGACAGTGGGTGTTTCCAAATGTTTGCCGGTGGAGCACTGATGTACTCTCCTCAGACCGGTGCACAGCCGAGCCTCGTGGGTCCCATCAGGGACCTCTGGCAAAAGACGGGCTTCGAGAACGGTGTCCTTGGCTATCCGGCCTCCAATGTGATTTGTGGTTTGGTGGACGGCGGATGCTTCCAAAACTACTTCAATGGAACAGCAATGTGGTCCCCCCAATCCGGCGCGAATGCTGTCATGTTCGGCCCTGTCCGGGACGAATGGGTAAGCACCGGTTACGAGGGCGGAAAGCTCGGCTATCCAGTCAGTGCACAAATCTGTGGCCTCAGGAATGGCGGATGCTTCCAGAACTTCGCCAAGGGGACCATCATGTACTCGTACTCCACGGGAGCGCAGGCCATGATGTCGACGCCTATCAGGGATCGCTGGGCCACCACGGGATACGAGAACGGATCCCTCGGGTATCCCACCAGCGAAGCCATTTGCGGGCTGAGGAACGGTGGATGCTTCGAGAATTTCGAAAAGGGAACCGTGATGTGGTCCGCAACGAGCGGGGCGCAATTGATGCTGCCCGGGCCCATCCAGCAGCGCTGGGCAAGCCAGGGATTCGAAAACGGCCAACTCGCGTACCCCACGGGCGGCCAAACCTGTTCCTCCGACAAGACGGCCTGCAGCCAGACCTTCCAGGGCGGCAGCATAAGCTGGACGGCAGCAGGCGGAGCGACAATTCGCCTTAACTGACTGCGACAACTACCTGCGACATAAGAAAGGGCCTGAACCCGGTATCCACCGGGCTCAGGCCCTTCACTTATTTGCGGTCAATCCCGGCACATGCCGTGTTCGGGTAGTCAGTGACCGTACTCAAGCAAATCGATGAGGTACGACCCGTAGCCACTTTTCACCAGGGGTTCGGCCCGTTCCCTGAGCTCGTCATCTGTCAGGAAACCCAGCCGCCAGGCAATTTCCTCAGGCGCCCCGATCTTCAACCCTTGGCGGTTCTCGGTAGTGCGAACAAAGTTGGACGCGTCGTTGAGATCGTTGAAAGTACCGGTATCGAGCCAGGCCGTCCCTCGCGGGAGAATTTCCACCTGCAGTTTCCCGCGCTCCAGGTACGTGCGGTTAACGTCGGTGATCTCAAGTTCGCCCCTTGCCGAAGGCTTGAGATTCCGGGCAATTTCCACGACGTCATTGTCATAGAAGTAAAGGCCCGGCACAGCGTAATGGCTCTTCGGCCTCTCCGGCTTCTCCTCAAGCGAGATGGCCTTGCCTGTGGAGTCGAACTCCACCACTCCATACGCTTTAGGGTCTGCCACCCAGTACCCAAAAACGGCTCCGCCGTCTATATCTTCAAAACGGCGCAGCTGCGTGCCCATACCCTGTCCGTAAAAGATGTTGTCTCCCAGGACAAGGGCAACGGTGTCGTCGCCAATGTGCTCGGCACCCAGCACAAACGCTTGGGCGAGGCCATCGGGAGAAGGCTGCTGCTTGTAGGTGATAGAGACGCCAAAGCGGGAGCCATCACCGAGGAGCCGTTCGAACTGTTCCGCATCATGGGGCGTGGTGATAATAAGGATGTCCCGGATGCCCGCGAGGATCAAGGTGGAGAGCGGGTAGTAGATCATTGGTTTGTCGTATACCGGGACCAGCTGCTTACTGACGCCCAAGGTGATGGGGTGGAGCCTCGAGCCGGTACCGCCGGCGAGTATTATTCCGCGCATGCACCCATCTTTCCTTTAGCTAAGAGCAGCGGCAAATCCGGTAGTCTTGGGAATTATGCAGCGACTTCTTGTTACCGGCGGTGCCGGCTTCATTGGCTCAAACTTTGTCCACTACGTTTTGGAAAACACCGAAGACCACGTCACCGTTTTGGACAAGCTGACTTACGCAGGCAACCTTGAGTCACTGCAGGGACTTCCGCAGGAACGGTTCACCTTTGTTCAAGGCGATATCGCGGATCCGTCCGTTGTCGACGGTCTCGTCGCCGGTTCCGACGTCGTGGTTCACTACGCTGCCGAGTCGCACAACGACAATTCACTCCACGATCCGCGCCCGTTCCTGGACACCAATATCATCGGCACGTATACCCTGATCGAAGCAGCACGCAAGCACAACAAGCGCTTTCACCACATCTCCACAGACGAGGTCTACGGCGACCTGGAGTTGGATGACCCCGAGCGTTTTACCGAGCAGACGCCGTACAACCCGTCAAGCCCGTACTCGTCCACCAAGGCGGGTTCCGATCTCCTGGTAAGGGCATGGGTACGCTCTTTCGGCCTCCAGGCAACGATCAGCAACTGCTCCAACAACTACGGTCCTTACCAGCACGTGGAGAAGTTCATTCCCCGCCAGATCACGAACGTTATCGACGGGATCCGCCCCAAGCTCTATGGCAAGGGTGAGAACGTCAGGGACTGGATCCACGCCAACGACCATTCCTCGGCCGTGCTGGCGATCATCGCCAAGGGCAAAATCGGCGAGACCTATCTGATCGGGGCCGACGGGGAGAAGAACAACAAAGAGGTCGTTGAACTTATCCTCAAGCACATGGGCCAAGCCGCGGATGCCTACGACCACGTTATCGACCGGCCCGGGCACGACCTGCGCTATGCCATTGACTCCACCAAATTGCGCAATGAGCTTGGGTGGGAGCCGCAGTTCTCCAACTTCGACGAAGGCATCGAAGCCACCATTGCTTGGTACCGCGATAACGAGGACTGGTGGCGCCCGCAGAAGGCCGCTACAGAAGCGAAGTACAAGGAACAGGGACAGTAACCCATGTCTTTGGAGTTTTCGAAAAAGCTTGCTGCCCACGAAACACCCATTCCCGGCGTCGTTCTGTATGATCTTCCGGTCCACGGTGACAACCGGGGATGGTTCAAGGAGAACTGGCAGCGGGAGAAGATGGTGCCGCTCGGGCTGCCTGACTTCCGCCCCGTTCAGAACAACATCTCCTTTAACGAGAAGGCCGGAACCACCCGCGGGATCCATGCCGAGCCGTGGGACAAGTTCATTTCGGTTGCCACAGGCCGAATCTTTGGAGCCTGGGTCGACCTCCGTGAAGGACCTTCGTTCGGCACGGTCTTCACGGCCGAACTTGACCCCAGCCAGGCCATCTTCATTCCCCGCGGCGTGGGCAATGCCTTTCAGACGCTCGAGGACAATACGGCTTACACCTACCTTGTGAACGACCACTGGTCCGCGGACGCGCAGGGTCAGTACACCTTCCTGAACCTTGCGGACGAAACCGTAGCTATCGAATGGCCCATCCCGCTCTCCGACGCCGAACTGTCCGACAAGGACAAGGCGCACCCCCGCCTCGCGGACGTCGTGCCCATGCCACCGAAGAAGACCCTCGTGATCGGGGCCAACGGCCAGCTGGGTAAGGCACTGCGGAAGAAGTACGACGGCGAAAGTTCCGTTGAGTTTGCATCGCGCAGTGAGTTCGACCTCGGCAGCCCGGACGCTTTTGAGGACCGCAACTGGAAGAACTATTCCACTGTCATTAATGCGGCAGCCTACACAGCAGTGGATGCTGCCGAGACTTCCGAAGGCCGGGCGGCCGCCTGGGCCACAAACGTGACGGCGTTGACGCAACTTGCACGGATTGCCATTGAGCACGGCCTCACCTTGGTACACGTGTCCTCTGACTACGTCTTCGACGGCGCAAAGGAAGTCCATGCAGAGTCTGAAGCGCTGACGCCGCTTGGTGTTTACGGGCAAACCAAAGCAGCCGGCGATGCAGTCGTCAGCGTGGTCCCCCGGCACTACATCGTCCGCACGAGTTGGGTGATTGGGGACGGTGCCAACTTCGTAAGCACCATGGCCTCGCTCGCGTCGCGCGGAGTAGAGCCTTCTGTGGTGAACGACCAGTACGGTCGGCTCAGTTTCACCGACGACATCGCGGCGGGTATCCGGCATCTGCTGGACTCCGGCGCGGAATATGGCACGTACAACCTGAGCAACGACGGTGACCCGCAGTCGTGGGCGGACATCGCAGCCGACGTCTACGAATTGTCAGGCAAAAGCAGGACCGCCGTAACGGGCGTGAGCACCAAGGAATACTTCGAGGGAAAGGATGCTGCGCCCCGACCGCTGAACAGTGTCTTGGACCTTTCCAAGATCAGGGCTGCCGGATTCGAAGCACCGCCAGCTGGGTCGCGCCTGACCGAGTACGTTAACTCGATCACGAGCGGACATTCAGCATGACCGAAGCACGCCACGACACCCTGGTCATCATGCCGGCTTGGAATGAGTCCGAAGCCATCGGCAACACCATTGCGGAAGTCTTTGAGTTCGGACCGGCATGCGACGTGTTGGTGGTTGACGACGGCTCCCGTGACGACACTGCCCGGGTGGCACGCGCAGCCGGCGCCACAGTTGTGCAGTTGCCGTTCAACATGGGAGTCGGTGGTGCCATGAGGACTGGCTTCAAATATGCCCAGATGCATGGGTACCGGCAGGTCATCCAAGTGGACGCGGATGGACAACACGACCCCCGGGACATCAAAGCAGTCCTCGATGGATTGCGGGAGGCCGATATCGCCATCGGTGCACGGTTCGCTGATGCGGGCAACTACACCGTTCGCGGCCCCCGAAAGTGGGCGATGAACGTGCTGGCGTGGACAATATCCCGGCTGGCACGGACCAAGCTCACCGACGTGACCTCCGGATTCCGCGCAGCGAACACCAAAGCGATCCGCCAATACCTGGACCATTATCCCGCCGAGTACCTGGGCGACACGATCGATTCGTTGGTCGTGGCGATCCGCTCAGGCTGCACTGTCCGCCAGGTCGGCGTTTCAATGAGGGAGCGTCAGGGAGGCACCCCGAGCCATGACCCCATCAAGGCCGCCATCTACCTTGGCCGCTCAGGGATGGCGCTCTTGTTCGCGCTGACGCGCAAGAAGTCCACACCTTCGACCAACTAGGAATCCACATGTCCCTCCTTATGGGCTCCATCGTCGTCGTGGCGATTCTCTTCTTCGTCTTCGAAATGCTGCGGCGGCAGAAGCTGCGCGAGAAATACGCCGTTCTCTGGATCGTCATCGGCATAGGCACGCTGCTGCTGGCCGCTTTTCCCGCGCTGCTTGAGCAAGCCAGTGGCCTGCTCGGAATCCAGGTCCCCGCGAACCTCCTCTTCATCACCACGCTGGTCCTCCTTGTCGGGGTATGCCTTCACTTGTCCCGTGAGCAGTCGCAGGCCGAAGACGAGGTGCGCATTCTTTGCGAGGAGGTGGCCCTGTTGAAGGTTGAGCTTTCGGCGTTGCAGCAGAGCGTCGGTTCGCACCCGCGACAGGACGGTACTGCCGGCCCCGCTGCGTAGCAGGAGGATTTGCCCGGGCCTGGCCAGGCGGACCAAACAAAAAAGGGAGCGACCCCCGCGGGGCGCTCCCTTTCCTATGCGATCGGTCAGCCGAAGATGTGCTTTGCCAGCCGCGGGAGGGAGTCCACCTTGCCCATGGCCACAGACTTGACCACCAAGGACGCAGCGTTCAGCCGCGAGGTGGTGTGGAAGGACGCTGCGCGGGCAGCGCGGTTCCAGCCCAGTTCCTTGAAACGGGCGGCCTGCCCTTCAAAGAAGCGCCGCTCTTCGTCAAAGCGCCGCCCGTCCAGGGCACGCACGGATGAATCTGAGGCCGAGTGCCTGCGGTACAGGAACGACAATGTGGGGTCCACGATAAGGGAGCCGCCTTCCGCCGCTATGTCCAGCAGCAGGGCCAGGTCCTGGACGACGTCCAGGCCGTCCGTGAAGCCGATCCGCACGATGGTCTCCGACCGCCAGGCCAACGACGGAAAGTATGCCCAGTCAGCACGTACCAGGCTGGTAGCCATCTGCTCACCCTTGAGCTCAATCCGCTCGCGGGTCTTCGGCGCGTAGGCCTTTTTGACTGCATCAGCCAAAGGGATGCGGGCAATGCCCTTTTCATCGATGACCTGGACCCCGGGCTGGACGACACTGGCATGCGGATAGGTCTCGAATGCGTCCACTACCACGTCCAGGTAGTTGGGCAGCATGACGTCGTCTGCACCCATGATGACCACGTAAGGCGCCTCGACCATGGTCAGGGCCTTCTTATAGTTGCCGTTGGCACCCAGGTTTTTCTCGTTCTTGAGGTACGTAACGCGAGGGTCAGTAATCGTCGAGAACCAGCGTTCCGGCTCGGGGTCCGGATAGCCATCGTCGATCACGATGAGCCGCCAGTCTTCGTTCTCCTGGTTCATCACGCTTCGGGCTGCGAGCTTCATCTGATCGACATCGCCGTAGTAGGGCAGCATTACGTCAACGGTCATGGACCTGGGATTCCTTCCGTGGGCTCCGCTCGAAGAACTCGGCGGCTTCCCCACGATTATAGTTGACCGGCCCCTGTCGGGCCCGTCAGGCATGGCTTGCTAGACTGCATGGGGTCCTGCCCGCCCCGCTGGCACCGCCCGGAGTGAGGAGAATTACTTTTGGAGCCCACAACCACCCAGCCGCGCATCAGCGTGTGCATGGCTGCCTACAATGGCGCGCGCCATATCAGGGAGCAGATCGATTCGATCCTTCCTGAACTCGGCCCCTACGACGAAATCGTTGTAGTGAACGACTGTTCCACCGACGACACTGCTGCCCTCGTCGCCGCTGTTCCGGATGCCCGCATCCGGCTGATCGATGCCGAACAAAACCGCGGGTATGTTGCAACGTTTGAAAGAGCCCTCGGGGAGGCACGGGGAGAATTCGTCTTCCTTTCGGACCAGGACGATGTTTGGCTGCCGGGCCGTGTGGAGAGCATGATTTCGGCCCTGGACGGCAAAAACATGGTGGTGAGTAACTGCAGGCACTTCGATGGAGCCCTCGGCTCATTCCATGAGATTCGTTTACGTGCAAAGGACTCGACCCACTACTTGCGCAACCTCTTGGGCATCGTGGTCGGCTACCGGCTCCATTGGGGGTGCGCAATGGCCGTTCGGCGGAACCTTCTGGCCCAGGCACTGCCGTTCCCGCCTTACATGAATGAATCCCACGACCAGTGGCTGGCAACTGTGGGCAACGTCAACCGCTCCATCGTCTACATGGAAGAAGACACCATCCTGCACAGACTTCACGGCGAGAACCTGACGCCCCACGGTATCCGCTCAGCCTCAAAAATACTTCGGGCACGGATTGCCTTCCTGCGGAACGTCTACGTTGCCGTGCGACGCTCCCGGCAGACGAGGCAGGCGTGATGGTGCAGCCCGAGCCCACGCCGACGAGTCCCCACCCCAACGTGTGTGGAGTTGTATCGGCCTATAACCCCGCGGCAGAAAATGTCGCCAACGTGAAGTGGCTGCTGCGCTTCGTCGCCCACGTCGTCGTTGTGGACGACGGCTCGCGCGACGACGTGTCAGAAGCCCTGGCAGAGATGGAGCAGGCGGGGGCGGTTGTCTTGCGCCTCGCCACCAATTCCGGGATTGCCCGTGCCCTGAACACAGGAATCAAGGAAGCACTCGAGCGCTGGAACCCGGAGTGGATCGTCACCATGGACCAGGACTCCAGGTTCACGGGAGACTACGTCGGTGCGGCGCTGGCCACCGTTGCGTCGTCCCGTGACCCGCAAAGCGTAGGGATGGTGTGCGCGGAGTCGCACAATCATATTTCCCTCCCGGTGTGGGGCAGTCGGGACGAGCCCCAGATTTTCGACCCCATGACCAGCGGCACCTTGGTGCGGGCAAGCACGTTTGATGCAGTGGGCCTCTTCGACGAAGGGTTCTTCATCGATTGCGTAGATTCTGAATTCAATGCGCGGCTCAGGGAGCACGGACTTCGTGCACTGGCAGGACGGGGCTGTAATCTCGAGCACAGCCTCGGCAGTTCACGACCGATGAAGCTGCTCGGCTGGCATGCGCACATCGGCCCCAAGAAGCTCTACATCTATTACCACGCGCCGTTCCGGGTCTACTACATCACCCGCAACTCGCTGACACTTGCACGCCGATATGCCCTGAAACAGCCGGCCTGGGTTCTGCGCAGAATCTACATGGAAATCCAAAGCAACATTGTGCGCTTCGGATTCGGTCCCAACAGACGCAAGCACGCGATTGCCGCTGCAGCCGGCATCCGGGACGCACTCCGTCAAAGGATGGGCAAGATAGACGACGACCTTGCCGCCCGCTTGCGCTAAGCGCCAGTTCCCCTCATTCCTCTGAACTGCCCGGTCAACATCGAAAGAATACTCATGACCACCAACTCAGGATCAATCTTTGTCCTCTATCACCGCGGCTTGCGCACAGGAGGGCCCGAAGCGCTCCATCAGCTGGTCGATATGCTGCGTGAGCTCGGGCAGGACGCCTACCTGGTCCCCCATCCGCACACGGCAGGCAATGAGCGCGTGGAGCAGTACGGGATTTACGATGCCCCGGAGGCAACTGAAATCGTCGATTCCGCCGAAAACGTGGTGGTCTATCCGGAGACCTACGTCCACGAGGTGTCCCATATCAAGCAGGCCCGTCGCATGTGCTGGTGGCTCAGCATTGATAACTCGCTGACCTTCATGGCCGAACGCATGTGGTACCGGAGCACGGCCGGCCTATTTGAAAAGGCCAAGGAAGCCGCAGTCCCCTTCGCGCGGATGTGGAAGAACGGCGTGACCCCGGCAAAGCTGCGCACCGACAAGGACGTAATCCACCTCGTGCAGTCCTCCTATGCGTGGGCCTTTGTTGCCACCAGGTTGGACGTCGTGCCCTCCTTGGTCTCCGACTACACCCCCACGGAGGAATTCCAGGCCGCGGCCACCGCTGAGCGTAACCGCCAACTGGTGACCTACAATCCCGCCAAGGGCGGACACATCATCGATGCGGTTAAGGCGGCGAGTCCACCCACCATCGAGTGGCAGCCAATCGTTGGTATGACCCGCGCCGAGGTTGTTGCGACCCTGCAGCAATGCGGCGTTTATTTGGACCTGGGGCACCACCCCGGTAAAGACCGCATGCCTCGGGAAGCAACACTTTCCGGCGCCCTGACCGTCGTGGCCCGTCGCGGATCCGGCGCCTTCTACGCTGACGTTCCTATTCCCTGGGAACACAAGATCACGCCGGGAGATACCGAGGTTGCCACCGCTGCAGCCATGCTGCCGCGGCTCATCGCCAACTTCGAGCAGGAAGTGGCGAAACAAGGCAGCTACCGCGAAACCATCCTCAACGAACGATCCAGGTTCAAGCGGGAGGTTGAGGACGTCTTCGTCAACGGCCGCCTGGGCAAGGATGCCTATGACTACGTGTAGCCGACGCACCACGGCCGGGACGACGGCATGATCAAAAGAATCGCGGCTTTCGCCGGTTTGCCCCTGCTCGCCTCGCTGGCGTCATTTATCCTCTTGCCCATCATCGCCACAGTGGGTGGACCGCCGGCCTGGAATTCCCTGGCCGTGGGCCAGGCTGTAGGGGCAATCGCGGCAATTGTCATCGGGCTCGGGTGGCCATTGACAGGTCCTGCCGCCGTCGCCTCAGAAAGCGACGCCGTTACCCGCCGCCGACTCTACGCCACCAGTTTCGTTACCCGATTTTATGTCTTTATCTGCGCCGTTCCCCTTATGGCAGGCGTCCTCTCGTTGACGGGCGTTAAAGAGCAGTTCTGGGTCGCTTTCCTGATGGCCTGTGCCCAGGCGGCGGCAGGGCTTACTCCGGCCTGGTACTGCATAGCGACGGGGCACGCCGGCAGGATCGCAAAGTATGACGTTATTCCCCGTATGGTCGCGACTCTGGGCGTCATCCCGCTCTTGTTCGCGACCGGCGGGATCTTCCTCTACCCACTGGCGCTGCTGCTGCTCGGCCTTGCAGGAACCTTGTGGTTCAACAAGGATCACGCTCAACGGGCGGACTTCCACGGGCTGACTCCCCGCACAGTGATTCGGGAAATCTGGGAGCTGAGGGGCGGAGCGGGCGTGACCGTCGCCGCAGGAGCGTATGCTTCCACCCCCGTCCTTGTGGTGCAGGCTGCTGTCTCCGCCTCCGGGTTGGCTGCGTTCGTATCAGCGGAGAAGCTGTACCGCATTGGGCAACTCGCCACGGCCGCGTTGGGTAACAGCCTTCAAGGCTGGGTCAACGAGTTCGGCTCGGACCACAAGGAGCGGCGAAGGTTCTCTCTTCTGGCTTTGTCAGTCCTGGGCGCAGCAGGCTGGCTGATCCTGTCCCTCCTTGGCCCGTGGGTCAGCGCCACCATATTTGGCGCAGCTTACGCAGCTGAATTTTGGACCTGTTTCTGGTTCGGTTTGTCGTTCCTCCTCGTCTGTGTGACAACTTCCACGGGAGCGCACTGGCTGGTGCCTGCCAAACAGATGCGGGTGGTTTTCTCCAGCACCATTACTGGGGCCCTTGTCGGGCTCCCGGCCATGGTCATCCTGGCGCACCTGATGGGCGGCCCGGGCGGCGCGCTCGGGCTAGCGGTGGGCGAGATTGCGGTAACCCTCATACAGCTGCGCGCCATCATGCGGCTGCTGCGGGAGACGTCGCCGGAGGACAGGACTGAGGAAATACCGTCGTGAACTGGCTGACCATTCTTCCGGCGTCGGCGGTCGCGATTCTGCTCCTGTATGTTCCCGGTGCCGCCATCGCGTCCTGCCTGAAGTTCCGGTTGGGCGGGATCCTTGGCATCGCCCCACTGCTCTCAACAGCAGCCGCCGGACTTGCCGGAGTTCTCGGCGGGCTCCTCCACGTGCCCTGGAACATCCTGCCGTATCTTCTCGTCAGCGCGGTTCTCGCCGCCGGGGCATTGGTCCTGACCCATCGCATCCCTTGGCGGCTGAGAACCCCCAACTGGCGGACGGTCCTTCCCTTCGCTGCGCTTGCCCTGGCGACGCTGCCCATGACATGGCGCTTCATCCAGCTTGTGGGGTCACCCGACCACCCCTCACAAGTCTTCGATAATGTGTTTCACCTCAATGCCATCCGCTTCATACTCGACACTGGAAACGCATCATCACTGACGCTGGCTTCGATTCAGGGAGTGCAGGGCCTTGACGCGGTTTACCCTGCGGCGTGGCATTCCTTTGCAGCCCTCCTGGTGCAGCTGGCTTCAGTGGATATTCCTACTGCAGAGAACGTCCTGAACCTGGTCATTGTTGCGCTCCTCTGGCCAGCCTCCTGCCTGTTCCTCGTCACGAAGACCATCTCGCGCAGGCCGGCGGCCCTCATCATAACCGCGGTGGTCGCCGGCACCCAGGTTGCCTTCCCGTTCCTCATGATTGTCTGGGGCCCTCTTTTCCCCTACGCCATGGCCCTCAGCATGATGCCGGTCGTGATAGCGGAACTCGCAGCGCTGGTCCGCATCGGGCGTACACGGACGGAACCACTTCTCAGCTGGGCAGCGGCACTGGTGCTGTCGCTGGCAGGTCTCGCATTCGCCCACACGAGCTCCATCAACATCACGGTGGCGCTTGCCCTTCCGATCCTGGCCATTTTGTGGTGGCGGATCATGCCGCGCAGGGACATGTGGCGGGTGAACCCCGCCGGAGCGTGGCTGTTCCTTGGCGGGACCGTCGGGATCCTCGCTGTCGCCGCGGTCCTGTGGTTGAAGCTGCGCCCTGCCCCCTATGACAACTGGGGACCAACCGTGAAGCCGGGCGCCGCCGTCGGGGAAATACTCACCGCCAGCACGATGCAATCCGCCATACCGGCCGTGGTGGTTTCCATCCTGTCGGTCTACGGTCTCCTCACCACCTTCAAAGTACGGAAGTGGCGCTGGATGGCTGCCTGCTACGCCGTACTCGGAGGGCTCTATATCGTTGCGGCGTCTTTCCCGAAAGGCAGCATCCGGGACATCCTGATCGGCACCTGGTACCAGGACACCTACCGCCTCGCCGCACTCCTGCCCCTTTTTCTGACCCCTCTTGCCGTCATCGGAGGTCTGCGTTTATGGGACTCCGCGCGAAGCTCGTGCCGGGGAGCGCGGACGTGGCGCACCTGGGAGGCCTCCATCGCCCGGACAGGCGCGAACGGGAAAACAGTACTGTCCACGGCCGCTGTGGTGGTCTTCGCCCTCCTCGCGTCGTTCGCAGGCCCGCTGGCCCACTACATCCAAGGCGCATCGTCCGTCTACCGGTTCGACGAGCAATCGGAGCTCCTGACACCCGATGAGCTGGCTTTAATCCAGCGGATTCCAACCCACGTCCCGTCCGATGCAGTCATAGCTGACAATCCATGGAACGGGAGCTCCCTCGCTTACGCTTATACCGGGCGCCGCGTCCTGACAACACATCTGTTTTCAACGGACGACCCGGAGACTGACCTCATCAATCAAAAGCTCGGAGACGCAGCAGGCAACCCTGCCGTCTGCACCGCCCTCCACAATAAAAACGTGCAATACGTCCTGGACTTCGGGTCCCGGTACCTGATTGACCTGCCAGGGTCCGAAAAGTACCCGGCGCTGACCAACCTTGCACAGGCCAACGGATTGACCCTCGTGGATTCGCAAGGCCAGGACGCACGGCTCTACCGGATTTCCAGTTGTGGATGACTGGGGCGTTCACCGGTGTGGCGTCAGCCGTGTCCCTTACTTGGAGCGCCGGACCATTAGGCTGGATAGGTGATTCCCGTTTCTCGACGAACTAAAATCAGTGCCGCGCTCCTGCTGTCCGCACTCCTGCCCCTGTCTGCATGCGCAACCATGCCTCCGGGGACCATCGAGGGTGCCCTGACCGGAATCGGAAGCAACGCCGGCCAGGGAGCAGTCAGTGCATGGGGCCTGTCGTGGGGAAGCTCGGTAAAGGGGACCTACGTCAGCTACTCCCCCGACGGATCCGCGGCCGGGCTGAAAGCGTTCCAGGACGGGCAGTCGCAGTTCGCTGTGGGATCCGCCCCGCTCACGGACAGCGAGGCTACCGCGGTCCGGGGCATGTGCACAACCAAAGGGGCCATGTCACTGGCTGCCGGCGTCCTGCCCGTGGGCGTTGCCATCAAGCTCAAGGGCGTAAACGACATGATCCTGGACGCCAAGACCCTTGCGGCGATCCTGCAGGGGGGCATCACCCGCTGGAACGATCCCAGAATCGCGGCCCTGAACCCGGAAAATGTTCTTCCTGACGTTGCCATCACTGTTCTCGTGCAGCAGGGGCCCGCGGACACTGCCCGTCCAGTTAATTCCTACCTCAAGGACGCGGGAACCGACTGGAATCCGGCTGCCCAGGACCGTTGGCCGGGCAGTGTAAAGGGGCAAACACCGTCTCCCCCATTGGATCTCGCGAACAAGTTGGATGACACCAACGGAGGCATCTCCATCCTTGACGGAAGCATCATCGGGAACAGGTTCGTCGCTGCCCAGCTTGTCTTTGACGGCAAGCCCCAGCGGCTGCAGGCATCCTCTGTCGTCGACGCCGTGTCCACGGGAAACGTAACCGCGTCATCGAACGCCGTCACCCAGGCACTCGACGGGCGCTCGGGTTATGGCCTGGGCACCGTTATCTACATATACATGTGCAGGGAGTACACCAATGACCGAATGGGCCGGCTGGCCCGCTCATTCGGTCAGAGCGTACTCAGCGAAGAAGCACAAAAGAACGCGAATGCATTCGCCTTCGTCATGTCGCCAAGCAAGAAGGCGGTGAACGAAGGGCGCGCCCTCGTCAATGCAATTGGAGACGGACAGTGAGTTTATTGCTAAGAAGTGTTCGCGGACGTTCCCTTCCCCGGCCCCTTCCCACCTTCGCGCTCCTGACGGCGATCTTCTTCCTGTTGTTTGGTCTCTGGGCCTTGGCAACACCCTTGATGGGCGTCCCCGACGAACCGGCGCACACGATCAAGGCGGCAGCCGTAGTCCGGGGCCAGGTCCTGGTTGAGGACGGCACCTCATTCGGCCACGGTGTGCACGTCCGCGTTCCCAACTACATCGCCAGTCTTCACGCCCAAAGCTGCTACAAGTTCAACAGGGCACAGGCGGCCGACTGCGCCGCGCCCATCTACGTCGACGACACCTTCACCAACATTGGTGTAACGTCCGCCGGCTCCTACAACCCGATGTACTACTGGATAGTAGGGCTGCCTACCCTGTTTATGTCCGGCGCCCCCGCAATCTACGGCATGCGCCTCGTCAGCGCACTCCTGTGCGCGCTGTTCTTCGCCGCCGGGTTCACAGCCTTGACAGAGCTGCGGCGACCAAAGTACGCCGTCCTCGTCGCAGCCCTTGCCATGACCCCCATGGTTCTGTTCCTCGGCGGGGGCATCAACCCCAACTCGTTGGAGATTGCCGCCACAATGGCTGCCTTCTCAGGTTTCGTCGTCGTCCTGGACAACCGAAGGGGTACCAAACGCGTGCTGCCCGCCCTGGCGACCGTCGCTGCCGCAACAGTGGTGCTCGCAAATGCCCGGCAAATATCGCTGGTGTGGTTGCTCTGTGCCCTCATCATCGGAGTTTGCTCATTCAAGCTGCGCAGGGTCGTGACCGTCTTCAGTGACCGAAGAGTACTGACGGCGGTGGCACTGGCAGTTCCGGGAGCCCTCCTGGGCCTGCTGTGGATGTACATCGCAGCGAACGGACCCGCAAACGTGGGGGTCGCTCCGGAAGGTATTGCCAGCCCACATCCCGACGCCCCCCTTTACAGGGGCTTCATAATCATGCTTGACCAGACTTACGACTTCTTCCCGCAATACATCGGCACGATGGGCTGGCTGGACACGCCGGTCCCCGAACTGGTTGCGCTCGTCTGGGGAGGCCTCATGATTGCAGGCCTTGTGGTCCCCTTCTGCGTCCGTCCTCTGCGCAACTGGACAGGTTACTGGGTGGCGCTGGCCATGCTGTACCTGGTCCCGGCGCTCCTGCAGACCGCATTGTGGCGCGGAATGGGATTCATTTGGCAGGGCCGCTACACGCTTCCCTTGGTGGTCGTTCTGTTCATCAGCGTGGGGCTTGGCCTGCGGAAGCTGCGGTTTCCCGGCGGCGCTCTGGCATTGCGAATTTCCCGGGTCGTCTTCTGGCTCATCGTGGCCTGCCACACGCTGGCCTTTGTCTACGTCCTGCGCCGCTATGTCGTCGGCATCAGCGAAATAGCCAACTGGCAAACCCTGTTTTCGTCACCGCACTGGCAGCCGCCCATGGGCTGGCTGCCCCTGACTGTCCTGTACCTGATAGTGACAGCGGCCGGAGCTTTGCTCCTGTTCCGTTATCTTCACCCCGGAGTTCCCCTGACGAAGGGAACCCTGTCCCGGAGCAACAGAATCCAGCCCAGTGCAGGGCCTGTGGCAGACAAGGCAGAAGAAACCATCGGTCGGGAGCCTGCTCCGTCAGGTGCTCCTTCTGCACCCGGCGCGCAATTGAGTGCCGGCGGAACCCTGCGGCACGAACACTAGGCTGACAGGAGTCATTCCCGCCGGTTCATGGCGCCTTGTCGTGACGCTTTCAAAGGTAATGGGCGCTGCCGTAGCACCAGAGAATCAAGGCGGAAAGCGCCGTGGGCCCCTGTGCCAAGCATGGGCGCGGCCAGGGAAACCAACCACCACTCGGAGTTGTCTCACCGCCGGCGAAGTTGCAAGCCCGCAGAGGGCCACACATGCTGCCTTACGAGCGGGCAGCTTCCGGTGTACGCCGGAAAATCCAGTGCCGGTAGAGGAAGTAATTCCACCCGGTCGTCAGGATGGTGGCAGCTGTCTTGCCAATGACGTACGTCCAGCCGACAGCGTCAAACCCCGTGACTATGAGGTCGCTGATCACGATGTTGACGATCACCAGCAGGATGTACTTCAGCGCGCTGATGCTGCCACTGTTGTTGGCGCGGAAAGTAAACAGGCGCTGCAAGAGGAAGTTGAAGACGAGGCTCACAACAAATGCGATAGGAGTGGCTATCCAGAGGGGGACGTCGAAGATCTCGTGAAGGATGGCAAGCAGCCCAAGATCCAAGGCGAAAGAAACGCCGCCAACAAGCAGGAATCTGACCACCGGATGCCGGTAGAGTCCCATGACGATCCCCGGAACAGCTGGAACAGCTTCAACGGGTGTTTCCGGCGGCGAAGGCATGCCTGGCGGGGGTGTTGGCACGGTTGGGCTATCCTCTCATGGTTGCGGAGTGTTCAGCCTCTGCACAGCCCGCCTCCACGCATCCTTAAAGCTATCACGCCTGGCCCGTTGACCCTTGCCCATGAAGGATGGCGGGCAAGCCCATTCGCGTGGGGACGCAGGGCGTCCAGTCCGTTGTCCAGGTCTTTGCGCCGGATGGCCAATTGACGGCAGTTGATTTGCACGGCCGAATTCTTGTGTACATATGAGGACCCGGCTGTTCCGACGGAACTCCTGGAATCTCCGTGGGATGCAACGACAGGACCGGGCAGCGGAAAATAATGGGATGAGTCCAGGATGGGAAGCTTTGGCCTTTCGCGGTCAGGTCCCGCCCCGCCGTCGTGCGCCAGACTCCGCCATGTGAAGTGGGAATGGGCTCATTCCTGGTAAAGCTCCACGTATGCTTTAAACCACCATGCGAACCTCCTTGCTCCTTCATAAACCAACATCCGCCGTCCGCAAATTCAGCGCCGTCCCGTCACAGCTTCACGTGCTTCTTATCGCGTGGCTTCTTATTGGCGCGGCCAGCACAGTCTGGTGCTTTGCATCCCCATTGATGTCGGCTCCCGACGAGGCAGCGCATACGATCAAGGCAGCAGCTGTTGCCCGTGGTCAGTACGGCGGGACGAGCTCTGGAGTACAAGGAGAGCTATTGACAGTAGAGGTTCCCAAGTACATCGCTGAAGTCCAAAACTTCAACTGTTACGCTACGCATCCTGAAATAACGGCCAACTGCTACCAGCCCACGGACGGTGCCGACCGCACGCCCGTCAAAGCAACGACTTCGGCCGGGAATTACAATCCCGTCTACTACGCAATTGTGGGGCTTGGTAGTCGGGGTATTGCAGGCGAACCTGCTCTTTACGCAATGCGTATTATCAGTGCGTGGGTCACCTCATTTTTCCTTGCTGCCTTCTTTTACGCGGCGAGCTGTATGCGTAAAAGCCGATATATGCTAATTGCCTCAGCGGTTTCCGTGACTCCCGCCGCCCTCTTCCTTTCCGGCGCAGTGAACCCCAACGGGTTGGAGATCGCAACGACGGGCGCTTTTTATATGGGCCTTTGCGTAATGCTTGAGAACGCGGGGAAGTCCAGGCCCAGCTGGTTGACAACCGCCATCGTTGTAATTTCGGGAATTCTTTTGGCCAACACCCGGCCGCTTTCACTGCTGTGGCTGGCACTTGCAGTTATGGCGGCCGTTATTGGTCATTCCCGGTTTGCGCTGCTTGCCTTACTGAAAGCTAAGAGGTTTCAACTCTCCGTCGTCTTAGTCAGCGTCTCATGCCTATTCGCCGTCTGGTGGACCCTAACTGCCCATAGCCTGGACAGCCTCTTCGCTGTGACACCTCCGCTGCCCGCCGACGAGGCCGCCATCCTTATGCTGGATCGGACAGTGGGTTACATGCGCGAATATGTAGGCGTCCTGGGTTCCCTTGACACCGCTCCCCCGGCAGCAGTCGTCTACACGTGGGTCCTTGGGTTTGGTTGGCTGCTCATGCTGGCCTTTACGGCCCGGCCAGTGAAACTCCGCTGGCCGGTGGCCCTGACAACTATTGCTGTTCTCGCTGTACCTCCCGTGCTTCAAGCGGGTTCCAGCGAGACAGTGGGGTGGATTTGGCAGGGCAGATATGCACTGGCTCTTGTAATTCTGCTGATTCTCGTTTCGGGGAGGGCCGTCCGGTTCCGGCCATTCAACCCATCGCCTTGGTCCGCCTCGCTAATCCGTTGGAGTCTCGTGCTGGGAGTCCTGGCCCACGCATACCTCCTTTTGCAGGGGTTGCGCCGATACACCGTTGGGTTACATGGGGACCACATCAACTGGACTGAAATGTTCGAACCCCAGTGGCAGCCTCCCATGTCATGGCAAGGGTTGGCCGTTGCCTACGTGATCGTCTTGTCCATTGCCGGGCTCTGTCTTTACCGACTCTTGATGACGCCGCAGCTTGCACCGCAAACACCGGGAAATATGTCCAAGGTGGCGAAATGAATAGTCGCCCCCAACAGATTTGGGGGCGACTTCCATTACGGCTGCTTCATCCCTTAATGGTGAAGATTGGTTTCCTGCTCCATGTCAAAGCTGACACGCCACGCCTCCATAGAGACCAGATCAGTAAGGGCTGAACGATAGTCCGCCGCCAAGCTGTCCCAGTTCCTGTAGAGCGCTGCGTGCTGGAGGGCAGACTCCTTAAGCATCTCTTTCAGTTTCCTGGGATCGCGCTTATACCAAGAGGCGGCGGTCCCCTCGGCGTTGGACACTACGACCGAATCGAACTGCGCCGTACGGAACCACCTGTTGTCCACATGGGCAAGGTAACCCTGGGGTCGTTCGAGCGAGTCCGCGGAGGGCTGCTTGAGCAACTGCCGGGCCACTGTCTTCAGGCCCCACTTGACCATGTCCTTCTTGGCGGGCATCTGGCTGTCGGCCTGCCCCGACGGTCCCGCTCCCAGGGGAGGTGCGGGGAAATCCTCTACATCTTCACGCAGCTGCGCATCAGGAAAGGAATCCCGCAGCTTGTTGATGCTTTCGAGCTTGGTGGCGAGGGACGGATGGAGGTGGGACGGACCAGTCATCAGGTCCGACCTCGCCGTCAGCCGGTTGCGGACAGTGAAGTACTGAAGCGAAACAAGGTGCTTCACGTCTTCCTGGAAAGATTCCCGCAACACGGAACCGCCCTTCGGCTGGGGGCTGTGGAGGAGGGCAGTTATCAGGCGGTTCCGGTTATGGAAATATGCCTGCCAGCCAACCAGGTCGTCCTTATCAATCCACGAGATGTGCCAGAGCGCCGCGCCGGGGAAAGAAACAGTCCGGTAGCCGGCAGCCCGGGCGCGGAGCCCATATTCCGAGTCGTCCCACTTAATGAACAAGGGCAGCGGAAGGCCGATGTCGCGTATAACCGAAGTGGGTACCAGGCACATCCACCAGCCGTTGTAGTCGACGTCGACCCGCCTGTGCAGCCACGGCGTCTGGCGGAGGTTGGACACGCTGAAATCGTGCCGCATCTGCATGTCCTGGTGAGGCTGGCTTGGTGAGAACCGCCGGGAGTCGATCGTCTCGCCCATTGAATACAGCGTGCTGCGGCTGTACAGATCGAACATGTGGCCGCCCACGATAGTGGGCTTCCGGCACCGGCCGGAGAAGGCCATCATGCGCAGGATACTTTCCGGCTCCATCACGACGTCGTCATCAAGGAGCAGAACGTAGTCGCTGCCGTTTTCCACGGCTTCATACATGCCGCGGGCGAACCCTCCGGAACCACCCAGGTTCGCCTGGTTGATGACCCTAAGCTTGGGACCGATGAGGCCTGCCACTTCGGCAAAGCCTGGTTGGTCGGCAACCTTATCCGTGCCCTGATCAACAATCAGCACTTCCTGTGCCAACTCGAGCGCTTCCGGGTGTTCTGCCAGGGCACGGACGTTGGCGAGGCAGAAGTCCGGCTTGTTCATGGTGGTGATCTGAATGGTCACCGTTTCGGCTGCTCGTTCTGCTGGCGTCCCCTCCCAGCGGGCCTCGCCCAAGATAAGGTCGCCGCGGCTTGAGGCCACGTCGAACCAATACCATCCGCCGTCACCAAAGGGTTTGATGGAAAGATTGAATTCGGTTCTTGCGTCACCGTCGACCCGCTTTCCATCGACACGTTGGATGTTTCCGCGGGCGTTTGATTTATATACGGTGATGGACCCGTGGCCGGAGGTTTCAACCACCAGACGAACTTCGCGCAGGTGGGTCCATCTGCGCCAGTAGCTGGCAGGAAAGGCATTGAAATACGTCCCCAGCGAGATTTGCTCTCCTGAACGCACGCGGAGGGAATAACGGGACAGAAGGTCGTCGAAATGCACCTCCCGTTGGCTGGAGCCAACAAGTTGCAGTTTTTCCTCTGCCCGTTTGGGATTCCGCGCCGACTCGTCACTTTCCCGGAAGCGTATTCCTGCTGCCGGGCCGGGGTCCGCATAGAGCGACATCGTGTCCACTCCGGACTCGGGCGGGAATATCACCCGCTGGAGTGTCGCCCAGTCCGGCGAACCGATCATGCGTCGACTCCCCCGCTTTCAAGCTGCACGCCGCTTTCGAAGTGCGGCCGGATCTTGTTATCGAACATGCTGAGCGCCGAACCGATGGCCATGTGCATGTCCAGGTATTTGTATGTGCCCAGACGGCCACCAAACAGGACGTCCTTTTCCGCCGCGGCCAGGTCGCGGTATTTGAGCAACCGCTCCCTGTCCGCAGAGGTGTTGACCGGGTAGTAGGGCTCGTCGCCCTTCTCAGCAAAACGCGAGAATTCGCGCATGATGATCGTCTTCTCGGTCTGGTAGTCACGCTCGGGGTGGAAGTGGCGCGGTTCGATAACGCGCGTGTAGGGGACGTCGTCATCGTTGTAGTTCACAACGGACGTGCCCTGGAAGTCACCCATGTCCAGGACTTCTTCCTCGAAGTCGATGGTGCGCCAGGAGAGGTCGCCCTCGGCGTAGTCGAAGTACCGGTCCACCGGACCCGTATAGACCACCGGGATGTTGCCCACGACTTTGTTCTTGCTGTACTCGTGCGACTCATCGAAGAAGTCGGTGTTGAGCCGGACCTCGATGTTGGGGTGCTCCGCCATCTTTTCGATCCAGGCGGTGTAGCCGTTGGTCGGCAGGCCCTCATACTTGTCGTTGAAGTAGCGGTTGTCGTAGTTGTAGCGAACGGGCAACCGGGAAATGATGCCTGCCGGCAGATCCTTGGGGTCGGTCTGCCACTGCTTGCCGGTGTAGTGCTTAATGAAGGCCTCATACAGCGGGCGGCCGATCAGTTGGATGCCCTTGTCATTCAGGTTTTGCGGATCGGTGCCTGCCAGTTCCCCGGCCTGTTCCTGGATCAGCTCACGGGCCTGTCCCGGGGTCAGGTTGGCGCGGAAAAACTGGTTGATCGTGGCCAGGTTGATCGGCAGGGAGTAGACCTCGCCCTTGTGTACGCCGTAGACCTTGTGGACGTAGTTGGTAAACGTCGTGAACCGGTTGACATACTCCCACACGCGCTCATTGGAGGTGTGGAAGAGGTGCGCCCCATAGCGGTGCACCTCGATTCCGGTCTGCTCTTCCTTTTCGCTGTAAGCGTTTCCGCCTATGTGGTGGCGCCGGTCGAGGACAACGACCTTCAGGCCCAGTTCGGTGGCGGCCTGCTCTGCGATTGTCAGGCCAAAAAAGCCGGACCCTACGATGACAAGGTCAGCGGTCACAAAATCTCCTGGTTCGAATGCGGGCAGCGCAATGGTGCGCATTGTCTGCTGCTCTAGCCTACCCGAGGGACTGTGCGGCCCGTCGAATCAGGCCTCGTGTGATGCTGCACACGAGCTTGCGGCTTTATCCACATACGGCGCGATGCGGCTGGGACGTGCTTCACCCCTTGGTTAGCGTGTGGGTACAAGTACGAAGGACCCCAACGCATGACGCTTAATTGCACCCTGGTCGCTGGCCCGGGATCCGGCCTGCAGCCATCACTGGAACTGTCCATCGATGTTCCCGGGGGCACACCCGGCCACGCGATACATGAACAGTTGGTGGGCAAGTTCGGCGCGGGCGCCGTCACAGTCGATGGCGAGGACCTGCGTTCCCTCGTCGTCGGCGTTCCTCCCCTTGTTGAGGCGGCGGTGCTCGTCGACAGCGGGTCCGCGCCTGCCAGCACACGGAGCCGGCGCCGGGTTGATGAAGTTGCCGCGACACTGGCCCTTACCGTGGACAGCGGAGCTGCAGCGGGAACGGTCATGCCGCTTCGCCGTGGCAGCTACAGCATTGGCCGCAGCGGTACGCGGATCGTCATTCCGGACCCTGAGCTCTCCCGTGAACATGCACGCGTCGTCGTCACGGACACGGACATCATCCTGATAGACCTGGACAGCGCCAACGGCACCTTTGTCGACGGCGAAAGGATCCGCAATGCCGTCATCACCACCGACTCCAGCATCAGGTGCGGGCAGTCCTGCTTGTCACTGGTGTTTGCCGACCTGCCGGGAAGGGTTCTTGAAGACGCGGGCAAGTCGGTCGCGCAACCTATCGTGGTCCGAGGCCGGGTCGACCCGGGCAACCGCCTGGTCCTGCTTCTGACGGCCTTGCTCCCGCTGGCCATTGGAATACTGCTGGCCGTGTTCACAGGTATGTGGATGTTCCTGGCATTCTCTGCTGCTTCGGTATTTTCCGTCCTGATACCGGCTGCCAGCGGACGCCGCCAGCGGCGGGAATTGTCGCTGGCGGTACGGGACGCTGTCCGGAAAGACAGGGACCGACGACGGCGGTCCGCACCTTCCCTTCCCCTGGTGGCACTTGCGGCCGCGGAAGCTGCAGGGACGGGCAGTTCCGACCCCGGCGACGGCGTCTGGTTGCGGCTTGGACTGGCAGAACAGGCGGCGAACGTGCGAATTGAAGCAGCAGGCGGCGATAAGCCCGTTCCCTCGGCCGGCATGGTGCCTGTCCTCCTCGACCCCGCACGTCCGTTAACCACTGTGGTCGGCCTGCGCGTTGCCGTTAATGGCAGCATCAGGTCACTGCTCATGCAGCTGGCGGGGTACCCGGCCGGGTGCAGGACGCATGTCCTGGTCCATGGGCTCCCGGAAGACCTGCCACTCGCCGCCCGGTTTCTTTCCGGGGTGACTCTGACCTCAGGAACTCTCGCGGGTGTGGACGCAGTTAAGGGCAAACTTCCCCAAGGCCGCGAGCGCGGAGTCCTTTTGCTGTTGGGAGAAGGCTCTACGGCGGCCGGGAACCCGGTCCGTGAAGCGGCCATTCAGCAGGGGTGGCGCGTTCTTCACTTCCTGCCTTCGGAGGGTGAGTGGCCTGAAGCCGACGTCCTGTTGTCGAACCGGAATTCGGTCCTGCGGCTGGATGGCCACCAAACCGGCTTCGTCGCTGACCTTGCGCCGGAGGATGTGTTCACCAATTTCTGCCGGTCGCTGGCAGGTAGCAGGCGCTGGAATGCGGAACAATCGAATTGTTTTCCCTCGTCCTGCAGCCTGGACGACATCCTGCCCCTGACGGCCGGCGCCACGGTCGAACGGTGGAACATCAGTGGGCGGGACGACAGACTGGCGGTACCTGTGGGCGTCAGCGCGGCCGGAACCAGAACGGTGGATCTCCAGTCCGATGGGCCGCACCTCCTGGTTGCGGGCACCACCGGTGCTGGAAAGTCCGAGCTCCTCCGGAGCTTCACGCTTGCACTGGCAGTGAGCTACCCGCCCGAGCGGGTCAACTTCTTCTTCATCGATTTCAAAGGAGGTTCGGGACTTGGCCCCCTCAGCGGGCTTGTCCACTGCGTTGGGCTGCAGACGGACCTTTCTGTTCCGGAACTGGAGCGGACACTGACGTCACTTCGAGCCGAAGTCCAACTGCGGGAGAGACGCCTTGCTGCGGCGGACGTTCCCGACATCTCCACGTACCGAAACACGCCGTGGGCACACGAACTTGTCCTGCCGCACTTGGTCATCGTTATTGATGAGTTCAGGATGCTCGTTGATGAAGCTCCGAAGGCCCTCCGTGAACTGATGCGCGTAGCATCCATTGGACGGTCGCTGGGCATCCACCTGGTCATGGCAACCCAGCGGCCACAAGGAGCCTTGACAGCCGACATCCGTGCGAACGTCACCTCCAGCATCGCCCTTCGGGTGCAGTCCGACATGGAATCGGTCGACATCATCAACTCCAGGGCGGCGGCCGCCATCAGTGTCGACACCCCCGGTCGGGCTTTCCTGGCCCGCGGGACGGAGCCGCCTGAGGAGTTCCAGGCGGCGTCCCTCGCTTCCGCGGGCGCGGGATCCCAACTGCCGGGAGTCGCCGTCCACCTGACAACGGAATACCTCACCCGGGGGCCGAACCACCCCGCCATTGCTGCACCCACTCCAGTGACTCCGGCACAGGCCGTGGAACCGCTGTCAGCAATGGTGAGGAGTCTTTGTGCTGCCCGGGACACGCCGGCTCCGAGGAGGCCTGTCGCTCCTCCCCTGCCGACGGAACTGGACGAAAGTGCTCCGGACGATCCGGCCGGTTCTGCAGTCCCTGGATGGCGGTGTCCCCCGCCCGTGGACTCGTGTGGCCAGGTAACGCTTGGCTTGATGGATTTACCTGCCGAACAACTGGTAAAACACTTGGGTTGGCAGCCTGGTGTCCATAGCCACGCGGCCTTCATTGGCAGCCCTGCTTCCGGCGCCGGAGGATCCTTGGAAATGACCATTGGACGGCTGATGGCGAGTCCCCGGGAAGCGCATTTCTACTTCCTCGACGGCACTGGAAGCTTCTCGGAGCTCGCCCGCGAAAGCCGGACAGGTGCGCATGCGGTAATCCACGATCTTCGGCGAGGGGTACGCGTGCTGGAGCGACTTGTCGAGGAACTGGGCCGGCGCCTGGCCCAGCCAGCGACTGTGCGCGTACCTCTCACCGTCGCCATTTCCGGTTGGGGCTCCTGGGTTGCCGCTTTCCGGTCCGGGCCGTTGGCCTGGGCGGAAGACCTGGTCCAGGACCTCGTCCGCGACGGCGCCATGGCTGGAATTACCCTGTTGCTGTCGGGAGAGCGGGAGCTGGTTACCGCCAGATTCTTCGCCGCCATTCCAAACCGCTTCTACTTCCCGGCTGGATCCACAGAGGAAAGCCGCGCACTGTGGCCCAGGATGCCTGCCACTGCGGGAGTCGAAGGCAGGGCTGTGGCCTTCGGCCCCATCGCTGGAGGTGGCCCCGCTGTCTGCCAGTTTTACCGACGTCCAGCCCGGGACGGCGGTGACGTGAACACTGCCAAACACCCGAGGGCCTCGTCGCCCCCGTTTCGGGTGGATCCCCTACCCGCCCTCATCACGACAGGACAGGTGGCAGCCTTGGCGGCATTGACGTTGGCACAGCCTTCAACGCCGCCGGACAAGGCGGTATCGCGACCTTTGGACGGGAAACCACGTCGCAGCGGTGGAAGCAGCGCGTCAGGCCAGGTCCCGGGAGACCGCAGGCATCATCAGGAGGTCATCCTGGGTGTGGCCGGGGACGAGGCGGGCGCAGTCTCCGTCCGGCTTCCGCGTGGGGGCGTCGTCGCGGTTCTTGGCAACCCCGGAAACGGCAAGAGCAACACCCTGCAGGCCTTGGTGGCGCTTAATCCTGAACAACCGTGGTGCATGCCTTCTGAATCTCCGGAGTCCACGCCAGACTGTTGGGGTGACCTGCTCCTGCAGGCTCAGGGAGGCGTGCTGCCACGGGACGCAGTGCTGCTCGTGGATGACGTCGACCTGCTTGGCCCGCCCGCGTGGAGGGCGCTGGAGCAGTTGAACGCCTTGGGCCATTCGCTCGTGGTTGCCGCCGCCTACAGCCCCGCACTTATCCAACGTGTTCCACTCATGATGGGCGCGAGGACTTCAGGGGTCGGACTGCTGCTTGGCCCTCGATCCTCTGCCGACGGGGACTTCTACGGGGTCCGCTTCGAAGTGGAGCCACACTCCCCGCCGGGAAGGGGTGTCCTCATTTCTTCCGGCACTTCCCAAGCGCTGCAGGTGGCCTGGGCAGGCGCGGAAGAAAAGGCTTCCGGGACCGGCTAAGGGCTCATACTTCCCGCCCGCGGAACAGCGCTCCGACTAGTCTTCCGGGCTGGTTGGAAACATCAACCGGCCACTGCGGCACCTCAGAGGGTGGGAGGTGCGCTACCTGTCCGGGAGGCGTGGTTGATCACCTTGTTGGAAAACAAAAAGACAATCGCGACGACCGCCGGAACCAGCATTGCCAGCCCGGCCAGGACCAGCCCGCTGGTCAGGGCCGGCACTCCAATGGTCAGGACGAACAATTGTGCCACCAACGCAGCGGCCCGGGTCCAGCGGTACCCACGGTAAAGAAAGACAGCCACAGCGAACAGCCAGGCCGAAAAGGCCAGCAGGAGGCCGAGGGTGAAGACAGCGCCCCAGAACGACAGGACAGGGCTTCCCGAGACCAATTCGTATGCATACCAGCCCGCAGCAGCGAGAAGTGCGGTGGCCTCAGCAGCCGCCACAAGGGACACCACCTTTGCCGCACCGGGGACAGCGGCCGGCCGGCCACCGTCCTGATGGTCCGGCCCGTCAGGGCTGTCGGGAGAAGATGCACTGCCTGCTGGTTCTGCGGGGGGTCTTGACACACTGGCACCCTACCGGACATAGTCTGACACTGGTGAGGGCAGGAGCCGGCACTGTGATGCATCGCTCAGGTTTCGAGGGATATCGTGCGTTCTTACCCCTTGTTTACACAGCGTTAACATGACAGGCTTGATGCAGATGACCAAGGGGGCCCCAGAGGGCCCTTTTCCTTTGTAGCCACTAGTGAATAATTTCACAAAGGCACTTCCCAGAAATGGAGCAACTGATCAGCATGGATTGGCGTAACCGCGCAGCGTGCCTCGACAAGGACCCGGAACTGTTCTTCCCCGTTGGAAACACAGGCCCTGCCCTCCTGCAGATCGAGGAAGCCAAGAGCGTCTGCCGCCGGTGCCCGGTTGTGGACACCTGCCTGCAGTGGGCCCTTGAATCCGGCCAGGACGCGGGCGTATGGGGCGGTATGAGTGAAGACGAGCGCCGCGCCCTCAAGCGCCGCGCTGCCCGTGCCCGCCGCGCCTCCTAGCACGGCCAGCCACACGTAAACCTCCCGGACATGGCCCAAAGCCAATCGGCCGGACATCGCAAAGACCCCGGGACATCCCACACTGGATTGTCCCGGGGTCTTTCGTTGGCTTAGCCGCTGGTAACTCGGCTGTGGTCTCCGGAATCAGGCAGAGGCCACGCCTGGCCGGTGCCTACTTGCCCGCCAGGCTGAGCCGGATCTTGACCTCGGTCCCGCCGCCGTCGCGGCGTTCCCACGTGATGGTGCCGCCCAGTTCGCTGGTTACCAACGTGCGCACAATCTGAAGCCCCAGCCCCTCGACGTGCGGAGTCTGCGGTAGTCCCACGCCGTCGTCGGCGATGGTCACTGTCAGTTCTTCACCGTCTTCCGCCTCAGACCGGTCAGCAACCAGCCACACTGTTCCTGCCCTGCCCTCAAGCCCGTGCTCAACCGCGTTGGTGACCAGTTCGTTGATGACCAACGCAAGCGGCGTGGCCAAATCGCTGGGAAGCTCACCGAACGTTCCCGAACGCTCGGTCCTGACCTGTTGCGACGGCGACGCCACCTCAGCCGACAGGCGGAACTGGCGCCCAATCAGCTCGTCAAAATCAACGCTCTGGGTCAGGCCCTGCGACAAGGTTTCGTGGACCAGGGCAATGGTCGCAACCCGGCGCATGGCCTGCTCCAGCCCCTGCTTCGCCTCATCGCTCACCATGCGCCTCGACTGCATCCGCAGGAGCGCAGCCACGGTCTGGAGATTGTTCTTGACCCGGTGGTGGATCTCCCGGATGGTGGCATCCTTGGTCACCAGCTCCA
Source organism: Paenarthrobacter sp. 22069 (assembly GCF_052046035.1). Taxonomy (NCBI): domain Bacteria; kingdom Bacillati; phylum Actinomycetota; class Actinomycetes; order Micrococcales; family Micrococcaceae; genus Paenarthrobacter; species Paenarthrobacter sp. 22069. The sequence goes on along the minus strand of NZ_JBQEQF010000007.1, from coordinate 28,901 downwards.
TCTCACGCCGTCGCAGCTCAGAGACGTCCCGGCAGAGAACCAGCGCACCAAACCGCTGCTGTTCATCCCGGAGCGGAATCGCCCGCAGGGACAGGCTCACTCCACGGGACTCAATCTCGCTGCGCCACGGCATACGTCCGGTAACCACCAGCGGCAGGGTCTCATCAACCATGCGCCGGTCCTTCAGGAGGCCGGCGGTTACCTCCGCAAGCGAGCGTCCCTCCAGGGATTCGCCGTCACCCAGGCGCCGGAAGGCAGAGACGCCGTTGGGGCTCGCGTACTGCACCACGCCGTCGGCATCGAGCCGGATCAGCCCGTCCCCCACACGGGGCGCACCCCGCCGGGACCCGGTGGGCGAGGCAAAGTCAGGCCACAGCCCCAGCGTTCCCATCCGAAGCAGGTCGTAGGCGCACTGGCGGTAGGTCAGCTCCAGCCGGGACGGCATTCGCGAGCTGGACAGGTCCATGTGGGTGGTGACCACGGCAAGGGTACGGCCGTTCCGGACCATGGGGACGGCCTCCACCCGCAACGCCATTTCGCTGTTCCAGTTCGTTTCACTGGAGCGCTCGATGGACTTGCTGTGCCAGGCCTTGTCCACCAGGGGCTTCAGGTCGGAGCGGATCCCCTCCCCCACAAAGTCGCTATGGAAGGCGGTATGCGTGGTGGAGGGGCGCACGTGGGCCAGGGCAATATAGCCAAGCTCAGGGTGGGGGAACCACAGCGCCAGGTCCGCGAACGCAAGGTCAGCGACCATCTGCCAGTCCCCCACCAGGAGGTGCAGCCATTCGGCATCGCCCGGCCCGAAATCAGCATGTTCCCTGATAGGGTCCGTAAAGATTGCCACTGCACCTCCATTTGCGACGCCGCACCGCTAGCGCCGGACGATTGACCTCAAGAGCCTCAATGCTACCGACAGTGAAGCCATGTCGTCGGCCTCGAGCGCATTCACCTCATCGAACATGCTCTTCGCCCTGCCCAACTGCTCGGCATTCTGCCCTTCCCAATCCTTGAGCCGCGCCTCGGGCGCGTCCGTGGCGGAGGTGGCGTCCAGCACCGCCGTCGTTATGTCCGAGACGGTGGAGTACAGGTCATCCCGCAGGGCCGCGCGGGCCAGGGCCTGCCACCGGTCCTGCCGGGGCAGGCTGCTGATCCGTTCGAGCAGGGAATCCGCGTGGAACCGGTTAAAGACGGTGTAGTAGACGGCAGCGATGTCCTCGACGCGGTCCTTCCGTGTCCGGGCAATCTTGGCGACATCCAACAGCACGAAGCTTTCGAACAGCTCCGCCCAGCGCAGCGCGAGGTTCTCGGGAAGGTTCCATTCGCGTCCCTTCTCCAACCATTCGGCCACCCGCTGCCGGTCATCGCCACGCAGGTAGTCCAGGAGGCGGGCGCGCATCGGATCCATCAGCGGCTTGAACTCGCCCACCACGTCCGCGATGGGGCGCGACACGCTTTCCTGGCTCAACAGCCACCGCACTGCCCGGTCGAGAAGCCGGCGGATGTCCAGGTGGACCGTGCTCCAGTGCTCGGTGGGGAACGAAGCAGGCAGGCTGTTCAGTTCGGCCACCATCGCATCGAGCTCATAGACCTCCCGCAGCGCCACGAAAGCCTTCGCGACAGCCACTTCGCTGGCCGATGTCTCCTCCATGACGCGGAAGGCGAACGTGATTCCACCCAGATTGATCATGTCGTTGGCCACCACGGTGGCAATGATTTCCCGGCGCAGCGGGTGGGTATCCAGCTCCGCGTCAAAACGTTCACGCAGCTGGTGCGGGAAGTAGGAACGCAACGTGTCCCGGAACCAGGGGTCATCCGCGAGGTCGCTGTCCCGGAGCGCCGAGGCAAGCTCGATCTTGGCATAGGCGGCCAGCACCGACAGCTCGGGAGAGGTGAGGCCCTGCCCTTGCTGCAGCCGTTCGCGCAGGACTTCTGTGGTAGGCAGCGCCTCCAGGTCCCGCTTCAGGTCTGCGCTCTTCTCCAGCCAGTCCATGAGCCGTTCATAGCTGGGGCTCCATTCCGCCACCCGGGTCCGGTCGTTCAGGAGCAGGATGTTCTGGTCGATGTTGTCTTCGAGGACCAGCCGGCCGACCTCGTCTGTCATGGATGCAAGGAAGTCTGCGCGTTCGGCCTCAGGCAGCTTGCCCGCGGCGACCATCCGGTCCACGAAGATCTTGATGTTCACTTCGTGGTCGGAGCAGTCGACGCCGGCCGAGTTGTCGATCGCGTCGGTGTTCAGGATGACCCCCTGCAGGGCAGCTTCAATGCGTCCGCGCTGGGTCATGCCCAGGTTGCCGCCTTCACCGACCACTTTGACCCGCAGGTCCCGGCCGTCGACACGGATCGCATCATTTGCCTTGTCGCCCACAGACGCGTTGGTCTCCGAGCCCGCCTTGACGTACGTCCCGATTCCGCCGTTGTAGAGAAGGTCTGCCGGTGCCAGCAGGATGGCCCGCAAGAGCTCGGGCGGACTCAGTTCGGAAGTCTCCGCGGACAGCCCCAGCGCGCTCCGCACCTGCGGGGATAGCGGAATGGACTTGGCTTGCCGGGCAAAGACCCCGCCGCCTTCACTGATCAGCGACTTGTCGTAGTCGTCCCACGAGGACCTGGGCAGCTCGAACAGCCGCTGCCGCTCCACAAAGGAAGATTCCTCGTCCGGGTTGGGGTCCAGGAAGATATGGCGGTGGTCGAACGCGGCCAGGAGGCGGATGTGCCGGGAGAGCAGCATGCCGTTGCCGAAAACGTCCCCTGACATGTCTCCCACACCCACCACGGTGAAGGGTTGCGTCTGCGTGTCCAGATCCAGCTCACTGAAATGCCGCTTGACCGATTCCCAGGCACCCCGGGCGGTGATGCCCATTGCCTTGTGGTCGTACCCCACCGAGCCGCCGGAAGCGAAGGCGTCGCCCAGCCAGAACCCGTACTCCGCGGACAGGCCGTTTGCGATGTCCGAGAACGTCGCGGTTCCCTTGTCCGCCGCGACCACAAGGTAGGAGTCGTCGTCGTCATGCCTCACAACGTTCGACGGCGGGACGAGCCGCTCGCCGCCGGCTTCGGTAACGAGGTTGTCAGTCAGGTCCAGCAGCCCGCGGATGAAGGTCTTGTAGCTTTCAACCCCTTCAGCCATCCAGGCTGCCCGGTCGACTGACGGGTCCGGAAGCTGCTTGGCGAAGAAGCCACCCTTCGCCCCGGTGGGGACGATGACGGCATTCTTGACGGTCTGCGCCTTCACCAGGCCCAGGACCTCGGTGCGGAAATCCTCGCGCCGATCGGACCAGCGGAGGCCGCCGCGGGCGACCTTGCCGAACCGCAGATGGGCACCCTCCACCCTCGGGGAGTAGACCCAGATTTCGAACATGGGCCGCGGGAATGGCAGCCCTTCAATCTGTGCCGGATCCAGCTTGAAGCTCAGGTGTGGCTTGTCCTGGTAGAAGTTGGTGCGGAGGGTGGCCTCGATGAGGTTGACGAAGGTGCGCAGGACGCGGTCGGCGTCGAGGGTGGCAACTTTCTCGATGGACACTGCCAGTTCCTGCCGGACGGTCGTCTGGGCTTCCCCGCGGCCGCCTTCGCCGATGGCGGGATCAAAGCGGGCGGCAAAGAGTGCCGTCAGGCCCCGGGTCACATCCGGGTTGGCCAGGAGGGTGTCCGCCATGAAGCCGAAGGAGCTGCTGTTGCCCATCTGGCGCATGTACCTGGCGTAGGCCCGAAGCACCGTGATCTGGCGCCAGTGCAGGCCTTCGCGCAGAACCAGGCGGTCAAAGCTGTCAGATTCGGCAGCACCGGTGACCGCCGCACCGAATGACTCGGCAAGGAGCTCACCCGTGGACACCGGATCCACCCCGGCCGGGTACTTCAGCCCCAGGTCATAGAGGAAGAAGTCCCGGTGGTCGGCTGTTTCGATTTCGAAGGGGCGTTCATCAAGGACTTCAAGTCCCAGGTTGTGGAAGTACGGCAGGATCTGGCTCAGGCTCTTGGGCTCCAGCATGTAGAGCTTGACCCTGGCGTCTTCCTCCAGCGTGGCGCCGGCCCCCTCAGGAAGGTACACATGGACGCCGGGCCGGTCCTGACGGGCGCCGGTGTTCCTCTCGGCGGCCGCACCGTACTTCTCGAAGCGGGAGATGTCTTCCAGCGCGTCTTCGACTTCGTAGTCCACCCGGTAGCTCGCGGGAAACGCCTCGGCCCAGATGGCGGCGAGCTGCTTGGCTTCGGCCGGGTCCCGCCCCTCACGCAGTACTTCCGCGATGCCTTCGCTCCAGGACCGTGCCGCGCGGACCAGCCGCTTTTCCAGTTCGTCGCTGTTGACGTGGCTGACGTCGGCGTCCTTGGGCAGCCGGATGCGGAAGAACAACCGTGCGAGGGCTGATTCGGTCATGCGTGCCTCGTAGTCGATCGACACCGCCTGGAACGTCTCGCGGAGTTCCTGCTCGATACGGAGCCTAACGTTTGTGGTGTACCGGTCGCGGGGCAGGTAGACCACAGCGGACATGAACCGTCCGTAAATGTCAGGCCTCAGGAACAGCCTGGTGCGCCGCCGTTCCTGCAGCTTCTGAATACCGAGCGCCGTTGCCGCCAGATCGGGAATTTCGATCTGGAACAACTCATCACGGGGGTAGGTCTCCAGGATTCCCAGGAGGTCCTTGCCGGAGTGCGAGTCCGGTGGGAAGCCTGCGCTCTGCAGCACGGCGTCGACCTTTTCCCGGACGATGGGAATGTCGCGGACGGATCCGGCGTAGGCGCTGGTGGCGAAGAGTCCGATGAAGCGCCGCTCGCCGTTGACGTTGCCTGCGGCGTCGAAACTTTTGACGCCAATGTAGTCCAGATAGGCCGAACGGTGAACCGTGGAACGGGAATTGGCTTTGGTGATCACAAGGGCGCGCTTTTCCCGCGCCTTCTTGCGGCCGGTGTCGGTAAGGTGCTGGATGTGCGGGGAGTCGGCGGCCGCCCGCAGCAGCCCCAGGCCGCTGTCCTCACGCAGTTCCAGGACGTCCTCGCCGTCGACGTTGAGCAGGTCGTATTCCCGGTAGCCGAGGAATGTGAAGTTCCCGTCGTCCAGCCAGCGGAGCAGGTCCTTGGCCTGCCGCAGCTCTACAATCTGCGCCGAATTTGCCACCTGGTCCAGGCTTTCGGAGATCTCCAGTGCCTTTTGGCGCATCTTGGACCAGTCCTCGACGGCCGCCCGGACATCCTTCAGCACGCGGGTAAGGCCTGCGAGGAGCGATTGCTTGGCGTCGTCGGACACGCGGGAGATTTCGACGGCGATCCAGGACTCCATGTGCGAGGCGTCTTCACCCTGCGCGATCAGGTGGGAAAGGTTGGGCATGGCTGCCGTATCCCCGCTGGAGATTCCCAAGTGCGCGGGAACCCGGTTGACCTTGACCAGTTCACCGGTTTCGCGGTTCCGGGTAGCGACGAAAAGCGGGTGGACCACCAGCTTGATGGCGGCGTGCTGGCGCACGAGCTCGGCGTTGACAGAGTCGACGAGGAACGGCATATCGTCTGTGACGACAAAGATGACGCTGCTGTCCTCTTCGTCGTTAATCGAGATCTTCGCCTGTCCGGGCTGCCGGACAGCCGCCGCGGCCCGGTGCTGGCTGGCCCGCGCCTCAAGGACATCGCGGGGGTAGCTTCGGGCATCCTCCTCAGCCAGGTGCTGGTAGTAGTCCCCCATGAAGCCTTCAAGGCCTTCAATGGAGAGGGGCTGGTCCTCCACGCTGGATCCAGACGACATCGACAACGCCTCCATATGAGATATTCGCCGCACCTTTGCAGCTCTTATGGCGAGCCTAGTCGTTTGCCCTTCACCGTGGTGTGGAAGAAAATACAGAGGATTTCGCTTTTCGCTGGCCGGATGCACAAACCAAGGCTCGGATCGCACTTCTCAGCGGAGACTCCGGGCAGGCTTCGAGAAGGAGCGAGCCAGCCAGGAGGGCTGCATCCGCGGCTGCGGGATCGTGGGGAATGAAGGCGGAAAGCCCGGTGGCCGGTCCGTATCGTTCCCATGCGTCCCGCAACTGCCGCTCCGGGCCCCGGCCCACGGCGGAGGCCCGCACCTTGTTCATGACGACAGTCGGTGACGCCTGGGGAACTGCCGCCTCCAGCTCAGCGAGACCGCGAACCATGCGGGGAACACCCACGGGGTCCGCGGCACCAACAGCGTAGACCGTGTCCGCCAGTTCCAGGGGGCGCAGTGTGGCAGCATTCCTCCGAGGCGCCATCGTGTCGAAACTCAGTTCCTCATCCGCCTCCAGGCAGAACCCGGTGTCGACCACGACCACGTCGGCCACCTGCCGGGCTCGTTCCAGGACCAGCGACAAGGCGGCGGCCCGGAGTTCCGTCCAGCGGTCTGCCCGGGTTATGCCCGTTAACACCCGGAATGTGCCGGAGGACGTGGCGACTCTGGTTGCCACCTTGCGGAGGCCATCGGCGTCCAGCAGACCCTGGTCGGCAAGCCTGCACGCCTGGGCCAGGCCGGCTGACTCATCCAGTAATCCAAGCACGGCCGCGACGCTGGCGCCGTAAGTGTCGGCGTCGATCAGCAGAACGTCCTGCCCCTCCGCCGCCAACTCGCCGGCGATGTTCACCGCGATCGTGGTTCTTCCCGGGGACCCCGCCGGACCCCAGACGGCCACGACCTTTCCGCTTCCGGAACTCTCCGTGCCAGGATCCGGCTCCACGGGTTTCGTAACCAGGGCAGCGCCGGTGTCAGAACCTGCACTTAGGCCTGTTGGGCGGATGGCTCCGGTCAGCTGCGCCACAGCCTCAGCGATCCTGTCCGACAGCTGGGCGGACTCAACCCCAGTCACAGCGGAGGCAACACCGATCTTCCGGAGCCGGGCTGCCTCCTCTGCGCTGTCAGTCAACGCAACCACCGCAACGCCAACAGCCCCAAGGCGGTCCACCAGGGAGGCGGTCAGTCCCTCGGACCCCTCAGCCACCACTGCGGCCCTGGCCAGGCCACTTTGGCAGGCCGCGAGCAGCTCGGGAAGTTCCGCGCACCTTCGCACCACCGTGACCGGACCATGCAGCCTCTCGAGTCCGCCCACCAGATCCTCGCGGCTTTGCCCCACGGTGACGACGGGGATGCTCACTTGGCTCCACCCGGGTTCCACACAACGGAGATCTTCGCCTCATTGGCCTGGGCACCCAGCAGGGCAGGCATCTGCTTGTCATCCACCAGGACCATCAACACCGTGCTCTTTGAGGACCCAAGGGCAGTGGACCCGCTGGCAACCTCAGCGATTTCGGCCCCCGGGAGAATGAGTTTGGGTTCACTGAACCCGTTTTTTGCATCCGGCTGGGCGACCCAGACATCGACGCGGGCTCCCGCGACGGCCTGCGACGGCAGCGTCTGCTCAATATTGAGGGCGACAGGTTTCCGGTCCAGCTCGTCGACCTCACCGAGGCTTGCCCGTGGAACCAACTGGTCCTTGGCGATCCTTTGCATGGCCACGACGCCCTGCGGCAGGCCCGACTCGACGGTGATGTAGTGCTGTTCGGTATCGCCAAGCCGCACTTTAGCCCGGACGACGTTCTCCTGCGTCAGCCGTTCTCCGACCCCGATTCCCTCCCGCGCCGCATAAACCTCCGTGGTGCGGTCTGCGCTGCCAACGAGGTAGATGACACCAGCGACGGACACCAGGACCAGGAGAACGCCCACCAACAGCCGGGGATCCCTCCACGAGGGCCGTTTAAGCCGTGCTGCAGTGGCATTTGCATCTGGAACCATACCGTTCTCCCCCTAGGCATCCCGGACCTCCACCCAGTGGCCCGGTTTCCTCATTGTTGCCGCAAGGCCCCCTGAACAAAAGTCATTTTCTTAAATGCCGCCAAACTGTGGATAACAGCCCCAAAATGCGTCATTTGGTGGCAAAATAGGTGCATGCCAAGGTTCCTCACCCTCGCGGATGTCGCGGAGCAGCTCCAGATCAACTCGCCTGCCGCTTACGCCCTGGTCCGCAGCGGCGAGCTCAAGGCCATCCAGGTGGGCGGCCGCGGCCAATGGCGCGTCGAAGAGAAGATGCTGGAGCAGTACATCGAGGAACGCTATGCCGAGGCCAGCCGCATGATCCGGGAATCGCGCTCCAAGTCGGTCTAGCCCGCCGCTGTGGCGCCCGATTTGTTCGATCTGACCATCGCCACCACGGCGAACGGGATGGCTGATACCTGGCCCACACTGCTATTTCTTCGCGCCTCGCCCGGTATCACGGCGGCCAGGTCCAGGTGATCGCTCCCGACCCGGTCGATGACGCCCGCCAGCCGCGTGGTTCCGGCTCCGCCACCGATCGTCACCACCAGCTCTGCGCGGTCCCGCGCCAGGCCCCGCAGCGAGTGGGCAAGTCCGAGTGACCGGCGGACACGCGACTTCTCTGCCCGCACATGCCTGCCCAGCCCTGTATAGCGCGCTGCGGCCCAGTAGGGAATGAGCACTTGGTGCTGGCCTTCGTCCAGCACCAGCGCGTCCGCACCCGCATGCACCAGCTCCCCCTGCACCGAATCACCGCAGAGCAGGTGGACGCCGATCCTGCAACCGATCGTTGCCCGGAGCCGGTCTTCAAGCGGCAGGCCGACCATCTCGGCCCGTGCCCGCTCATTGACCTCCGTCTCGAGGGCCAGGCGATCGATCTCCGCCAGCTGGCTTTCCATGTCGTTGAAGAGTGCATCCCAGCGCATCCCGTCAGCGTAGGGTCCCCTTGTCCGACCGTCAACGCCCGCAATTTTTCTCTACAACGTCTGGACAAACATCCGACGCTGCGCTCAGACTGTTCAAACAGCAGCAAACTGCATCAAAATGCATCGAAAGAGGAAAAATGGCAGGTTTCGTTGGCGGAAGATGGTTCGATGCAGCCATGGCCCTGGCAGTGCTGGCACTGGGCATTCTGCTTTGCCTCCTCGGGGCGGGCCTTCTCACACATTGGAAGGTATCCGCGGCACATCACCACGAGGCGTCAACCGATGTCCTCCTGGCAGCAGCATCAGCGGCCGCAGGCCTTGCCCTGCTGCTGTGGTGGACCATCTCGATCCTGGGCGCCGGAGCAGCAGTCCTGCTGGAACATCTGGGGGAGCACGGCGCTGCCGCGGCCGCACGCAAGCTCTCCCCCGCCTTCATGCAGCGGGCCGTGGTTGCCGTCCTGTCGCTCCAACTCGTCACGGGTGTTGCGGCACATGCGGCACCGGTTCCACCGACGCCCGAATGGACGCCCACCCAGGCACGGTCATCCTCGCCGTCAATCCCTGCGGAAAGCCCGGATGGAGCCGGGTACGGCGGACGCGGCATGTCCGCGGGCAGCAATGGCCAGCCACAGTTCGTCCCGGAGTGGAAACCATCAGCAAGCTGGGAAGAACCGGACCCGGAACCGGCAGGAACAGGCGCCGGCCCACAACAGGCCTCCACGCTTGACCCTGGATGGCAGCCTGCTGTCCAGGTGGTTGAGCCCGGTCTGCTGGTCGCACCCCAAACCAGGACCCTCCCGGATACCGGCGTTGCCGGCCCGGGCGGCAGCTCAGGGGAAGTCGCAGTTCTCGCCGGCGACACGCTGTGGGACATCGTGGCGAACTACCTGGGCCCCGAAGCGTCGGATGTGGACATCGCTCTCGAATGGCCCCGATGGTACGCCGCCAACCGTGCGCAGATCGGCGGAAGTCCCGATGTCCTGTTGCCCGGCCAGGTCCTCCAGGCACCCACAGCTCCCTACCGCTAAGAACTCCGGCACGTCCACCCACAGCCGGCCGAACCAACCAGACGAAAACGCCAGCCAGCTCAACACAGCCAATCAACCAAGGGGAACACCATGACCGCAGTGACACCTGCACGGGCCGGCCGGGGGCTGGCCGCCGACACCAGGGATGGCGGGAGGAGCATCGGAAGCAAGGCAACTGCGTCCACAGCACCGAAGCCGCCAGATCAGTCGGCCGGGACCGTGCTGGCGCCGCTGCGGCCCGTCAGCGAGGCCGCTGAAGTCCGCGCCATCACGCGCGGCACGGTTCAGGCCTCCATGGAGGTCCTGGCCGGAATCCGTCCTGTCCACCAGTTGGCGCGCCGGCTGGACCCGCGCTGCCTGGCAGCGCTGCAGCACCGGGCGGCACTGATCAGGCGCGAACTTACCAGGACCGGCAATCCTGCCCTGGCCCGGCTCCACCGGAATTCAACAGTCCGGTGCGTACGGGTCTGCGAGGTGGCTGACGGAATCTACGAAGCCAGTGCCGTGGTGGTGGATGATGTCCGTGCCCGCGCCGTCGCTGTCCGGCTTGAGCGCAGCAAGCAAGTCTGGCGGATCGTTGAACTCGTCATTGGCTGAGCCACCGGTGGTGTGCACGGCTGCAGAGGGAAGCAGGCAGGGCAGGGACGATACCGTCCCTGCCCTGCCTGCTGTTGCCGGTAACTTACCGGCGTCCTGCTAGCGCTTCTTTTTCTTGCCGGTCCGCTTCGCTGCGTCCTGTGCAGCTGCCTTGGCGGGGTTTCCTGAACGGCCGGCCCCCTGGCGGGTTTCCACCCGGGTCTGGGTTCCACCGCTCTCACTGGGGGCGGTGTACTGCAGCTGGGCCGGCTTCTCCGGCGCTTCCAGACCGGCGGCGTGAACCTGCGGATCGACATGCTCGGTGTGGCCACCGGAAGCGTCCTGGACGACGACGTCCTGGGCAGGAGTTACTTCCACTTCAAGGTTGAAGAGGAACCCAACACTCTCCTCGCGGATGGCCTCCATCATGCTCTGGAACATGGCGAAGCCTTCACGCTGGTACTCCACCAGCGGATCGCGCTGCGCCATGGCGCGCAGGCCGATGCCTTCCTTGAGGTAGTCCATCTCGTAGAGGTGTTCCTGCCATTTGCGGCCGATAACCGAAAGCACCACACGGCGTTCGAGTTCGCGCATACTTTCGGAGCCAATGGTTTCCTCACGGGCCTGGTACACCAGGCGGGCATCCGAGAGGATCTCCTCCTTGAGCATCTCGACCGTCACCCGGGACTTCCCGCCGGCTTCCTCGATGATCTCTTCGGCTGTCAGGCTGACCGGGTAGAGAGTCTTCAAATTCGCCCACAGCTGGTGGAAGTCCCAGTCGTCGCCGTTGCCTTCTGCGGTTGCGGCGTCGATGAGGGCGGTGATGGTGTCCTCCACGAAGAACTGGACCTTCTCGTGCAGGTCATCGCCCTCGAGGATGCGGCGGCGGTCGCTGTAAATCGCTTCGCGCTGGCGGTTGAGGACGTCGTCGTATTTCAGGACGTTCTTGCGCTGCTCTGCGTTGCGGCCTTCCACCTGTCCCTGGGCGGAGGCGATGGCACGCGACACGAGCTTGGACTCGAGCGCGACGTCGTCCGGGACGGAACTGTTCATCAGCCGTTCGGCAGCCCCGGAATTGAAGAGCCGCATGAGGTCATCGGTGAGGGAGAGGTAGAACCGCGATTCGCCGGGGTCGCCCTGGCGGCCGGAACGGCCACGAAGCTGGTTGTCGATACGCCGGGATTCGTGGCGCTCGGTGCCCAGCACGTAGAGGCCTCCGAGGTCCAGGACTTCCTCGTGTTCGTCCTTCACGGCCTGCTTGGCTGCTTCGAACGCGGCTGGCCAGGCGGCTTCGTACTCTTCGGAGTTCTCCTCCGGGTCAAGCCCGCGCGTGGCGAGTTCTGCCACTGCTGTGAACTCGGCATTGCCGCCCAGCATGATGTCGGTGCCGCGCCCAGCCATGTTAGTGGCTACGGTGACCGCGCCCTTCCGGCCCGCCTGGGCAACGATGGCAGCTTCACGGGCATGGTTCTTGGCGTTCAGGACCTCGTGGCGGACGCCTTCCTTTGCGAGGAGCTTGGAGAGGTACTCACTCTTCTCGACGCTGGTGGTGCCCACGAGGACGGGCTGGCCCTTTTCGTGCCGTTCGGCGATGTCCCGCACGACGGCGTCGAACTTCACGACCTCGTTCTTGAACACGAGGTCCGGCTGGTCGATGCGCTGCATGTCGCGGTTCGTGGGGATGGCCACAACCCCAAGCTTGTACGTGCTCATGAACTCGGCCGCCTCAGTCTCGGCGGTGCCCGTCATGCCGGAAAGCTTGCTGTACATGCGGAAGTAGTTCTGCAGTGTGACGGTGGCCAGGGTCTGGTTCTCCGCTTTGATCTCGACGCCTTCCTTGGCCTCGATCGCCTGGTGCATGCCCTCGTTGTAGCGCCGGCCTGCCAGGATGCGGCCGGTGTGCTCATCGACGATCAGCACTTCACCGTCCAGGATGACGTAGTCCTTGTCCCGCTTGAACAGTTCCTTGGCCTTGATGGCATTGTTCAGGAACCCAATCAGGGGGGTGTTGGCGGACTCATAAAGGTTGGAGATGCCCAGGTAGTCCTCGACCTTTTCGATGCCGGTCTCCAGGACGCCGACGGTGCGCTTCTTCTCGTCGACTTCGTAATCCTTGCCGGATTCCAGCCGCAGGACTACCTTGGCGAACTCGCTGTACCAGCGGTTGGTGTCCCCTTGCGCCGGGCCCGAGATAATCAGCGGCGTCCGGGCTTCATCGATGAGGATGGAGTCCACTTCGTCGACGATGGCGAAGTTGTGGCCGCGCTGGACCAGTTCAGTCCTGTCCCAGGCCATGTTGTCGCGCAGGTAGTCGAACCCGAATTCGTTGTTGGTTCCGTAGGTGATGTCGGCAGCATACTGCTGGCGGCGGACGGCCGGATCCTGGTTGGCGAGGATGACGCCGCTGGTAAGGCCAAGGAAGCGGTAGACCCGGCCCATAAGTTCGGACTGGTATTCGGCGAGGTAGTCGTTGACCGTGACAACGTGGACACCTTTGCCGGTCAGGGCATTGAGGTAGGCGGGAGCAGTCGCCACCAGGGTCTTGCCCTCACCGGTTTTCATTTCAGCGATATTGCCAAGGTGCAGGGCAGCGCCGCCCATCAGCTGGACGTCGAAGTGGCGCAGCCCCAACGTACGGGACGACGCTTCCCGGACGGCGGCAAACGCCTCGGGAAGCAGGTCGTCCAGCTTCTCACCGTCCCGGTGGCGTTCCCGGAGGCGGTCCGTCTCCTCACGGAGCTCAGCGTCGGTAAAGGTCTTAAATGAGTCTTCAAGGGCATTGATGGAATCGGCATAGTTCCGCAGTTGCCGGAGTGTCTTCTTGTCACCCGTACGGAGGATTTTTTCGATAAGTGATGCCACGTGAAGTTGCTCCCAGTTTGATGCCGCCGAATTCTGGCGTGTTCAGTCTACGGGAGAGACACCTTGGCGGTGCCCCTTTTCCCTGAGAGCGATACGCCCTAGAGGCGCAGGAGTTCCTTCGCCAGCCCCGCGGACAAGTCCCCTGCGGGCCCTACCTGCACGTCGGGCAGGCCAAGCCATTGCGCCATCAGGGCCAGCTCTGCAGCGAGTTCGACGGCGGTGTCCGCCGGCGCGTCCGGCTCAGCAAAGGCGGATCTGACCAGCAGCCGGCTGCCAGTCCGGTCCGCTTTGAGGTCCACCCTGGCCACGATGCGGTCACGCAGCAGGAAAGGCAGGACGTAGTAGCCGTAGCGCCGCTTGGCCTCAGGCGTGTAGATCTCGATGCGGTAATGGAAGCCGAACAGTTCCAACAGCCGCCGGCGCTCAAAGACCAGGGAATCGAAGGGGCTCAGGAGTGCACGGCCGGTGGCCTGCCGCGGCAGCGCTGACTCGACATGCCGGAAGACGGGCCGCCCCCAGCCCGCCACGTTGACCGGTTCCAGCCTGCCTTGCTCCACCAGGTGCTCGACAGCTTGTGTGGTTGCTTTGACGGGCGCGCGGAAATAGTCGGCGAAGCAGCGGATGGTGCCGATTCCGTGGGCCTGGGCCGCAGCGTCGGTCAGTCGCCGGAGCGCAGCTGCCGGGTCCACGTCCGCTGTCGGGACAAGCGCGGGCGGGAGGACTTTGGCGGTCAGTGTGTACCTGCGTTCGAACTGCCCGGTCCGTGAAGCCGCCGATACGAGGCCCGCTTCGAAGAGGTGCTCCAGAACCCGCTTGACAGCGTTCCAGTTCCACCCCCAGTTGTCAGTCTGCCTTTCCTCGACGTGCCCGATGCGGTTGGTCAGCTCAGAGGCGGTCATGGGCCTGGACCGGGCAAGGACCTCCAGGATTTTGCCCTCCACCTCGCTGCGCAGCACGGGGTCCAGCCGGGACGCACCCACCCAGGACCGCTTCTGCCATAACAGGAGGTCCTGGTAATGCTCCGGCCGGATGTAGCTTGCTTCGTGCGCCCAGTATTCGAGCATGCGGCGTGGGTGGCTGCCCGCCATGCGCTGCAGGATGTCCCGGTCGTAGTTTCCAAGGCGTGAATAGAAGGGCAGGAAGTGGCTGCGGACCAGGACATTCACGGAGTCGATCTGGACGAGCTGCAGACGGGCAAAAGTCCGGCCCACCGCCCGTGCTGTCACGGGGCCGGTGGGCCGTCCTTTGTGAAGTCCCTGCGCTGCCAGCGCGATCCGCCGTGCCTGGTCAAGGCTCAGCGTTGCCGACAATTCAGTCCTCTCTGGCGGTGGTGAAGTCCACCCTAAGCGTTGGCGGCGGCGTCGTCCGAGCGGTAGGCAAGGACCTTCTCCTCAATGACGGTGTCACCGGGCTCGCATTCGTGGTCGAGGGTGATCACTCCATAGGTCCAGCCGCGCCGGCGGTACACGACGGAGGGCGTGTTGGTCGCTTTGTCCACGAAGAGGTAGAAGTCGTGGCCGACGAGCTCCATGTTGTCCACGGCGTCGTCGAGGGAAAGTGAGGCCGCAGGAAAGACCTTGCGCCGGATAAGGACCGGGGAGTTACCGGCGGGAATGTCGTTTTCGACGTCGTAAGGGGATGTGTCTTTGGGGGCCTGCGCAGTTTCGTCCCGGTGGTTCGCTTCAAGGTACAGCGGTTCGTGGGCGCTGGCGGGCTCAAGCGACGCTGTTGCTTCGCGGACGGCCTTGGGGGTGTGGCGGCCGTGGTGGACCTTCTTGCGGTCCTTGGCCCGGCGGAGCCGCTCAAGCAGTTTGTTGTAGGCGAGGTCAAAGGCGGCAAATTTGTCTGCGGCACTGGCTTCGGCACGAATCACGGGCCCACGGCCCAGTACTGTCACTTCGACGGTCAGCTGGTCGCCGGTTTGCCGGGCATTGGTCTCCTTGGAAACTTTCGCGTCGACCCTCTGGACCTTGTCGCCCAGCGATTCGATCTTTGCGATTTTTTCCCCGGCATATTCGCGGAACCGGTCTGAAACAGTCAGATTTCGTCCGCTGATCATAAACTCCATGGTGCCCTCCAAATGACTTCGGTGACACGACGGCGGCGCTTCCTTGGGCCGGGCTGGCTTGACAGTCGAGCCCCTCTCCGAGCCGCCATCGAAAGGTACATTCTGTTCTTGGTACCCACCACCGACGTTAGTTCATAGCCACCCGTTATTCATCCTTTCCCGGTTTATTTTTTTCTAAGTCATGCGCTGTTCTCTGCGGCCTGGCGGGCGCTGGTGCCTGGTCCTGTGCGTCCGGCGGGCGTGTCGCAGCAAGCACGACGGCGCCCCTCACCCGGGCCCCCGCATGATGGAGTGCGCGGGCTGCTTCGGCGAGGGTGGAACCTGTGGTGAGGACGTCGTCGACGATGAGGCAGGGCCGTCCTACGGCCTTTGACCGGGCGCCTCGCCTGATGCGCATGGACCCCCGGACGCGCTGGGCGCGGGCTCCCCTCCCCAGGCCTTTTTGCCCCGCCGGCGCCCGCTGCCGGGCCTGACCGGTGTTCCCGCCGGCGAACAGGCGGTACCGCCCCGGCGCCTTGCCCAGGACATCAGCTACGTGGAGGCCAGGATGCTGCCGTGCCGCTTCCCTGAGGAGCAGATGGACGGGACTGAACCCCCGCTTGAGATACCCGCCGGTGCTGGTGGGCACCGGGACCAGCAGCAGTTCCTCGTCGCACGGGGCGGCGGCCCTGAGGGCTCCGGCCAGTGCCTTGCCAAGGCATCTGCCGAGCTGGTACTGGCCGTGCCGTTTGAAGGACAGCAGGGCCTGGGCAAGCTCGTCCCGGTACACGCCGGCGGCAACCACGGGCAGCAGAGGCGTACCGGCGATGTCCATCAAGGCAGGGGCGCCGCCCTCAGCGCGGAACGGCCGGCCGGTCAAGTCACGTACCCTGCCGGCGCAGGACGGGCACAAAGTCCGGTCTTCCGCGCCGCAGCACACACAGTCCACGGGAACCGCCAATGCCAGGAGATCTCCTGCTGCACCCGTGAGCCAATCGACGAGTCGAAGGATGGCAGCATCGTGTTCACCCCGGTGCAGTGCTGCCCACGGCGGGGGCGGCTGCAGGTCCGGGTCCAGACCCCGGGTTCGCGGGGGCGTCCCCAGAGGTTTCCGCGGATGTGTTCCGTGGAGTGCACTGTTCATAGTCCCACTGTGCCCGCCGGGGTCCGGCATTCCAGAGTCACGGCGTCCCTATGTGGAAAAGCCGCGTCAACACGCCCCCTGGGTCATGCACCGCCGCTGGGCGCGCCTGACCTTGGTGTCAGCCGGGGAATGCAGGGTCCACGGGACCCTTGATTTGGGGGGACCAGCCGTTGCCGAGCCGCTGGAAGATCCCTTCCCCGGACTGGACGTAGATGTCATCGGCACCATTGCCGGCGCTGATGGACACCAGGCCCGGCCACGGAGCCAGTTGTTGGGGCTGTCCGGAGGTGAGGGACAGCAGTTCGGGCGTGACATTCGAACCGGGTGCCCCCTTCATGGCGGCGACGGTGGTGCCGTTCACCCAGACGCCCTGGTCCGGATCGCCGTCGGCCACCAGGGTGATGGGTGCGGTCAGTTCGCGGGGCGTGCCGTCGCCGGCACGGATAACGCCGCTCACCTGCACCTTGGTTTTTCCGTTCTGCTCGGAAATGACCAGGGCACGAACGCCGTCGCGTGAGATCCGCAGTTCCTTGACGGCGCGGCCGGCAAGCCACGGGGGCGCCAGGGTTACCGACGGGACCGTTGCTCCTTCCGCCACCCCTGTCGGGCGGAACGCCACGACTTCGGTAGCCCCGGTGGCACCCGGCCCGGCCGTCCACACCCAGTCGTTAACGCTGAAGGATGGCCGGCTGAGGGTGCTTCGCGTGGTCAGGGCGCGGGCAGGCTGCCCCGGAGTGATGCTGTACAAGGTGGTGCGGCCGTCGTTGAGGAAGGCCGCTGTCTGCGAGACCGGCGACTCCGCCGGGTAGCGCGGATTGAGCGCGGATACCGGCTGCATGTCCGGCAAGGGCGAGACCCGGTTGTTTTCGTAGCGCACCAATTCGTTGCCGCTGACGGCGATCTGGCGCGAAGGGACCGTCTTGTCGAGCACCGGTGGCAGGACGGAGCCGTTGTCCTCCACCCGGACCAGGTCCTGGTTGGCGCGCAACTCGACATTGACCACGTCGGGCTGGCTCCGGAACGTCAGAGTCAGCTGCATCTGCATCCGAAGGCGGTCCTCTGCCGACGTTTCGGTCAGTTCCTTGGCCGACAGATCCACCTGTGCGGCGCCGGACACTACGGGCACGGACTCGCGGGCCAGCTTGATCCCTGAGGGGAAGGCGCTGGCGACGGCGCCGCGCAGGTAGGGCGCAGGTCCGGCCAGCAGGGCGCTGGTCATTGCTTTGACGGTCTTGTTCTTCAGGAACCAGCGCACGTCCGGGATGGCGTAGGTAAAGGTGGGGTCGTAGAAGTAGATCGGGTAGGCCCCGTAAATCACCTTGAACGTTTCCTCGGCGATGGCCGTTCCGTCAGGGATTCCGGAGATCCGCCACTCGCCGTCCACCTGGGTCACCGTCACGGGAATGCGTTCCACGGTGCCCGGCGGCGACTGCGTGGCGATGCCGTCTGCGTCCACCGTGTAGGAAACATCAAGCTCATAGTTGAAGACGTTTTCGTCGCCGGTGGGCACAACCCGCGCTTCCCGGTACACCAGTGCCCGTTTATCGGGTTTCCAGGAGACGGCCGAAGCCTGGGTCAAGTACTGGCGGGCCACCGCGTAATCGTCCTCGTAGCCGCTGCCTGCCCGGTAGAAGTAGTCGATAATGGTCTCGGGCGACGCACCCGGCTGTGGTGCTGCCGGAAGGAACACAGGCGCACTGACGTTACCGGCGCTGCTCTCGCTGCTCTTTCCCACCGGCCCGGACGTGGGAATCCGGGCACAGCCTGCCAGGAAAACGATCAGCAGGGCAAGCAGCGCCGCGGGATACTGTGCCCGCCGGTTTGCAGGCCTCATGATGTCTCCTCGGGGGCACGTGGCGGGACGGGCCTGGCCCCACCCGTCTGCAGCACCAGCATGTTCTTGTAGTCCTGTTCCCCCGGGACGCTTCCCGGTGCGCCTGGGTTGGTGACGTCCTTGGGTTCGAGCTGAACGGGTGACTCCGTGATCACCGCGTCCTGGCGCAGGGGAAGTGTCAGGCGGAAGTTGGCACCGTCGCCCTTCCTCCCCCAGGCCTGGAGCCAGCCGTGATGCAGCTTGGTGTCCTCCATGGCGATGGAGAGTCCCAGGCCGCTGCCTCCCGTAGTGCGCGCACGGGCGGGGTCGGCGCGCCAGAACCGGTCGAAGACCCGGGCAGCCTGGGCCGGGTCCATTCCGATGCCATGGTCCCGCACGGCGACAGCCACGGCGGTTTCGTTGGCTGCAACCGACACGGTCACGGGCTTGCCCTCACCGTGCTCCACGGCGTTCAGGATAAGGTTCCGCAGGATCCGGTCGATCCGCCGCGCGTCCATTTCCACCACCAGGGCGCCCTGGGGAGGCGTGAAAATGATCTCTGAGCCGTATTCGGCGGCTACCGGCGCAGCGCCTTCGATGACGTGGGCGATTACCTGGAGCAGGTCCTCTGGTTCGGCGTCGAGCACGGCCACGCCGGCATCGAAGCGGCTGATTTCGAGCAGGTCAGACAGGAGGGACTGGAAGCGCTCCACCTGGTTGTACAGCAGTTCAGCTGATCTCTTGTTGATGGGGTCGAAGTCATCGCGGGCGTCATAGAGGACCTCGGCCGCCATGCGCACGGTGGTGAGGGGCGTCCGCAGTTCGTGGGAGACGTCGGAGACAAAGCGCTGCTGCATCTGGGAGAGGGTGGCCAGCTGGGTGATCTGCTCCTGCAGGCTGGCGGCCATGTGGTTGAAGGATGCTCCGAGCCGGGCAACCTCGTCCTCTCCCTTGACCACCATCCTTTCCTGCAGCTGCCCGGCAGCCAGTTTCTCCGAGACCATCGCCGCGTGGCTGACCGGGCTGACCACGTTGCGGGTGACATACCAGGCCACGGCGCCGATCAGGAGGACCAGGACGGCGCCGCCCGCCCAAAGCACGCTTTGGATTTCGTTGAGCGTCTGCTGCGCGGTGTTGAGGTCGTAGATCAGATAGAGCTCATAGACCGTGCCGTTGAAGGTCACCTTGTTGCCCACGGCGATTCCGGGCCGGTCCTCGGTGCCCACAGGTATCACGGTGGACGCCCAGTACTGGTCCTTGCCCGACTCCTGCACGGCCTTCCGCAGGTCAGGTGGGATGACGCTGACGGTCAGCTGGTCGGAGGCACGTGACTCGACCCAGCGGTTGCGGGGCTTTGTCTGGTTGGGCATGGCCTCAAAGACATAGCGCCTCTGGATCACGGAGCCACGGCCTTCCACGGCGCTGAGTGTGTCCGAGACCAGGGTGATGACGCTGGACTGGTCGGTGACCTGGGCGCCGTCGAACGTGTCCTGCACCTGCTTGACGTTGTACCGGGTCTCCGACTCCGCCTGTGTCAGCCGCTCCTGGAACAGGTTGTTGGCGATCTGGTTGGACAGGTATGCGCCCACCACGGCAAACGAGGTCACGGCCAACAACAGGGTGGTGAGGACGGTCCGGAACTGAAGGGATCGCCGCCAGCGCTTTTGCAGGGCACGGCCGAGGTATTTCAGTCCGGGGAGAAAACGGCTGACGCCGGTCCGGACCAGCCTGGCGACGCGCAGTGCAACGATCAGGCCGCGCCGCTGCCAGATGCGTGCCCGGAAAGCCACGTAGCGGAGGCCGGGAGCGGGAACGGTCTCCGGTCCGGCTCCGTTGTCTCCGGAGCCGTTGCTGACGCTTCCGTCCTGCTTAGCTCCGGCGTCCGCGGGCAGGAGGGGCGTGGTGCCGCGCTGGTCCGGTTCCCCGTCCTGCGCGGCGGGGTCAGACCCCTGCTTTATAGCCGACACCACGCACCGTCAATACAACTTCCGGGGCTTCCGGGTCCTGCTCGATCTTGGACCGCAGTCGCTGGACATGGACGTTGACCAGCCGGGTGTCAGCGGCGTGCCGGTAGCCCCAGACCTGTTCCAGGAGCAGTTCACGCGTGAAGACCTGCCATGGTTTCCGGGCCAGCGCCACCAGGAGGTCGAATTCCAGCGGCGTCAGGGAAATCCGCTCATTGCCCCTGCTGACCGTATGGCCGGCGACGTCGATGGTGATGTCAGCGATCCGGAGGGTTTCGGGGGCCTTCTGGTCACCGGGACGAAGCCGGGCCCGGACGCGGGCCACGAGTTCGGCAGGCTTGAAGGGTTTCGGCACGTAGTCGTCGGCGCCGGATTCCAGGCCGCGGACGACGTCGGAGGTGTCCGATTTGGCGGTCAGCATGACAATGGGAACGTCGGATTCGCCGCGGATCTGGCGGCATACTTCGATGCCGTCCATCCCTGGAAGCATGAGGTCGAGCAGGACAAGGTCCGGCCGTGATGACCGGAAAACGTCGAGGGCCTGGGCGCCGTCGGCGCAGAAGACCGGCTCGAAGCCGTCATTACGGAGGACAATCCCAATCATCTCGGCCAGCGCTTCATCATCATCTACCACCAGAATGCGTGCCTTCATAGCTATATATTCCCTTATCGGGATGCGTTTGTCCTGTTGAACGGCCTCCGGCATGGCGGGGCACTAGGCCGTCCGGCGACGGAACTATAGTCTTGGGCTCATGCGCTGCTCTGCCGCTGCCCGCCTTTTTACGGGCGCCCCGGGGCAGGCGGACTGCTATGGGGGGGAGGAATCAGTGTCAGCACAGGAGCCGGGGCCCGGTGAGCCCTTGCAGGGGCGGCCGGGCAACGGGCAGGACGACGGCGGCCCGGCCGATGGGGGTACGCACGGCCAGGTGCCATCACCGGAGCAGCCGTGGGCTTCGCCGTCAGGAGCGCCTTCCGATTCCTGGCCACAGGGACCCACTTGGCAACAGCAAACTTCCTGGGACCAGGCGGCCTCGTGGGAACGGCGGCCGCCGCAGGCATCACAGTGGCAGCAGATGCCCGGGCAGGGTGGAAACGGGAACCCTGGAGATCCCGGCGCACAATACCCCGGACCCCAATACCCGGGACCCCAGTACCCTGGCAGCCAGTCCCCCGGAGCCCCATACCCCGGTCCATTTACTTTTGCCGGCCCGGCCTTCGGCGGCCAGGCGTACGGCGAACAAGGGTTCCGGGGCCCGGGACAATTTGGGAACCCCCGCTACGCAGCGCCTCCCAAGCCGGGCATCATCCCCTTGCGGCCCCTGATGTTCGGCGAGGTCCTGGACGGCTCGTTCCAGGCAATCAGGCGCAACGCCAAGGCCATGCTCGGCGCCGGCCTCCTGGCCCAGTCCCTGTCGGCGATTCTCGCAGCAGTGTTTGCAGGAATGACAGCAACGTCGGCCGGCTCCATCGAAGCCTGGGCGGCACGGGCCAGCCGCGCCGACATCGCGGCCGCGGGGATGGGTCTGACGGCAGTGGCCGTCGTGGTATCCATCCTCTCCGTCTTTGTTTCTGCTGTCCTCCAAGGCGCCATGGTGGTACCCGTTGCCCGCTCGGTCCTGAACCGTCCCACCGGCTTCCGGCGGATGCTGTCGCTGGTACGCCCAAGGATCGGTGCGCTGCTCAGGCTGGCGGCACTGTTGGTGGCGGCTGCCCTGGCCGCGGTGGTGCTCTTCGTCGCGTTGGTCGTGCTCCTGTTCTCCAGCGTCCGCGGGACAGCCGCCCTGCTGTCCATCCCCCTGATGCTGGGCTTCGGCGCCGGATTCGCCTGGGTGGCGGTCAAGTTCATGGTGGCACCTGCCGCCGTCGTCATCGAAGAACTCGGAGCCCTCGCCGGGCTGAGGCGCTCGTGGGAGCTGACCCGGGCCAACTGGTGGCGGATCCTCGGCATCGCCCTGGTGGTGGGGATCCTGGTGGCCGTCGCTACCCAAGTGGTGCTGATCCCGGCGGGCATGCTGCCCGCCGTCCTGTCAGGCGTTATCTCTCCCCACGGCGGCAGTGGACAACAGGCTTCCCTCGCCGTGGCTACCGGCATCATCAAAGCGGTGCTCGGGGCATTGGTGGGCGCGGTGGGCTACGCCTTCCAGACCTCCGTTATGGCACTGCTCTACATGGACCTCAGGATGCGCCAGGACGGACTGGATATCGCGCTGCTGCGACAGCTCGAAACCGGTTCCGACCCTGATGGCATCCCGGGCCGCGGCCTCCGCCCGGGCGGTACGCTGCCCTACCCTGGATACGGACCCGGCCCGGGGGCATCGCCCTATGGCCGCTGAGCCTCCGCTGCTTCCCGGCGCCGGGGAAGCCCGGCGCTGGGCGGCGGAGGAGCTTGCCAAACCCGAATACCGCGAGAATGCCCCCTCCTGGCTTGCCACCCTCTGGCGTAACTTCCTGGACTGGCTGCAATCCTTGGATGGCCCCAGCGGCGACGCCGCACCTGTGCCCAGCCCGGTCATCGCCCTCGTGATTGCGGTGATCATCGCCGCCGCAGTCATCCTCGCCCGACCCCGGCTGAACGCCCGCCGCCGCCAGGCCCGGGAGGTCTTCGAGCACGAGCCCACCCTCGGCGCCGCCGACTACCGCAGCCGCGCGGAAGCGGCGGCTGCGGCCGGAAAGTGGGGGCACGCCGTCGTCGAACGTTTCCGTGCCATTGTCCGCAGCGCAGAGGACCGCGCCATCCTTGATCCCCAGCCGGGCCGGACGGCGGACGAAGCGGCCAAGGCATTGTCCCTGCACTTCAGCGCCCAGGCTCCGCGCCTGGCAGGCGCAGCGGCCACCTTTGATGCCATCCGCTACGGGAACAAGGCAGCAGGCAGCGCCGGCTACCGGGAAATGGTGGACCTTGATACGGCGCTGGAGGAGGCAAAGCCCGCCCCTGCCGACAGCGCGGTGCTGCTCCCATGACGGCCGGCGGGCGCGCAGTCGCTGAACATCACGGAGCCACCGGGGTTGGACGAGCGCCGGGCCCCGGCAGAACGCTGGCCGCAGCCATCCTGGGCTGGTTGAACCTGCACCGCGGCGCGGCCGCAGCGGCAGTGGTGGTGGCCGCCGCGCTGGCACTGGTCATCGGTACCCAACTTGCTCCCAAGGGCGACACCGTTCCCCTCTCAATCCACAATGCCGGACCGGAAGGAGCCAGGGCACTGGCCGAAATCCTGGGCCGGCATGGGGTTTCCGTCCAGGCGCCGGAACGCTTCGACGCGGCATTGGATGACCTTCGCTCCAGTGACTCCCCCACCCTCCTCCTCTACGACCGGAACGGCATCCTGGCTGAACCGCAGTTGGCAAGCCTGCTGGCAGCGGCCGAACGCGTTGTGGTGGTCTCCCCCAGGATGGAGACCCTCGCAGCACTTGACGGCGGCATCCGCCAGGCGGGCGTGGTTCCCGATGCGCATCCCGTCCTGGAAGCCGGATGCGCCCTGCCGGATGCGGAAGCCGCCGGCCAAGTCAGCGGAGAAGGAGCGTTCGTGTACGACGGCGGCACCACCTGCTTCCGGGCGGCAGGGACCGCCGGGATGCTTGCCGTCAGCAACGGCGGTCGTTTGGCGGTGCTGGGCAGCACGACGATCCTCAGCAACGGCGGGCTGGACGAACTGGGCAACGCAGCCCTCGCAACCAGGATGCTGGGAACCTCGAAGGACCTCGTTTGGTACCTCCCCTCGCTTCAGGACGTCACGGTCAATGGGCCCGGGAAAACCCTTGACGACCTCGCCCCCGCCTGGGCCCGCTTCCTGGGGCCCTGGCTGTTGGTGGTGGCGCTGGCGGCAGTCGTGTGGCGCGGCCGCCGTCACGGGCCGCTGGTTTTCGAGCCGTTGCCGGTGGTGGTCAAGGCGGTGGAAACCGCGGAAGGACGCGCCCGGCTCTACCAGGACTCCCGGGCCATCAGCCAGGCAAGGGACAATCTGCGGGCCGGCCTGCTGGTGCGGCTCGCCGGCAAACTCCGGCTCGGCACCGGCGCCAGCTCGGAGGACACCATTACCGCGGCCGCCCGGTTGCTGGGCAGGGACCCCAGGGAGGTCCGGGTGATTATCAACGAACATCCCACGTCAGAAGCAGCGTTGGTGGCCTGGTCCCAGGCCATCGACAAACTGGAGAAAGAGGTCATGACCCGATGAGTGAACAAGGCAGGGGCCCGGGGGTCCTGAATTCGGTAGACCCCAAGGGCCCTCTCGACGACGGCGCGCGGCAGGCGCTCCTTGCTGTCCGGCGGGAAGTGGCCAAGGCAGTGGTGGGACAGGACGCCACCGTCACCGGCCTCCTGATTGCCCTGCTCTCGCAGGGGCACGTCCTGCTCGAGGGAGTGCCCGGCGTAGCCAAGACCCTGCTGGTCCGCGCACTGTCCGCGGCGTTGAGCCTGGAAACCAAACGGGTGCAGTTCACGCCCGACCTCATGCCGGGCGACGTCACCGGTTCGCTGGTGTACGACTCGCGCACCTCCGAATTCAGCTTCCGGGAGGGGCCTGTCTTCACCAACCTGCTGTTGGCCGATGAGATCAACCGGACCCCGCCAAAGACGCAGGCATCGCTCCTCGAGGCCATGGAGGAGCGCCAGGTGTCCGTTGATGGCGTGTCCCGGCGGCTGCCCGCGCCCTTCCTGGTGGCAGCCACCCAGAATCCGGTGGAGTATGAGGGGACCTATCCCCTGCCCGAAGCGCAGCTGGACCGCTTCCTGCTCAAGCTCACCATGCCGCTGCCGGCACGCGGGGAAGAAATAGAAGTCATCCGCCGCCACGCCGCCGGGTTCGATCCCCGCGACCTGTCGGCAGCGGGTGTCCGGGCAGTGGCCGGGTCGCAGGACCTGGAACGGGCACGTGATGCTGTGACCCGTGTGGCAGTGGAACCGGAAATCATCGGCTACATTGTTGACCTGGTGCGCGCCACCCGGGCGGCCCCTTCCTTCCAGCTCGGCGTCTCGCCCCGCGGCGCCACCGCCCTGCTCAACACGTCACGGGCCTGGGCGTGGCTCTCCGACCGTCCATTCGTGACCCCCGACGACGTCAAGGCGCTGGCGCTGCCCTGCCTGCGGCACCGGGTGGCGTTGCAGCCCGAAGCGCAAATGGATGGAGTCCGGGTGGACGACGTCCTGGGCAGCATCCTCGCCTCCGTCCCCGTTCCGCGCTGATGGCCATCTCGGGGCGCTTCGTGGCCCTGGTGCTGCTGGGCCTGGTGCCCGTGCTGCTGTTCCCGGGATGGCTGACCATGCTGGCCACGGCCGCCCTGCTCACTGCGCTGCTGGTCGCCGAGCTGGTGTTCGCCGCGTCCCTTCGACAGGTCGGTGTGGTGCGGGCGGAGCCCGAGAACGTAACGCTCAACAATGCGGCGGATGCCGTGCTGACCATCCGCAACGGCGGACGCAGGATGCTGCGGGGGTCTTTCCGTGACGGCTGGCAGCCCTCTGCCGGCGCACAGGATCCCGTTCAGGACATCACCGTCCCCGCCGGCGAAGGCAGGCGGTTTACGGTGCGGCTCCGGCCCACCCGCCGCGGCGACCTCAAAACACCGCACGTGACCCTTCGCTCCTTCGGCCCGCTGGGCCTGGCGGCCCGCCAGCGGACCATCCCGTGCCAAGGCTCGGTGCGGGTGCTTCCGCCGTTCCGGTCGCGGCGGCATTTGCCCTCGAAACTGCGGAAGCTGCGTGAACTCGACGGGAAGGCGGCAGTGCAGATCCGCGGTGCCGGCACAGAGTTCGACTCGCTGCGGGACTATGTCCGCGGCGACGACGTCCGCTCCATCGACTGGCGCGCCACAGCCCGTCGTTCCGCCGTGGTGGTCCGGACCTGGCGCCCTGAACGGGACCGGCGGGTGGTGATGGTCCTTGATACGTCCCGAACGTCCGCTGCAAGGATCGGCGACGAAACGCGCCTTGACACCGGGATCGAGGCCGCACTTCTCCTGGGTGTCCTGGCCGAGCGCGGCGGCGACCGGGTGGACTTCCTGGCCTTCGACCGAAGGACCAGGGCGCGGGCCCGCTCCGCCGGCCAGGGCAACATCCTGGGCCGGCTGGTCCAGGCCATGGCGCCCCTTGACGCCGAACTGATCGAGATGGACTGGCCCGCGGTCCCGGGGCAGGTCCGCGCCGTATCCGCCCACCGGTCCCTCGTAGTGCTGTTGACATCGCTGGACAGCGGCGCACCGGAGGAAGGGCTGCTTCCGGTTGCCGAGCGGCTTGCTACCGGGCACGTGGTGGTGGTGGCCGCCGTCCGTGACCCCCAGCTGGGTGCAATGCTGCGGGAACGCAATGATGCCACCGGGGTGTACCGTGCCGCCGCAGCCGAACGCGCCCTCCTGCAGCGCGCAGCGGTTACCGCCGAGCTGCGCCGCTATGGAGTGGAAGTGGTGGACGCCGAGCCACGTGAGCTGCCTCCACGGCTGGCGGACATGTACATCCGACTCAAGGCTGCCGGTAGATTGTGAATCCGGAGGCAAGCAGCGCCGCCCGCAGGCAACAGGAGGCCCATTCCAATGAACGTCCCGATCTACCAGCAGGCCCTGGGCAGTGCGTACTCCCGGCTGCAGCCCGGGCTCCAGGAGTACTTCTCGCTGGTGCCGGGCTCCGGACAGTACGGCGTGGGGGAAGGCACGTTCGACGTCGTGGGGTGCCGCCAGCGGTGGCTGCGCCCGCTGCTGAGGCTCGCCGGAGGCGAGGAGGCTTTCTTCCCTGAGTATGGCGAAAACATCCCGTTCCGGATCGAGAACCACGCGCACCAGGATCCTTTCGGCCGTTCCAGCCTGACCGCCCGGCGGGAAATCCGGTTTCCCGGGCGTACCCGGCTCTTCCAGGACACCACCAGCGTCACGGCGCGGAAGGGGGCGCCGCAGTTGGTTGACTACGTCGGCAGGTACCGGCGTCTGGTGACAGACCTCAATCTGGGCGTGACGGCGGAGGGACGGCTCCGCGGAGTATCGGAGGCGTCCCGGCTCTTCCTGGGCCCCCTTCGGATACCGCTGCCGGCCGCACTGGACGCCAAGGCCTACGCCGAACAGTGGTGGGATCCGGCTGAGGGCAGCAACGGCCGGCACCGTATTCAGGTGAAGGTCATCCAGCCGCAGATTGGCCTGGTGCTGGTCTACGCCGGAGCCTTCGATTACCGATTGCGCCCATACACCGGCGGCAGTTCCGCCCAGAGCTACCTGCCCCGCTACGCCCAGCCGGAGCGCTGGGAGAACAGGGTGTGACGCCTAGCCCAGCGCCAGCTGGTTCAGGCCGTCCGCCACCTGCGTGAGCCTGCCCAGGACGGCGGTGGCCTGCGCCGGCGTGCGCCCGGCGAGTCCGCCTGAGGGCGTCAGCCGGATGGCGCCGAGCAGCGACGCCGGCAGGCCCAGCTGGTGCCAGGGGCGCCACACGGTTTCCACGCAGTCAGCCACCTTCGGCAACGGAGTTCCGGACGAAACGTCCAGGGCGCCGGCCCAGAACTGCTTTCCTGCCTCGACGGCCCCTGCCAGCTGCTCCCATTGCCGGTTCGTCAGTGCCTTCAGCGGCAGCGCAACGCCGTCGGCGCCGGCGGCCAGTGCCAGCTCGATCGGGGCCTCGATCTCGGGGAAAGTGAGCACAACCTCGGCGGCACCGGCTGCGCGCAGGGCCTCGAGGACCAACCGCCACGACTCGCGGGCTTCCGAAGTGGCCACGGCGCGAAGAGTGCGGTATCCGCTGGCGGTGGGAATGGTTCCGGCCAACACGGCTGCAACGTCAGGCTCGTCCACCTGCACCACGAGGCGGGTGCCCGGAACGGCGGCCGCCACCCGGCGGAGATAGCCACCCACGCCGGCGGCGAGCGAGGCGGCCAGGTCCCGGCGCGCGCCGTGGTCCAGCAGGGCCCGTTCACCATTGTGCAGGTGCATCCCGGCGGCCAGGCTGAGCGGGCCCACCAACTGCACTTTCAGGTCCGTGGCGGAGACATCTTCGGCACCCGCCACGTCGGCGAGAACATTCAGGTCGGTGGACAACGCCGACGCTGCACGGCGCATGTCCTTGCCTGGCCGGTCGACGAGCCGCCATCCGTAGGGCTGGACGTCTACCGCCAGTTCCTCGAGGAGCACAGCGGTACGTCCAAGAGCATCGGAGCCGACGCCCCGGTCCGGCAGTTCGGCGAGGAACGGCAGGTGCGGACTGCCAAGTTCACCGCGGATGATGCGGGCGGCCTCCAGCGGGTCTTCACCCGGCCAAGGACCCAGCCCGGTTGCGGTGACCTCCTGGGCTGAGGCTGCCGTGGAAGGGCCTGCTTCGGCGGCAGACGAAGCGGCCGGATCCGTCCCTGGACCCCGGTGGTACTGTTCCCGGCTCACGCCAGCGCGGAGGTCTGCGGCTGCTGCCCCGAGGATGCCTGGTGGTCCTCCGCGATGGCCTCGTGGTGGCGGATCACCTCGCCGATGATGAAGTTGAGGAACTTCTCAGCGAAGGCGGGGTCGAGATGGGCGTCCTCGGCGAGCCGGCGCAGCCGCGCGATCTGGGCTGCCTCACGGCCGGGGTCGCCGGCGGGAAGGCGGTGCGTTGCCTTCAGGAAACCCACTTTCTGCGTGGCCTTGAAACGTTCGGCAAGGAGGTACACCAGGGTGGCATCGATGTTGTCAATGCTGGAGCGGATGGACAGCAGTTCAGCCATCACCGAATCGTCCACGTGGCCTGCCAGGGAGCTGGCGGAGGGGTCGAAATCGTCGGAGCCAGGAGAGCTGGGGTTGTGCTGCGTCATGGCTCCAGTCTATGGGAGCCGGAGGAATGACCGCGGGTGTGAAGCGCCGGTGCCGG